>CAYUMN010000046.1:4297-17825 GCA_964445835.1 uncultured Gemmatimonas sp.
CCCCTGCCCGCCTACTCGCCGTCCTGGCCGCCGTCGTCGCGCTGGGCGGCCCGAGCGCCCTCTCCGCGCAGGCCTGCCTCGGCAACCCCTCCTTTGCGCTCAATCACCTGCAGGTCGGAGCCGGTGCCATGGGCGATCCGAACACGACCACGTTCGGGGCGCACTTCGTGGGAGGCTCAGAGTCCGTCTTCGCCGGCCTGGGCGTCGGCGGCGCCAACATTGAGGGCTTCCAGGGGAGTTCGCTGCTCGCCACGGGGACGGCCGGGTTTCAGGTGCCACTGTCGAGCGGCAGTGCCCAGGTCTGTCCGATCGTGAGCGCGCAGTTCGGGTTCGGCCCGAATAACTACAATGGCCTCGGCGCCGATTTCAGCTCGCGCGCCATCAGCTTCGGCATTGCGGCGGGCGGGGAGCTCTTCAAGACCGCGCGCCTTGCAATTGTGCCCTCGGTCTCGCTGGGATTTGCCTACACGGCGGGCATCTCGGACGGGGTGCTCGCGCGGGTCACCGCGACCGACACCTACGCGGTGGCGGGGGCGGCGTTGGGCGTGGTGGTGAGTGACAAGTTGTCGGTGCGCCCGAGCGTGAGTTTCCCGATCGGACTCGATGGGGCGGAGCCGATCTTCGGCATCGGGTTCGCGCTCAACTACGGTGGACGTCGCTAAGGTCGGCCGCTGAGCGGCGCACGCCCATTCGCCACGAAGCGCGCCGTGGCGGGGCGCCTTGAGCGCACGTCTCTACTTTCACCCTTGCAGGGAGTTTCGTCGGGGCTGTCTTGGGAATAGAATCCCGTAGGCGGCCCCGCCGCACTTCCTCACCCTCTGCCTCCGAACACACGTGTCGATCAAGAACGACCGCTGGATTATCGAGATGGCCAAGCACCACGGCATGATCGAACCCTTCGAGAGCTCACAGCAGCGCGCGGGCGTCGTGTCGTACGGAGTCTCCGCGTACGGCTACGACATGCGCGTCGCGCGCGAGTACAAGATCTTCACGAATGTGCTCAGCTCGATCGTCGACCCGAAGAACTTCGATCCGAAGTCGTTCGTGGAATTCGAGGGCGACGTCTGCATCGTGCCGCCGAACTCGTTCGCGCTGGCGCGTTCGGTCGAATACTTCCGGATTCCGCGCAACGTGATGACCATCACGGTAGGTAAGTCCACCTATGCGCGCTGCGGCATCATCACCAACGTGACGCCCTTCGAGCCGGAGTGGGAGGGGTACGTGACATTGGAGATCTCGAATACGACGCCCCTTCCCGCGAAGATCTACTCGAACGAGGGGATCGCGCAGGTGCTGTTCTTTGAGGGCGACGAAGCCCCGCTGGTCAGTTACAAGGACAAGAAGGGGAAGTATCAGGGGCAGGTCGGTGTGACGTTGCCGAAGATCTGAGGTCGGTTGCCGCACGCGGCGTGAGGTCAGTCGGGGCTCCCCTCACGGAGCGACAAGGATTCCCCACCTTGCCCCCGTCCGGCATAATCGCCAAGCTACCCCTGACCCCTCCGGGAGTAGTGAGCGATGGCGGCGACCGATGTCTCCGATCCGCGATACTATCATCACGTCGTGGATTGTCAGTGGGCGTGTCCCGCTCACACCAACGTGCCCGGTTACCTGCGCCTCATCGCGCTCGGCCGGTACGACGACTCGTATCTCCTGAACCGCGAGTCGAATGTCTTTCCGGGAATCCTCGGACGGACCTGCGACCGCCCCTGCGAGCCCGCCTGTCGGCGCGCCCGGGTCGAAGAGAAGCCAGTCGCGATCTGCCGGCTCAAACGCGTGGCGGCAGACCTTCGCGGTGACATCACCGACCGCCTCCCCAAAGCTCCCGCCCTGAAGAACGGGAAGCGTATCGCGCTGATTGGCGCGGGGCCCTCGTCGCTAACCATGGCGAACGATCTCCTGCCGCTCGGCTACGAGGTCACGATCTTTGAGCAGCACAAAGAGCCGGGCGGATTGATGCGGATCAACATCCCCTCGTTCCGGCTCCCCGCGAACGTCCTCGACGACGAGTGCGGCTACATCATCGACATGGGCGCCACGATGCGCTACGGCTCGCGCGTCGAGAGCCTGCGTGCGGTGCTCGATGAAGGCTTCGATGCGGTCTTTGTCGGCAGCGGCGCGCCAAAGGGGAAGGAACTGGACATTCCCGGGCGTTGGGATGCGCCATCGCAGGTGCACATCGGCATTGAGTGGCTCGCCAACGTGCACTTCGGCCACACGGAGAAGACTGCGCCGCGGGTGCTGATCATCGGGGTGGGCAACACCGCGATGGACTGCTGCCGCACGGCAAAGCGGGTGGGCGCGACCGATGTGAAGGTGGTGGCGCGTCGCGGCCGCTCCTACTTCAAGGCCTCGCCCTGGGAGCTCGAGGATGCCGAGGAAGAGTTGGTGGAGATTGTGGAGAACCACGCACCCAAGCGGTTCGTGACGGAGAACGGGCGGCTGGTCGGCATGGAGTTCGAGCGTCTCGACTGGAGCGTGGACGCGGCGGGCAAGCAGACGAGTTGTGTGATCGCGTCGGTGATTCTTCCCTGCGACGAGGTCATCCTGGCCATCGGGCAGGACAACGCCTTCCCGTGGATCGAGCGCGACATCGGCGTTGAATTCGACCCGAAGTGGAACATGCCGATCGTCGACAAAGTCACGCACCAGAGCACCAACCCGCAGGTGTATTTCGGCGGCGATGCGGCGTGGGGCCCCGAGAACATCATCTGGGCGGTCGCGCATGGGCACGCGGCGGCCATCTCCATTCACCTGCAGTGCCACGGACGCGCGGTCACCGAGCGCCCCACGCATGGGATGACGCTCACGAGCGCGAAGCTGGGGATGCACAGTTGGGCCTACGCGAACGACTACGATCCGTCGACGCGGGCCAAGATGCCGCACGAAGAGCTCACCAAGCGCTTCAGTGCCATCGGCGTCGAAGTGGAGCTTGGCTTTACCGCGGAGCAGACGGCGCATGAAGTGGCGCGCTGCCTCAACTGCGATATCCAGACCCACTTCACCGCCCCGCTGTGCATCGAGTGCGATGCCTGCGTGGACGTGTGTCCGACAAGCTGCCTCACGATCACTACGAATGGCACCTCGCTTGACGACCTGCGCACACGACTCTCCGCGCCGGCCGTGAATCCGCAGCAGGACATTTACCTGTCGGACGCCCTGCCCCAGACCAAGCGGATCATGGTGAAGGACGAGGACGTCTGTCTCCACTGCGGGCTCTGCGCTGAACGCTGCCCGACGGCGGCGTGGGACATGCGCACGTTCGACCTCAAGCAGCCCTACGCGGCGTGGATCACGCTATGAGCGGCGTCAACGATTTTGCGTTCAAGATAGGGACGGTGAACGGCACCGGTTCCGCGAGTGCGAACAGCCTGCTGATGCAGGCGATCTTCCGGATGGGCATTCCGGTGACGGGCAAGAACATCTTCCCGTCGAACATTCAGGGTCTGCCGACCTGGTACGAGATTCGCGTGAGCAAGGACGCGTACACCGCACGCCCCGCAGCGGTGGACCTCGTGGTGGCGCTCAATCCGGCGACCTACGCCAAGGATGTCGCGACCGTCCGGCCGGGCGGCTATCTGCTCTACGATTCGTCCTGGCCGCTCGATCCGACGCTCGTCCGGGAGGGCATCACCATTCTCGGCGTGCCCTTCGGCCAGATGTGCGTCGAGGCCTTCGAGAAGGACCGCGATCGGACGCTCTTGCGAAACATCGTCTATGCGGGATCATTGGTCGCGCTCCTTGATCTCGACATGGCAATCATTGAGGGGATGCTGAACGAGAAGTTCGGCAAGAAGGTGCGATTGCTCGAGGCGAATCAGCGCGCCATCCGGCTGGGGTACGACTACGCCCACACCCACTTCACCTGCCCGCTCCCGTTCCATGTGCAGGCGATGGACGCGACCCGCGACTCCATCCTCATTGACGGCAACACGGCCTGCGCGCTCGGAGCCCTCTATGCGGGCGCCACGGTCGGCGCTTGGTATCCCATTACGCCCGCGACCGCCCTGATGGAGCAGTTCAAGGGATTCTGCGAGCAGTACCGCATCGACCCAGCAACGGGGCTGCACCGCTACGCCATCATTCAGGCCGAAGATGAACTCGCGGCCGCCGGCATCGTGATCGGTGCGGGCTGGGCCGGAGCACGTGCCTTCACGAACACCTCGGGCCCCGGCATCTCGCTGATGCAGGAGTTCATCGGCCTCGCCTACTACACGGACATTCCGGCGGTCTTTGTGGACGTCCAGCGCTGCGGCCCGAGCACCGGAATGCCGACGCGCACACAGCAGGCCGATCTCTTCTCGCTCGCGTTCGCGTCGCACGGCGACACCAAGCATCTCGTGCTCTTCCCTGCCGACCCCGCCGAGTGCTTCACGATGACCGTCGAGGCGTTCGATCTCGCCGAACGGTATCAGACGCCGGTGTTCGTGGCATCGGATCTCGATATCGGCATGAATGACTGGATGGTGAAGCGCTTCACGTGGGACGACGGGTATCGCCCCGACCGCGGGAAGGTGCTCGACGCTGCGGCGCTCGAGAAGATCAAGAAGTTTTCACGCTACCTGGATGTCGATGGCGATGGAGTCGCCGCCCGCACGCTTCCCGGTGTCGGAGGCAAGGGCGCGTACTTCGTGCGCGGCTCTGGGCACGACCAGCACGCTGGTTACACCGAGGACTCGGACGCATATCAAGAGGTAGTGGACCGCCTCAAGCGGAAGATCGACGGCGCGGCGGACTCGCTCCCTGCCCCAGTCATCACGAGGCAGCCGGCCGCATCCATCGCGCTGGTCACCATTGGCGGGTGTCAGGCCGCCGTGCTCGAAGCCGCCGATCGCCTGCGAGCGGACGGCATGCACGTGGATGTGATGCGGATCCGTGGATTCCCGTTCCACACGGAGGTCCGACACTTCCTCGGCAAGCACGAACACACCTTTGTGATCGAACAGAACCGCGACGGACAGCTACGCGCCCTCCTGACGATGGAACTCGGTATTCCACGCGACGAGTTGATTCCCGTGCTCGACTACGGGGGCATGCCCCTCACTGCCGAGGCCGTGGTGACGGCCGTGAGTACCCATTTTGCCGGAGTGCCGGCATGACCTCGATTGCCAAGCCTCCGGTCAAGCACCCCACGGCCCGTACGAACGGGCTCGGGCTCACGCAGCGCGACTACGAGGGCGCGATGTCGACGCTCTGCGCGGGGTGCGGACACGATTCCGTCACGGCCGCCCTCGTGCAGGCGGCGTGGGAACTTGAACTCCCTCCGCACCGTGCGGCGAAGATGAGCGGCATCGGATGCTCATCCAAGACGACGGCGTACTTCATGAAGCAATCGCATGGATTCAACTCCGTTCATGGACGCATGCCGTCGGTCACGAGTGGGGCCAATGCGGCCAATCGCGACCTCACCTACATCGGCATCTCGGGCGATGGCGACTCGCTCTCGATTGGGCTCGGGCAACTCGCGCACGTGATTCGACGTGACGTGAACATGCTCTACGTCATTGAGAACAACGGCGTCTACGGCCTCACCAAAGGCCAGTTTTCAGCGTCGGCGGACATCGGGACCAAGAGCAAGAAGGGAGAGGCCAACGAGCAGGCGCCGATCGATCCCGTGCTCTTGGCGCTCACCCTCGGGGCCACCTTCGTGGCCCGCTCGTTCTCCGGCGACAAGAAGCAGTTGGTGCCCATCCTCAAGGCCGCCATCGCGCATCAGGGCTTCGCGCTCGTCGACGTTATTTCGCCCTGCGTGACATTCAACGATCACGAAGGCAGCACCAAGAGCTACGCTTACACGCGGCAGCATGACGTCGAGGCGGTGGTGGCCGACTTCGTCCCCCTCCGCCACTCGATCGAGCTACCCGAGACGACCGAATCGGTGCGGAGCGTCACGCTCCATGACGGCGACACCGTACATCTGCGTTCGGTCGACCCCACGTACGACCCCACCAACCGCGATTCGGCATACGCGCATGTGCGGGCCTGCCAGTTGCGGGGAGAAGTCGCCACGGGGCTGCTCTTTGTGGCCGAGGGTGGCCACGACATGCACTCCGCGCTCCGGACGGTGCCCACGCCCTTGGTCGATCTCCCGTTCGAGCAGCTGTGTCCGGGGAGTGCAGCCCTTGAGCGGCTGATGCAGCGGTACCGCTAGCTCCGGGTGGTTCTCGTGGTGATGGAATCGTCACATCGGTGGCCCGACGGGGAGAGGCGGAGTCGCGCGCCCAGAGGTAAGTTCTGCCGATGACCGCGACCGAACGCCTCCGCATCGCCATCGCCGATCGCTACATCCTCAAGGGCGAGCTCGGCGCCGGGGGGATGGCGACCGTGTATCTCGCCGAAGATGTCCGACATCACCGCCCTGTGGCGCTCAAGATCCTGCGCCCAGAGCTGGCGGCGGTGATCGGCGCCGCGCGGTTCCTGAAGGAGATCGAGACCACCGCGAACCTGCAGCATCCGCACATTCTCCCGTTGTTCGACTCGGGCGAGGTGGACGGCACGGTGTTCTATGTGATGCCCCTGATTGAGGGCGAAACGCTCCGTGACCGGATCGCGCGGGACAAGCAGCTGCCGGTCGAGGATGCGCTGAAGATCGCCAAGGAGGTCGCGAACGCGCTCGACTACGCGCATCGGCGCGGGGTGATTCACCGCGACATCAAGCCGGAGAACATTCTCCTGCACGATGGCACGGCGATGGTGGCGGACTTCGGGATCGCACTGGCGGCGAGCAAGACCGGCAACACGCGCATGACCGAGACGGGGATGTCGCTCGGCACGCCGCATTACATGTCGCCGGAGCAGGCGATGGGGGAGCGAGAGATCACCGCGCGGGCCGACGTGTACGCGCTCGGCTGCGTGCTCTACGAGATGCTGACCGGTGAGCCGCCGTTTACTGGGCCAACGGCGCAGGCCATCGTGGCGCGGGTACTCACCGATGCCCCGCGCTCGGCGCGCGGCACACGGGCCACGGTGCCGATGCACGTAGATGCCGCCATCAGCACCGCGCTCTCGAAGTTGCCCGCCGATCGTTTCGGGACCGCGGCGGAGTTTGCGGCGGCGCTCTCGACGCCCTCCTATGGTTCGGCCTCATATGGCTCGGGGATGATGCCCGCGGTGGCCGCGCCGACGGCTCGACGGGCGTGGCGGGGGTGGCCTCCGTGGTGGCGGTGGCGGCATTCGGCGTGGCGATCACGCGTGGGCCTGAGGCCGACGCGCGCGCCGTGACGCGCAGTAGCATTTTTCTCAATCCGGGCGACCACATGCTCGGATCGTTCTCACTTTCGCGCGATGGTCGCGTACTGGTGGTCGAGGCCAGCAACGGCGGGACCGCCCGGTTCATGGCACGCCGCATGGATCGGGAGGCTTGGACGCCGATCGCTGGGACCGACGATGCGCGGTTCCCGGCGGTCTCGCCGGACGGACGCCGCCTCACGTTTCGCAAAGCAGCCCTGCAGCTGGTCTTGCCGATCGATGGTGGCGCGAGCCAAACCATCGGTCCGGGCTTCTTCAGTAGCGACTGGCTTCCCGATGGCCGGATCATCCTGACCCAGAGCTACAGTAGCGGTCTCTCGCTCATGCCGCGGGAGGGGGACGCGCCGACGCGACTGACCACGCCTGATACAAACTCGGGCGTGCTGGGACACTGGCATGCGCAAATGCTCCCTGACGATCGCCACGTGGTGTTCACGAGCTACCGCACCCCCGCGACCTCGTCCGACGTGGAGGTGCTCGACATCAAGACCGGGGAACACCGGGTCCTCGTGAAGGGGGCGGCGTATGGCCGTGTGCTGCCGACAGGGGATCTCATTTTCCTCCGCGGGCGCACTATTTTCGCCGTGGAGTTCGATGCCCGATCCGTGGAGGCCAAGGGGCTGCCCGTGCCGGTCCTGGATGGAGTTGCCGTTTATGACACCGAGGCACGACCGTACTTGGCATACTCGGACGATGGCACGCTCGTGTACGGCATTGAATCGCGATGGGAGGCGCCCACGGCACTCGAGTGGTTCGATCGCTCGGGCCGTCGCACCGCCGTTGCCGGGGCGAACGCCAGCGCGGTCGCCCCCGCCCTCTCGCCCGATGGGCGCCTGGTCGCCTATGTCGAGCGCGGCGCCGACGACTGGGACGTCTGGGTGCTCGACCTCAGCCGCCGCACGCGGACACGCCTCACGACGGGGGGCGGATCGGATCTCGGGGTGACGTGGACCCCCGACAGCAAGGAGGTCGTCTGGAGCGCGGAGCGGCCGGCGTTTCATCTCTATGCACGCGTGGCGGACGCCAGTTTGCCCGCGAGGGTGCTCGTGTCTGGCGAATCGGATCTCTTTTATCCGGCCTTCACCCCGGATGGCGGCACCATGGTCTACAACGAGGCGTCGGGAAGCGTCGACCGTCTCCGACGGCGCGACCTCGCCTCGGGGCAGGATGAGCCGATTCTCGAGGCGGGAAGCAACTACCCGGTGTTTTCCCCGGACGGGCGCTGGTTCGCGTACTCCTCAGGCCCTTCCGGGCGCTACGAGGTGTATGTGGTGCCCTATCCGGAGTTGACGGGGCGTCGGCTGCAGGTGTCGACGCAGGGGGGATCGGATCCGCTCTTCGCCAAGGGCGGACGCGAGCTGATCTACCGGAGCGGCTTGAGCGTCGTGTCGGTGGCCTTCGACCCGGCGACGGGGACACTTGGCACGCCGATTGAGCTCTTCAAGCAGACCGTCGTTGTGCCGTTCAGCCCGTCCCGTGGCTACACCGTCACGGCGGATGGCCAACGCTTCATGATTGCCACGCGGCCGGATGGAAGCGAGCCGCGTGAACTCGTCGTGGTCACTAACTGGTTTCGCGAGGTCCGCGAGAAGTTGGCTGCCGCCCGCGGAGTCGGGCCACGCTGACGCTCGGCGCGCGAAGCCGCGTGGTTCAGCTGACCCCAAACTCCTGGAGCAGCTCGACAATCCCTGGCCAACCGCCGGGGTTGTACCGCGCGATCGTGCGGAGGTAATGCATGCCATTCTCGCCATGCTTCAGGCGGATGTGCGTGGCCGCCTTCCGCACGGCCGCGTCGTCACAGTAGGGAGGCTCGATCCCCTCATCGATCGATGCGCCGTCCGCCTTCACCGCAGCCGCGTCGAGGAAATCCGCCTGAATGTTCGGTTCGACGTCGACGTAGAGCGCTTGGAGCAGATCGATCTCGTCATCCGGCGTCTGCGCATTCATACGCACGACTTCCTGCGCCAGCTTGGCCGCGGGCCAGGTCTGCAACGTGACCGCGCGGAATCCGCCGCGCTTGGCCATCCGCGCGATGTACACCGCACGAATCTCTTTGCGCTCGGAAATGAGCTTGGTGAGTAACGCCACGCGACGCGCGGCCGGAAGTTCCCGATAGAGGGACTGGCTCACGCGCTACCGCTCCATTCCTTCGTCTCGACTTTGGTCGCCATGGCGAGGACGTAATCGCGATTCATCTGCTGGATGGCATCGATGCTGATGCCCTTCGGGCACGCCGCCATGCACTCGCCGAAGAGCGAGCAGCCACCGAAGGTCTCGAGGTCCATCCGGGCCACCATCGCTATCGCGCGCTTCTTGCGCTCCGGCTGCCCCTGCGGCAACGCGGCGAGGTGCGCGATCTTCGCTGCGGTGAACAACGACGCCGAGGCATTCGGGCAGGCCGCCACGCAGGCGCCGCAGCCGATGCAGGCCGCGTTGTCCATCGCGAGGTCGGCATCGGGCTTCGGGATCGGCAACGCGTTCGCATCCTGCGGCGTGCCGGTCGGCGCGGAGATGAAGCCTCCCGACTGGATAATGCGATCGAACGCGCTGCGGTCGACCACGAGATCCTTCACGATCGGGAACGCCTTGGCGCGCCACGGTTCGATCGCAATCGTATCGCCATCCTTGAAGCTGCGCATGTGCAGTTGGCAGGCGGTCGTCAGCTTCATCGGCCCATGCGCGGCACCATTGATCATCATGCCGCAGCTCCCGCAGACGCCCTCGCGGCAATCGTGATCGAAGGCGATCGGCTGGTCGCCGGCCTCGATCAACCGTTCATTCACCACATCGAGCATCTCGAGGCAGCTCATGTCGGGGCTGATGTGCTTGGCCGGATACTCGACCATCTTACCGGCCACGTTCGGGCCGGCCTGACGCCAGACCTGCAGCGTGAGATTCATCGTTGCACCGGCGCTCACTTGTAGCTCCGGGTGCTCAGGTGGACGTTCTCGAACACCAACGGCTCCTTGTTGAGGATCGGCGTCTTGCCTTCGCCGGCATACTCCCAGGCGGCGACGTACGCATACTTCTCGTCATTGCGCAGCGCTTCGCCATCGGGGGTCTGATACTCGGTACGGAAATGCCCGCCGCAGCTCTCTTCACGCTGCAACGCGTCGAGGCACATCAACTCCGCGAACTCAAGAAAGTCGGCGACACGCCCAGCCTTCTCGAGCGACTGATTCAACTCGGCGCCGCTCCCCGGGACCTTCACGTTCTGCCAGAACTCCTCACGAAGCTTGGGGATCTTCACGAGCGCTTCCTTGAGCCCCGCTTCGTCGCGCGCCATGCCACACTTGTCCCACATCAGCAGGCCAAGTTCGCGATGGAACGAGTCGACCGTGCGCTTGCCATTGATGCTGAGCAGTCGCTTGGTGCGCTCCTCGACGGCGTTCTTGGCGGCGGTGAACTCGGGATGATCGGTCGTCACTTTCTCGAGCGTGGTGCTCGCGAGGTAATCGCCAACGGTGTACGGGATCACGAAGTAGCCATCGGCGAGACCCTGCATCAGCGCCGAGGCCCCAAGGCGGTTCGCCCCGTGATCGGAGAAGTTCGCTTCGCCAAGCACATGCAGGCCCTGCACATTGCTCATCAGGTTGTAGTCCACCCAGAGGCCGCCCATCGTATAGTGCACGGCCGGGTAGATGCGCATCGGACGCTCGTACGGGTTCTCGTCGGTGATGCGCTGATACATATCGAACAGATTGCCGTAACGCTCTTGGATGGCGGACTTGCCCAACCGCGAGATACTGTCGGCGAAGTCGAGATACACCCCCCGACCGCCGGGGCCGACCCCGCGCCCGTCGTCGCAGACTTCCTTGGCCGCCCGTGACGCGATATCGCGCGGCGAGAGATTGCCGAAGCTGGGATACTTCCGCTCCAGATAGTAATCGCGATCCTCTTCGGCGATGTGCGACGGATGCGTACCCACATCCTCACGCTTCTTCGGCACCCACACCCGGCCGTCGTTGCGCAGCGACTCGGACATCAGCGTCAGCTTCGACTGATGATCCCCCGCCACCGGAATGCACGTGGGGTGAATCTGCGTGAAGCAGGGATTCGCAAAGGCCGCGCCCTTCTTGTGCGCCCGCCATGTCGCGGTGACGTTGCACCCCTTGGCGTTCGTCGAGAGATAAAAGACGTTCCCGTAGCCGCCCGTGGCGAGGATCACCGCGTCCGCCGCGTGCGACTCGATCTCGCCGGTGAGCATGTCACGGACGATAATGCCACGCGCCTTGCCGTCGACGAGCACCAGCTCGAGCATCTCATGGCGCTCGTACATCTGCACGCCGCCGCCGGCGATCTCCTTCTCGAGCGCTTGGTACGCGCCGAGCAGGAGTTGCTGGCCCGTCTGCCCACGCGCGTAGAAGGTGCGCGATACCTGCGCACCACCGAACGAGCGGTTGGCGAGCATACCACCGTATTCGCGCGCGAACGGCACGCCCTGCGCGACGCACTGGTCGATGATGTCCACCGACACCTGCGCCAAGCGATACACGTTCGCCTCACGGGCGCGGAAATCACCGCCCTTGATGGTGTCGTAGAACAACCGCTGCACGGAGTCGCCGTCGTTGCGGTAGTTCTTCGCGGCGTTGATGCCGCCCTGCGCCGCGATCGAATGCGCACGGCGAGGCGAATCCTGGAAGCAGAAGCAGCTCACGTGGTAGCCGAGCTCGCTGAGCGTCGCCGATGCGGCCGCCCCCGCGAGTCCCGAACCCACCACGATGACGCTGAACTTTCGCTTGTTGGCCGGGTTCACGAGCTTCATGTCGAAGCGGTGCTTGTCCCACTTCTCTGCGAGCGGGCCGGCGGGGATCTTGGCGTCGAGCTTGAGTGTCATGAGTCGCGCGCCTTAGTTGACGAGGCCAAGCAGGACGCCGAGCGGAACGGCGATGAACCCTGCCCAGACGAGGATGGCGACACCGAGGGCGAGCGTCCGCTCCATCGGCATGGGAGTTGGCTTGGCAAGACCGAGCGTGCGCACGCCGGCCCAGACCCCGTGAAAGAGATGCAGGCCGAGGAACGACATCGCGACGATATAGAACACCGCGACCACCTTGCTCTCGAATCCGATCACGACGTTGCCGTACGCCTGCCCCTTGGCGAAGGCCGGGTGCAGGTTGCCGATCGTGAAATGCTGAATGTGGAAGATGATGAACGCGGCGAGAATGATTCCACCGATCCGCATCGTGCGCGACGCGAGCGTGGAGATCTGCGACTCGCGCTTGGTGTACTGCTGCGGACGCGCCGCGCGGGCGCGGACCGTCAGCTGTACGGCCGACACGATGTGCAGCGTGGCCATGACAAGCAGGCCGATGCGTGCCACCCAGAGGAGCGGCCCGAGCGACTGCAGGCTGTGCGCGTAGTTATTGAAGGCTTCGGCGCCCAGGAAGACCTGCAAGTTCCCCAGCATGTGCCCCAGCGTGAACAGGACGAGGCTGATCCCCGTCACCGCCATCACGACCTTCTTGCCGATCGTGGAATCCCAGAACTGCTGCAACCAGCCCATGCGTGTCCTCTGCGGGGTCAGGTGACCCGAAAGCTTCAAGAGACCAACAAGAGAACGGGAGGGGCCGTTCGGCCCCCCCCGCGTGATGCCGCTAGCGCTTCACGACCGACATCGGCTCGAGCACGGCCGCCGCGCTCTTCTCAAGGGCGGCGCGCTCGTCCACGGTGAGCGTCACCTCAAGAATCTTCTCGATGCCATTGCGACCAAGCTTGACCGGCACGCCCAGGAACAGCCCCTTCATCCCGTATTCGCCCTCAAGCCAGGCGGAGCACGGCAGAATGCGCTTCTGATCGTTCACGATGGCTTCAACCATCTGCACCGCACCGGCCGACGGCGCGTAGTACGCCGAACCGGTCTTGAGGTGCTTCACGATCTCCGCGCCACCATTCCGCGTGCGATCAACAATCGCGTCGAGCGTTGCCCGCTCCATCAACTGCGTGATCGGGATGCCGCTGACGGTCGTGTAAGAGATCAGCGGGACCATCGTATCGCCATGACCGCCGAGCACCATCGCCTGGATGTCGCGCACCGAGACGTCGAGTTCGGTCGCCAAGAAGGCGCGATAGCGCGCCGTGTCGAGCACCCCAGCCATCCCGATCACGCGCTCACGCGGGAAGCCTGTGGCCTCCTTGGCGACCCAGCACATCACGTCCAAGGGGTTCGACACGACGATGACAATCGCGTTGGGCGAGGTCCGCTTAATCTGCTCGCCCACCGACTTCACGATCCCGGCGTTGGAGTTCAGCAGGTCGTCGCGCGACATGCCCGGCTTGCGCG
>CAYUMN010000047.1:0-6435 GCA_964445835.1 uncultured Gemmatimonas sp.
TGATCACCGAGACCGAGGATGCGTCGATGTCGCGGCATCCGGCGACGCAGGAGCGCACGGAAGGGTTCCAAGCGCGCCCGTCCGAGTCGGGTGCGTCAGAGCGTTGAGCCGTTACGCCTTCGCCGGCGCGCGCACGGGCAGATGGTGTTCGATCCCGATGCCGAGCAGAATCGTGAAGGCCGCGAGCGCTGCCCCGGTATAAAAGGGCACCCCTTCGCCGAGATAGTCGAAGGCGAATCCCGCCCAGATCGGACCGACCACGCGCGCCGCGCCGCCGAAGGTCTGTTGCACGCCCATGTACAACCCGCGTTCGTGATTCGGGATCACCTGGGTGAGCATCCCCGTCACGCAGGGGAAGGTGAAGGCGGTGCCGAGCGGAATGAGCGCGATCGCGATCGCGAGGCCCACGTAGTTCGTCGTCAGCGGGAGCGCGAGGAAGCCGAGGGCGAGGAAGGTCGCGCCGTAGCGCGAGAGCTTGGCCTCATGGTAGCGATCGACGAGTGGCCCGAGGAGCACGGCGCGCGTGAAGACGGAGAGCACGCCGATGTACACGAAGACCCAGCCGATGCTCGTCTCGTCGATGCCGAAGCGATTGAAGAGGAAGAGGGCGAGGATCGCGGTCATGCCTTGGAAGGCGCCCATGCCGATCGCGTAGATCCAGATCAGGCGACTCGCGGGGAGTCCGGGATGCGTGGTGACGCGAAGCATGGTCTCCTTGGAACCGGAGACTTTCGGGCGATCGGCCTTGGCGACGCCAACGTGTTCGTTGGATTCGGTGAGATACTTCCACGCGAAGCCCATGTTCACGAGCGTGATCATGGCAGCAAAGAGCCCGGGCCACTCGGGGCCGATGCGCGCCGAAAAGGAGCCGAGGGCGGGGCCGAGCGCAACGCCGGCATTCGTGGCGGCGGAGAGCCAGCCGAGCGCCTTGGAGCGCTCGTGCGGTTCGGTGGCGTCGGCCACGTAGGCCTGAATGACGCCAACCGTGCCGCCCCCCGCGCCTTGGACGATGCGCGACAAGAACAACAGTTCAAGCGAACCGGAGTAGGCGAAGACGACGTACGCGATACCGCTCGCGGCGAGTCCGATGAGCAGCGCGGGGCGACGGCCGTAGCGATCGGAAACTCGTCCCCAGACGGGGGCGCTGACGAGTTGCGCCACGGCGAAGGAGGAGACGAGCAGGGCGATGACGGTACCTTCGCCCCCCATGCCAATGGCGTTGAGCGCTTCCCAGAGGGGACCATGCCCGACGAACCGAGTCGCGTAGAATGGCAACAGCGGGAGCACCATGAGGAGCCCCACCATATCCACGAACGCAGTGACCATCAGGACGACAAGCTTGCCCAGCGGACGATCCTCGGACTTGCGGGGGGCACTGCCGAGGCCTGGTGCCCCGTGGTGCACTCGGACCGGAGAAACATAACGCGTAAACGACTACTGGTCGCGGGTGGAGAAAGCGGTATGTTCCGCAGATGATCGAGGCGATCGGTCGTGGGACCCGTGAAGCGATGGAGGCCATCGGATCGGCGGGGCGGTTGACCTTCGAGGCCGGGCGCTCGTTGCGCGATGTGCGGACCTGGGGGCCGAACTTCTCCCTTCAGGCCCGTCAGTTAGGGGTGGATTCCATCCCGATCGGGATTCTGATCGCCCTCTTCACGGGGGTCGTGCTCGCCCTGTTGGCGAGCTACAGCTTCACTGGGGCCGTCCCGCGCTACCTGGTCGGGACGCTGGTCCAGAAGACCATCATGCTGGAGCTGGCTCCCGTGCTCACCGGGTTGGCGTTGGCCGGCCGAGTGGGGGCAAACATCGCCGCTGAGATCGGGACGATGCGGGTGACGGAGCAGATCGACGCCCTAGAGACACTTTCGTTCGACCCGATCGCCTATTTGGTCGTCCCGCGCGTGCTGGCGGGAACGCTGATGTTCCCGGTGGTGGTGGGCGTGGCGATGTTCGTGGGTCTGTTCGCCGGGTGGGCCGCGTCGCTTGTGCTGCTGAATCTCTCGAGCCCTGAGTTTCTGAAAGGGGCGCGGTTGTTCTTCGATAGCTTCGATGTGCGGTACGGGCTGGTGAAGTCGGCGAGTTTCGGCTTCGCGGTGACGATGCTGGCCTCGGCGGCGGGGCTGAAAACACGCGGCGGTGCGCAGGGCGTCGGTGGCGCCGCGACGAGTGCGGTCGTCCAATCTGCAGTGATGATCCTCGTCCTCGATGCGTTCTGGGCGCTGGTCTGGCTCTTGGGGAGAGCACGATGAACAACCGCTCGAACGATTGGTTGGTCGGCGCCACGGTGCTGGGGGGGATGGCGACGATCGTCGCCGCGACCCTCTGGCTGCAGCAGGCCGAGTTCGGTCAGAAGCGTTCGTCGGTGACGGCGCGATTCCGTGACGTCGGGAACATGGCGGTCGGGAATCAGGTCGTGATTCGTGGCGTGCAGGCGGGGCGCGTTGAGTCGATCGCGCTCGCCGACAGCGGCTGGGTGACAGCGACGATGAAGCTCGACCCCGGCATCAAGCTGCCGCCCCATCCGGTGGTGTTGATCCAAGCCGCGACGCTGTTCGGCGAATGGCAGGCGGTCGTGACGCGGCGTGAGGGCGCGCCGGCGATTCGCGAGGTCTACAACCAACTGGACGATTCGGTCAATGCGCCGCGAGGTGCGCTCCCTGGCGCGGTGCTTCCGGATATCGCCCAGCTGACGTCGGTGGCGGGGGGTATCGCCGGCAACGTCGCGTCGGTGTCCGAGCGCGTGCGCACGGCCTTCAACGACAGTGCGGCGCGTGAGCTTCGACTCACGATCAAGAACTTCAGCACGATGTCCACCGAGCTCACGCGCACGGTCCGGACGCAGTCGCAGAATCTCGACATCATTGCCGCCGGTGTTCGCGCTGGGGTCGGGGACCTCTCCGCTGGGGCCGCGGCACTGCAGCGCTCGATCGGACGCCTCGACTCCGCGACGTCGCGCAATGAGATCGCGCAGATCATGGCCGAGACGCAGCGGGCCGCGACGAACCTGCGCGAGACCAGCGAACGACTCAACGCGATCTCGCGTTCGTTACAGGGATCCGAGGGGAACCTGAACAGCATCCTGACGCGCACCGATTCGATCATGCGGCGCGTGGAACGCGGTGAGGGGTCCCTGGGATTGCTCTTCAAGGACCCGAGTCTTTACCGCAACTCGGATTCACTGATCCTCGACATGCGCAGCCTGCTGGCCGATCTGCAGCGCAATCCGAAGCGTTACATCAATCTGAGCATCTTCTGAGCGAACGCATTCGCACACGATTCCTGGTCATCGGATCGGGCATCGCCGGGCTGCACACCGCGTGGCGGACGTCGGACCATGGCGAGGTCGTGGTCCTGACGAAGCGTACCCTGCGGGATTCTGCCACGGCCTGGGCGCAAGGAGGCATCGCCGCCGCACTCGGCGCCGGTGACTCACCCGAGCTCCATCGCATCGACACGCTCGCGGCCGGTGCCGCCCTCTGCGATCGCGCCGCGGTCGAAGTGCTGGTGGCCGAAGGCCCGGCCCGTGTGCGCGAACTCGCCGACGCCGGTGCGCAGTTCGATATGGACGGCACTGGGCGGTTCACGCTCGGGCGCGAGGCGGCCCATTCGCGCAAGCGCATCGTGCATGCGAAGGGCGATCAAACGGGCGCGGAAGTCGCGCGCGCGCTGATTCATCGCGTGACGGAACGCGAGAACATCCAGGTGCTTGAGACCGCGCGTGCACTCGATCTCGTGGTCTCGAACGGCAAATGCTACGGGGTGCGCGCGAATATCGACGGGCGCGCGGTGGAGATCATTGCGGACGCCACCGTGCTCGCGACGGGGGGATGCGGACAGCTCTACAAGCACACGACGAACCCACTGGTCGCCACCGGTGACGGCTACGCGATCGCGCACCGCGCGGGCGCGAAGGTCGCCGACATGGAGTTCGTGCAGTTCCATCCCACGGCGCTCGATACGCCGGAGAATCCGCTCTCGCTGATCTCCGAGGCGGTGCGCGGCGAAGGCGCGGTGCTGCTCAACGATCGCGGCACTCGCTTCATGATTCGCAAGCACAAGCTCGCCGAGCTGGCGCCGCGCGATATCGTGGCGCGCGAGATCTTCCGCGAGCAGATGCGTGGCAGCCGGGTCTGGCTCGATGCGCGGAAGCTCTCCCGCACCTTTGCCCGACGATTCCCGGGGATTCTCAAGATCTGCCTGGCTCGAGGCATCGATCCGCGGCGCGACCTGATCCCGGTGACCCCCGCAGCGCATTACATGATGGGCGGCGTGATCACGGATCTCGCGGGGCGCTCGTCGCTGGACCGCCTGTACGCCTGCGGTGAGGTCTCGCGCACGGGGGTCCATGGCGCGAACCGGCTCGCGTCGAACTCGCTTCTTGAAGGGCTGGTCTTCGCCGAACGGGTGGCGCTCGACGCCGTGAATCAGACGCGGTTGCCGCGCATCCCCCGCGAGACCAAGTGGAAGGTCCCCACTTTGGGTGACCGCGGCGCCGCGCAGGTGGCGGCCGACGAGATCCGGCAGATCATGTGGGAGCACGTCGCGATCGACCGCAACGCGCTGGGGCTCCGCGCTGCCCGGAAGAAGCTGGATGCGGTCCGCAGTCGTCTCGCGCCCGGCGCGACCGAGGAGCTGAACATGGTCGACACCGCCGAATTGATCGTCGAGAGTGCCCTCCTCCGCCGCGAGTCGCGGGGTGGGCACTTCAGGAGCGACTTCCCGAAGCCCAAGAACAAGTGGCGCGGGCGCCACATCGAGTGGTAAGGCGTCCCGCGTCCCCCTAACTTTCAGGGACGATGTCCACCACACCGACGATGTCCGCCGATCCCGAGATCGCGGAGCTGCAGCGCCAGATCCGTGCGCTCGCGAAGGAACGCAATGCGGTCGTGCTCGCGCACAACTACGAGCGCCCCGAAGTCCAGGATGTCGCCGATTACGTCGGTGACTCGCTCGGACTCTCGCGCGAGGCCGCCTCGACCGACGCCGAGGTGATCGTGTTCTGCGGCGTGCACTTCATGGCCGAAACCGCAGCGATCCTCTCGCCCGAAAAGATCGTCCTGCTGCCGGATCTCGCGGCGGGATGCTCGCTGGCGTCCACGATCGACGCCGATCAACTGCGCGCGTGGAAAGCCGAGCATCCGGGCGCCGTGGTGGTGTCGTATGTGAACACGACCGCCGAGGTGAAGGCGGAGAGCGACTACTGCTGCACGTCGGGGAATGCGGTGGAGATCGTGAATGCGATTCCCGCCGACCAAGAGATTCTTTTTCTTCCCGACATGTTCTTGGGCGCGCACGTGCGTCGCATCACGGGGCGCGAGAACATGCATGTGTGGATGGGGGAGTGCCATGTGCACGCCGGAATCGATCCCGAGAACATCCGGCTGCAGCGTGCGCTGCATCCGGATGCCGAGTTCCTGATCCACCCCGAGTGCGGGTGCGCGACGAGCGTGGTGGAAGCGGTGAGCGCCGGCGACGTGGATCCCGAAGGCGTGCACATCCTCTCGACCGAGGGAATGATCAAGCGCCCCGGCGTGTCGGCGGCTGACACTTTCATTGTGGCGACCGAAGTGGGGATCCTGCATCGGCTGGCGCGCGCGTATCCCGGCAAGAAGTTCTTTGCCGCCAATGAGCACGCCTCGTGTGCGTACATGAAGGTGACCACGCTCCCGAAGATTCTCCGTGCGCTCGAGCGGTTGGAGCATCGGATCACCGTGCCGGCCGACATCGCCGCGCGCGCGTCGCTGGCGATCGAGCGGATGGTGAGTGTCGGCGGGACGTATCCCACGCCTCCGGGGCCTGGGGTGGACCCGGGGGAGTGATGCGGCCGAGCGGCGTGGATTTTCCGCTGAGCGAGGCGACCACGACCGCGTTGGTGCGTGCGGCGCTCGAGGAGGACCGTGCCTTCGATGACGTGACCACGATCGCGACTGTCCTCCTGGGACACGAGTCGCGCGCTGATCTCGTGGCTCGGTCCGATGGGGTGATCGCCGGTATCCCACTCGCGGTGGCGGCCTTTCGCATCCTCGAGCGACACATTGAGCTGCGGGTCGATGCGCCGGACGGGATGCCGGTAGCGCGCGGTCAGACCGTCTTGCAGGTGTCGGGCTCGACGCGCGCGATCCTTTCGGCGGAACGCGTGGCGCTGAACTTCGCGCAACGCCTCTCGGGAGTGGCCACGCTCACGGCGAAGTACGTTGAGGCGGTGCATGGGCTCCAGGTCCAGATCGTCGACACGCGGAAGACGACGCCTGGGTGGCGCGTGCTGGAGAAGTACGCGGTGCGGTGCGGTGGTGGCGCGAATCACCGCGCAACGCTCGCCGATGCGGTCCTGATCAAGGACAACCATATCGCCGCGTGTCGCGGGGACGTGGCGTTGGCCGTGCGGCGGGCCCGCGAGCACGCCGCGCATGCCGCGCATGCTGCGCATGACGAGCA
>CAYUMN010000047.1:6535-17554 GCA_964445835.1 uncultured Gemmatimonas sp.
GCTGCGCATGACGAGCATGCGAAGCACGGACTGCTGATCCAGGTGGAATGCGATACGGTCGCGCAGGTCGCGGTGGCGATCGAAGCCGGAGCGGAGGCCTTGTTGCTCGATAACATGCCGAACCACACCCTCCGTGAATGCGTGCAGTTGGCGAAGGGGCATTGCTGGACCGAGGCCTCCGGTGGCGTGACGCTGGAGACGGTCCGCGGCATCGCGGAGACGGGGGTGGATCGCATCTCGGTCGGCGCGCTGACGCATAGCGCCCCCAGTCTGGACCTCGCCTTGGATTTCGAATGAGCGATCTGCTCGCGGCCCGCACACAGATGGCTCTCTCGCTTGGCTTCCACATCATCTTCGCGGTGCTGGGGATCGGCATGCCCGCGTTGATGGTGCTCGCCGAACGGAAGTGGCTGAAAACGGGTGATCCGGTGTGGCTGGATCTCGCCAAGCGCTGGAGCAAGGGCACAGCCATTCTCTTCGCGGTCGGTGCGGTGAGCGGCACGGTGCTCTCGTTCGAGCTCGGGTTGCTCTGGCCCCGCTTCATGGAGTACGCGGGCGCGATCATCGGGATGCCGTTCTCCCTCGAGGGATTCGCGTTCTTCACCGAGGCGATCTTCCTCGGCATCTATCTGTATGGCTGGACGCGCCTCTCGGCGAGAGCGCACTGGTGGGCGGGAGTCGCGGTGGCGGTGAGCGGGACGGTATCGGGCATCTTCGTGGTCCTTGCGAATGCGTGGATGAATGCGCCCACAGGATTCGATCTCGTGAATGGGATCCCGACGAACATCGATCCGATCGCGGCGATGCTGAACCCGGCCTCATTCCATCAGACGTTGCACATGACGTTGGCGTCGTTCGCGACCACGGGAATCGCTGTGGCTGGGATCCATGCCTGGATGCTACGCAAGAATCCCGACGATCACTTTCACCGGAGCGCGCTGCATATCGCGATGCTGGTGGCGATTCCCGCGTGCCTGCTGCAGCCGCTGAGTGGCGACATCAGCGCGAAGTTCGTCGGCAAGTGGCAGCCCGCGAAGTTGGCGGCAATGGAAGGACAGTTCGAAACGGAGCGCGGTGCACCGTTGCGTATCGGGGGATTCCCGAACGAGGCGACGCGTGAAACGCCCTACGCGCTTGAGATCCCGAAGCTGCTCTCGTTCCTTGCCTTCAGCGATTTCAACGCTGAGGTGAAGGGACTCGAGGCCTTCCCCGAGCCCGACTGGCCTCCGGTGGCCATCACGCACTTCGCCTTTCAGATCATGGTCGGGCTCGGCAGCCTCATGCTGCTGGCCTCGCTCTGGGTGTTGTATCGATGGGTGAGAAAGCAGGAGGTCGCGCACGACCGACCGCTCCTCACCTTCCTCGCGCTGCTCACGCCGGCAGGCTTCATTGCCGTCGAGGCCGGGTGGATCGTCACCGAGGTGGGGCGGCAACCGTGGATCGTGTATGGCATCATGCGCACGGCCGATGCCCTGACGCCGATGCCGGGATTGATCGTGCCGCTCATTGGCATCTCGCTGCTGTATCTGTTCCTCGGTGTCGTGGTCGTGTATCTGCTCTGGGCGCAGATCATCAAGACGAAGCCGATGACCCAAGAGCTGCGCACGCCGTGAGATCGTCGTGAACCTCGCCTACCTCCTCGCCGGCGTGACGATGCTGGCCCTCAACGCCTATGTGCTGTTGGGCGGCGCGGACTTCGGCGCGGGCGTGTGGGATCTCTTTGCCCACGGACCGCGCGCCGCGCGTCAGCGCGCCGCCATTGAGGACGGCATCGGACCGATCTGGGAAGCGAATCACGTTTGGGTGATTCTAGTCGTGGTGTTGCTCTTCAGCTGCTTCCCGCCGGTGTACGCACATCTTTCCGTAGCGTTGCATATCCCCATCTCGCTGATGCTGGTGGGCATCGTGCTCCGCGGGTCGGCCTTCACCTTTCGCGCCTACGACTCCACGAACTCTCCCGTGCAGAAGTACTGGGGACGAGTCTTCTCGGTGGCGAGCACGGTGACGCCGGTCCTGCTCGGGATCTGTGTGGGCGCGCTCGTGTCGGGATCGCTCGCGCTCCCAGTGGGCGCGAGCTTTGTGGATACCTACGTGATGCCATGGTTCACCCCATTCGCGCTCACGGTGGGGTTCCTCACGCTCTCGGTGTTCGCCTTCCTCGCCGCGGTGTATCTGACGGTGGAGGTGCAGGAGTCTGAGCTGCAGGAGGACTTCCGACGGATGGCGCTTGCGGCGGCGGTCGCCGTCGGCGTGTGTGCGGGGAGCGCGCTCCTGCTTGGCGAGAGCACCCCGATGCGAGTCACGGGGAATCTGCTCACGCGGTCGTGGGCGCTCCCATTTCAACTTCTCACGGGCGCCTTCGCCGTCACGACGATCGGTGCGCTGTTCACGCGCCGCTACAAGCTCGCGCGCGCCGCGGCGGTGCTGCAGGTGAGCGCACTGATGTGGGGATGGGCCTTCGCACAGTTCCCCGCGATGATTCCCGGTGTGCACACGATCGAGAGCGCCGCCGCGCCGCACATCACACTCAAGCTGGTGACGATCGGTCTCGCTGGTGGCGCGTGCGTGTTGGTGCCGTCGCTCTGGTATCTCTTCAAGGTGTTCAAGGCCGAGCCGGCGAGCGCCTTTGAGCGCGTCGACACCGCCGAGTACCGGCGGCCGGAGCCCTGAGCGGCGCTACAGCCCGAGCGCGTCGCCGAGTTCGCGGAAGCTCGTGATGACGCGGTCGGCGCGCTGCACCACAGACGGGCGGGCCACGAATCCGGTGAATGCCCAGAAGGCATCGACAACATCCCGGAGCTCGGCGTCCGTCTGCCCATCGCCGACCGCGAGCGTCGGTCCAGCCAGCGCGCCAAGTGAGCGAACGAGCATTGGCTTTCCGCCCTGACGCGTGAGGGGAGAGGTCTCGTCGAATCCCGCGTAGGTGCCATTCGGTGCGATCGCTACCTCGACCCCGTGCACCTCGTGGACGGGAACGCCGAGGAGCGCGGCGAGGGGCAGGAGTGCGGGACGCAGTCCACCGCTCACGATGATCCATCGCACGCCGGCCGCGCGTCCCGCTTCCAGCACGCGGGCCGCATCTGGGGCGACGGTCGCGCAATACGCGTCGCCGAGCGCGAGGAGATCACGCTGCGATGGTTGTACTTTCTGCAGGCGCAGTCCGTACACCGACTCAAGGGTGATCTCGCCGCGCATGGCGGCGTCGGTGCTCTGTTGTACCTCGTGCTCGACCGAGGGGCCGCGCTGCGCCGCCAGCCAGTCGATCCCCTCGATCGAGCTGAGCGTGGAGTCGGCGTCGAGGATCACCGTCGCAAAGCGTGCGATGGGCGTGTTCACAGGATATTGCCTGGCGAGAGGATCCCCTGAGGATCGAGCTCGCGCTTGATCGCGCGCATCATGCCGAGCTGCAGGGCAGAGGCCTGCAGCGGCAGCCACTTCGACTTGACCTTCCCGATCCCATGCTCGGCGGCGACAGTGCCGCCCATGGCGACGACCGCGTGGAGTGTGCGCTCGACCACCGCTTCTGCCCGTGCGACCTCAGCGGGGTCGCGCGCCACGAAGTTCTGATGCGGGTGGCCATTGCCCAAGTGCCCGTAGGTCACCGCGGGCGCGATCCCTGCTTCCCGTGCGAAGGCATTGGCCTGCGCGAGGATGTCGGCGGCGCGGCGGTATGGCACCGCCCAGTCGGTGGAGACGCGACGTCCGCCATGCGCGAGATAGGGGGCGACGCGCTCGTGCATCGTGGCGGGTACGGCGTGACGCAGTCGACGCGCGGTGCGCATCGCGGCGTCCCCATCGAAGACGCGCGCGCTGTCCACGCCTCCGTGTGAGCGTTCGGCCAGCGCGAGCCAATCGTCGAACGGCGCATCAGCGGCGCCCGCATGCTCGAGATAGACCATCGTGTCACCGTCATTCCCCCACGCGGGCTCCTCGCGCCGCGCAATGCGAAAGGCCTCGGCATCGAAGTACTCGAGGCACCGCGGAAGCAACGCGGCGTCCTCGCGCGCGGCCACGATGAATGCGAGCGCGGCGGCCTGGTCGGGGAAGGGGATCCCGAGTCCGACCTCGACCGCCGGACGTGGCAACAGCGCCAACTCTGCGGCAAGAATGACGCCGAGTGTCCCTTCGCTCCCAACGAACCAGTCGATGGGGTCCTGGGCGGGGAAGTAGCCGACCGTGTTCTTCTCGAGTGCGGGGCGCCGCAGTTCAATGACTCGCCCATCCGCGAGCGCGACGGTGAGGCCGCGGACATGGGCGCGCGTGGCACCGTACCGCAACGTGCGTGGCCCTGAAGCATTGCAGGCGATCGCCCCACCAACCGTACACTCTTGGTCACTCGTGGGATCGGGGGCGAAGAACAGCCCGTCGCTGGCAATGGCACGGTCGAGATCGCCCAGGATCACGCCAGGCTCCACACGCACCGTGCGCGCCGCGACGTTCACGTCGAGGATGCGATCCATGGCGCGCAGCGAGAGGAGCACGCCACGGTCGGCGATCGATGCGCCGGTCGTACTGGTCTGTGCACCAGCGGGCGTGACCGCGGTCCCATTCGCGTGCGACTCGCGGAGGAGATCAACGATCACCTCTCCGTCACTCGCCCGCACCACTCCCGCGGGAGGCTTGGTGAGTCCGGAGGCATCGCGCGCGTACGATGCGCAGACGGCTGCATCACGTTCGATCGCGACGTGCGAGGCGGACATGCCTGCGCTCACCCCTGGAGGTGGACGATGGTCGCCCACTGCACTTCTGGGATCGCCAGGAGTCGGACGCGCACATCGGGGTCGGGAATGCCGTCCACGGAGATGACGGCGAGCGCTTCACCGCCGGCCGCGAGACGCGCCTGGTGATACTCGGCGATGTTCACTCCCGCGTCACCGAGCAGCGTCCCGACGCGTCCGACCACGCCGGGAACATCGGCATTGCCGATCACAATGAGTGTCCCGCGCGGCGCGACGTCCACGTGAAATGCGCCGATGCGGGTGAGGCGTGGCGGCGCGTCGGCGGCGGCGACGCCACCCACACGGAGTTCCGTACCGCCGGCGCTCACGCGAACTTCCACGGCGCGTGGATGTGGGGCATCGCCGCCCTCGGTGATTGCCAACTCGACGCCGCGTGCTGCCGCGACATTGCGCACATTGATGAAGTTGAGACGATCACCCGCGACGATACCCTCCAGTGCACCAGCGGCCGCCGCGGCGAGCAAGAGTCCTGCGGCCGGAGCGAGATCGGGCCCCACTTTCACGGTCACGCTCTGGATGGCTCGATGTCCGGCGTCGCTCAAGCGGGCGCGGGCCACCGCGGCGGCATGGCGCGCGAGATCGAGCGCGGGACGGACCGCGCTCCAGTCGTCGGGACCGGCGGCGATGTTCACCGAGCGCGAGAGCTCGCCGTCGAGCAACGCCGCGCGCACCGCGGCGCAGACGTCGATGGCCACATCGCGCTGCGCTTCCACGGTGGAGGCGCCGAGGTGCGGCATCAGGAGCATCTCGTTCCGCGCCCGATACGGATGGTCTCCTGTGAGTGGCTCCGACGTGTACACATCGAGCACCGCGCCGAAGAGCCGTCCGGCTTCACAGGCCGCGCGGAGTGCCGCGTCATCGACGATGCCACCGCGTGCCAAGTTGCAGACGATGGCGCCGGGGCGCAGCTTCGCGAGCGCGGCGGCGTCGATCAGCCCGCGCGTCTCGTCGTTGAGTGGCGTGTGGACCGTGACAATATCACTTGCGCTGAGCAGGGCATCGAGCGAGGTGGCCTGCGTCACGCCGACGGCGGCGAAGCGCTCGGTCGCGATGTAGGGATCGTAGGCGATCAGCGTGATGCCGAACGCGCGTGCGCGCAACGCCACCGCGGTGCCGATGCGCCCGAGTCCAACAATGCCCAGCGTGCGACCGCGCAGTTCCGAGCCCATGAACGCCGTGCGGTCCCAGCGCCCCTCGTGCATCGAGTGGTCGGCCTGCGGGATGTGCCGCAGCAAGCCGATCACCGCACCAAAGAAGAGTTCTGCGACGGCCACGGTGTTACCACCAGGCGCATTGATGACGGCGATGCCGAGTTCGGTGGCGACATCCATCGCGATGTTGTCGATTCCAACGCCGGCGCGCCCCACCACGCGGAGGCGCTTGCCATTGCGCAGCACCGCTTCGGAGATCTTGGTGGCCGACCGGCCGACGATCGCATCGTAGTCGCCGATGCGCAGTAGTAACTCGGGGACGGGAAGGGTCGGTACCACGTCGATCTGGAATTCCGGAACGGCACGGAGGAGTTCGACGCCTTCGGGGTCGATCTCGTCGGTCACGAGCAAACGGTACGTCATAGAGAGGCGGCGGAGGTCACAGCGCGTTGGGGGGCCAAGTCTGAAAGTTCGCCCGAGGACCAAGTGACGGGTAGTGCGCGATTCCGCGCGCGTCATCGCGGCGCTAGACTGGAGCATGACGCAGATTCACAACTTTGGGGCCGGACCGACGGGACTTCCGCTTGCCGTGCGCGAGCGACTGGCGGACGCACTCCAGGTGCCGTTCGACCACGCACCCTCCCTCTTGGAGGTGAGTCATCGCGGGGCGCGATTCCTCGAGGTCTCCACGCGACTCCGCGCCGGTCTCCGAACACTTCTCGGACTGGGCGACTCACACGAGATCCTGCTGATGTCCGGTGGGGCGCAGCTGCAGTTCGCGTTGCTACCGATGAATCTTGCCGCCTCCGGGACGGCCACGTACCTGGAGTCCGGCCACTGGAGCAGAACAGCGGTCGCGCAAGCGCGTCCAGTTTCGCGGGTGGAGATCGTTGGGTCCAGCGCAGCCACTGGTTTCACCACGCTGCCCGCTGTGGGCCCAGTCCCCTCCGATGCGGCGTATCTCCACTACTGCGGGAACGAGACGATTCATGGCGTGCAGTTCTCGGCGCCGCCCACGGCAGAGAGTCCAGTCATCGCCGATCTGTCGTCGGAGATCTTCTCGCGTCCGTACCCCTTCAGTGAGCTCGCCGTCGTCTACGCGTCGGCGCAGAAGAACCTCGGCATTCCTGGGTTGACGGTGGTGGCGATGCGGCGGGACCTTCTCGAGCGCAGCCCGAGATCGCTCCCGCCCATTCTGAGCTATCGCGCGTGGGCCGAGGCGGAGTCGATGCCGAACACGCCGGCGACGGCGGCCTGGCTGGCGACGATGGAGATGGTCGAGTGGATGCTGCGTGAGGGCGGGCTGCCGGTGATGGCGGCGCGGAACGCCGCGAAGGCGGCTGCCGTGTACGCCTGTCTGGACCGACACGACTGCTTCGAAACACCGGTCGCACGTGAGGCCCGGTCGAGCATGAACGTGGTGTTCCGGCTCGTTGATCGCGCCGAGGAGCCCGAGTTTCTGAAAGCGGCCAACGCGGCCGGGCTGCTGGGGCTCGAAGGGCACCGGGCGGTGGGGGGCATGCGCGTCAGTCTCTACAATGCCATTGAGATGTCCTCGGTCGAGGCGTTGGTCGCCTTTCTCGATGCGTATGCCCAACGGGGGTAGCACCGCGGTGCCTTCGTGAGGTCGACGCCCGGTGCCCTGTGGCATCGGGCGTTAACTTAAGCGGGCCATGAGCCTTACCCCCCCGAGCACCGACAGCACCCCTCCCGATGGCCACGCTGCGGGCGAGACCTGCGACTACTGTGGCGGCCCCTCGCTCGTGTGGCGGAAGTGCAAACTGATCTGCAACGACTGCAAGCAGATCAACAAGTCGTGCGCGGACCTGTGACGCGACCGCGGCATCCCTCGGGGGAGCATCCGCTGGCAACGCCTCGGATGCCTACGCCACGCTCCACCGCGGCGATCGTCGCGGGCTCGGGGGTGGCGTGGCAACAGGCGCTCTGGATCATTGCCGCCGCGACCTTTGCGCGGCTGCTGCTCGCGGCCTCGGTGCCGCTCTTCCCGGATGAGACCTACTACTGGGAATGGTCGCGGCGCCTCGCCTTCGGCTACTTCGATCATCCACCGGTCATTGCGTGGGTCATCGCGGCCGGCACGGCGATCTTTGGCGATACGCCGATCGGGGTGCGGCTGTTCCCGATCCTGCTCGGCGCGTTGGCGAGTCTCGCCGTGGCCGCAACAGCGCGCACGCTGGCGACCAACAATGCTGCACGCTTTGCGGCGATCCTCTTGGCGGCGATGCCGCTCTCGGCCGCGGGCTTCGTGCTCGCGACTCCCGACGCACCCCTCCTCGCCGCCGTTGCCGTCACGCTCTACTTCGTGGTGCGGGCCGTCGATCCGCGTGCGGCACGCGGTGACAGCACGCGGCACTGGCTCTTCGCTGGCATCGCGATCGGCGTCGCGATGGCGTCGAAGTTCACCGGCGTCTTCGTCCCAGTGGCGATCTTGCTCGCGCTTGTGATTCACAAGGAGCTACAGCCGCAGTTCCGGGCGCCGGGGCCGTACCTCGCCGTGCTCGTCGCCTCGGCGGTGATGGCGCCGGTGCTCGTGTGGAATGCGCAGCACGATTGGATCGCCTTTCGGTTCCAGCTCGGCCATGGACTCGGCGCTGCCACGCGCGGCTCGTGGTGGCAGCGCGAGCTGGATCTCGTTGGGGGCCAACTCCTCCTCGTGACGCCGATTCTGTTCGGTGCGTTCGTTGTCGCGATCTCCCGTGCGTTGTCGCCGAAGGGATCGCCACAGCGCTTCTTGCTCGCGGAAGTGGCCTTCTTCTGCTTGGGATTCTTCGTCTACAGTGCGACTCGCCGACCGGTGGAGGCGAACTGGCCGGCGCTGGCTTGGGTGCCGGCGCTGGTCCTCGTGGCGGCCTCGCGGCCGGCGATGCGCACGATCTGGGAACGGCGCGCGGTCGGGCTCGCGGGGGCGGTCACGGTGATTCTTCTTGCGCAGGTGATGGTGCCGTGGATGCCCGTCGCCGCGCGCCGCGATCCCGTTGCGAAGGCGCATGGGTGGAGACCGGTCGCGGATAGCGTGCTGCGTATCGCAGCGGCGGAGCAGGCGGCCGACGTTCCCGTGCATCTGACGGTGAATCGGTATCAGGATGCGGCCCAGCTCGCGTTCAACATGGCAGAGCATCCGAGAGTGTACGCGCTCAATCTCGGGGCGCGGCGGAATCAGTACGACCTTTGGCCGCGCGTGACGTCGAGTGCCGCGTCAGGACATACGATGCTCTTTTTGCTCGATGAGCGTGGTGCGCCTCCCGACACGCTTCCCATGGCTGTGGCGCGCCTCGCCCCCC
Organism: uncultured Gemmatimonas sp.; assembly: GCA_964445835.1. GTDB lineage: Bacteria > Gemmatimonadota > Gemmatimonadetes > Gemmatimonadales > Gemmatimonadaceae > Pseudogemmatithrix. Next base: position 15,728 of record CAYUMN010000047.1, read on the forward strand.
ACTTCGCCTCCGCGACGATGGGGGCGCTCCTGCCGCTCCAACGCTCGGGAGAGACCTCCGCGCAGCGGCGCGTCTGGATTCTTCGCGGGTGGACCGGCACTTGGCCCGACGATTCCAACGATCCTCTCAAGACCCCATGACCACGCCCTCTGCTGCCGTGCTCGACCCGAAACTCGCCGACTGGTTCGATACCAACGACCAGCGCCTCCACGACGACCTCTTCGCGTTCCTGCGCATTCCGAGTGTGAGCGCGCGCTCCGAGCATAAGCCTGACATGCAAGCGGCGGCCAAGTGGCTGCACGACCACTGCGCGCGCATCGGGATGACGGTCGAGACGCACGCGACCGCGGGACATCCGATCGTCGTCGCCGAGTGGCGGAAGGCCGCCGTCGGCGCACCGACGGTGCTCATTTACGGGCATTACGATGTCCAGCCAGCCGAGCCGTTGGAGCTCTGGACCACACCGGCTTTTGAGCCGACGATTCGCGATGGCAACATCTACGCGCGTGGGTCGGTGGACGACAAGGGCCAGCTCTGGCTGCACATTGCGGCACTTGAGGCGCATCTCGCAACGCGGGGCGCGTTGCCGGTGAATGTGATCGTGTTGGCAGAAGGTGAGGAAGAAGTGGGGAGCGAACACCTCGCGCGGTTCATCGAGGAGCACAAGCAGCGGCTGGCCTGTGATGCGTGCGTGATCTCCGATTCGACGATGTTCGCACCGGGGATCCCGAGCATTCTGAGTTCACTCCGCGGACTCGCGTACCTGCAGGTCGACGTCACGGGACCGAACTCCGATCTGCATTCAGGGATGTACGGTGGCGCCGTGGTGAATCCGGCCACGGCACTCGCGCGCATCGTGGCGAGCTTTCATGATGCCGACGGGCGCGTGGCGATCCCGGGCTTCTACGACAAAGTGCGGCTGTTCCCCGACGCCGTGCGCGAAGGCATGCGGGCATTGCCCTTCGACGAATCGGAGTTCAAGCACCATTTGGGCGTCGAGGCCCTCGGCGGCGAGCCGGGCTACACGACGCTCGAGAAGCTCTGGACGCGCCCGACCTGCGAAGTGAACGGGATGCTGTCCGGCTACACCGGCGAAGGCGCGAAGACGGTGCTCCCTGGGCAGGCGATGCTGAAGGTGAGTTTTCGGTTGGTGCCGGATCAGGATCCAGGCGAGATCGCGGCATTGGTGGACGCGCACATTCAGCGCGTCGCGCCCAAGGGCATCACCGTGAAGGTGACGGCATTGCATGGCGGGCATCCGTGGCGCGCCGAACTCAATGGCGCGATCTTCGACGCGGCGGCCCGCGCATTGCACGGCGCCTTTGGCCGCGCGCCGGTGATCATCGGGGAGGGAGGATCAATCCCCGTGGTGAATGACTTCGCGCGGATTCTTCACGCGCCGGTGTTGTTGATCGGCTTTGGACTTCCCGGCGAGAATGCGCACGCGCCGGACGAGTGGATCAGTCAGGTCAACTTCAGGACGGGGATGAGGGCGGTGGCTTCGTTGTGGGATGAGCTGAACGGAGGATGAAGGCTGGAGGATGAAGGCTGGAGGCGTCTTTCATCCTCCAGCCTCCATCCTTCATCCCAAGCTACAGCCCTGCGAGTAACGCATCGTTCGACGTTGTCCCCGCGATCCGCTTGATCAGCCACTCCATGCCCGACTGTGGCGGCATTTGCTGCAGTCCGCGGCGGAGCGTGTAGATGGCGTCGATCTGCTCCGCCTTGTAGAGCTTCTCCTCGCGCCGCGTGCCGGAGGTGGCGATATCGAAGGCCGGGAAGATCCGCTTCTCGGAGAGCGAGCGATCGAGCTTGATCTCGCAGTTA
>CAYUMN010000048.1:0-6456 GCA_964445835.1 uncultured Gemmatimonas sp.
GGGGGGAACGGCGCTGGTGGGGCGGCTGTTTGGGGCGCTGGTGGGGTAAGTCGTCGGCAAAATTATCGGCCACAGTACGGCGTTCATAGAGAGCAGTATTGACATAACTCGCTGTTATGTATAGGTTTATACACCGCACAATAGCGGCCATAATATCGGCCAAATGTCTACTCCTCCGATGCTCCTTGCGGCGCTCATTGAGCCCGCCACGCCCGACTTCTCTTCGGCACTTTTGGAAGAGGTGGAGTCGCTCGTTGCGGAGATTGGTCGTCTTGAAGGTCGGATCTCCGAAGGACTCGGCCACGTGATTCGCCCGCTCTTTCGGGCCGCGCACACGCACCACTCGCTCTACATCGAGGACCGCCCCTCGACGCTAGCCGAACTCTCGGCGGCCTCCGCCCCGCTTCCGCCGGGGCCCGAGCGTGACCGCGATGCCGACCTACGCGCCAGCATCGAACTGCTGCATTGGCTTCACGACGGCGATGGTCGCAGACTCGCGACGACCGACCCAACGTCGCCAGCGCTCATCCGCGCGTTGCATGCGCGCTACTACAACCACCTCTCTCCCGGTGCCCGGGCGCTGCGCATCGCCGACAGCGGACGCGTCGTGGACGTGAATCCAGGGGAGTGGCGAGAGGAAGACGTGACGGTCGGAACGCACGTCGGTCCCTCTCCATCAGATCTCGAGTCCCTCATGGCCCGTTGGGGTGAGCGCTTTGATCCTCTACGGGCTGCAAACAGCGCCGAGCGATTACTGCTCACGATCGCCGGCCATCATCGGTTGCTGTACATCCATCCCTTTCGGGACGGCAACGGACGAGTCGCGCGCTTTGCCTTTGACGCATCACTCATCGCCATTGGATTGGATGCGAAGGGATCGTGGACTCCGTCGCGTGGATTCGCCCGTGCGCGCACGCGCTATTACGACGCGCTCATGGCGGCCGACGCGGAACGTCGCCATTCGACCGATGGGCGTGGGGCCCGCAGCATGGAAGGACTCGTGCGCTGGACTCGCTTCGTGCTCGATGTGATCCGAGATCAGGTTCGGTTCATCGACGCGCTACTCGAGCCTCGCGCCTTGCACGCCCGCGTACGTACCGCCCTTCACGCGACTTTCGAATCGACTGTCGCGAAGCGGGCGAGCGCCACACGACTCGTGCTCGCCGCGTGGGAACTCGGCCCGCTCTCGCGCGGCGCACTCGTGGAAGCGAGCGGTGTTCCCGACCGATCCGCGCGACGCATCATCGCCGAACTCCTCGCCGCCGGCTGGCTACGCGCAAGCACTGGCCCAGATGCACGAACGTCGCCCGTCGTTGGGGGACTTCCATTGAACCGCGCGCCAATCGTGTTCCCCGACCTTTTTCTTCCTGAGGCTTCCGTAATGTTCCCTTCACCAACTCTTCATCGAACTGCATAGAGCGCCGTAATCCACTTCGGGTACCCTAGCACAAGGACTCTCACCCGGAGGCTTCATGTTCTCGCAACTGATCGGTTCGCAACCGGCGCGCACGCAGGGCGCCGAGGGCACCACGGCAAGTCTCGTGCTGCACGGGTTGATCATCACCGCCGCACTGATCGCGACCGCACAGAGTCCGGCGGTGCTCGAAGCCCCGCGCGAATCGCGCATCGTGGCCCTCACGGCACCGATGGTGCCTCAGCCAACCGCAACTCCCGCGCGCGCCGCCGCACCGCGCGCACCGGTGACTTCGGTGCCTCCTGTCGCACCGACGGTCGTCACTGAGGTGCCGCCACTCGTCGCACCCACGGAGATCCCGAGCGCGATCCCCGCGCCAACAGAAGGCGCGACCCCCGTGCTGTATCCCGAAGGAAGCACGCCGAGCCTCCCAGGCACGGGTGACCCAACGACTGGATCCCCGATCGGCACCGGCACCGTACGTGGCGCCGAGTCGGTCGACGTCGCTGCGCGTTTACTCCCGCATTCGCCCTTGCCACAGTATCCAGGCCTGCTTCGCACGCGCGGCCTCGAAGGCAACGCCCGCGTCCGCTTTGTCGTGAGCGCCACCGGAAGAGCCGAACTCGCAACACTCGAAGTGCTCGACGCCACACACCCGGCATTCGCAGAAGCCGTCCGCGCAGTCCTCCCGCGGCTGAGATTCGCGCCAGCGAAAGTCGGCCGCGAGCATGTGCGTCAGCTGGTGGAAATCCCGTTCGGCTTCACGCTAGCGCCGCGGCGCTCGTAGGTTGCGGCTCGCGGGTTGCGGCTCACGGGTTGCGGCTCACGGGTTGCGGCTCGCGGGTTGCGGGTTGCGGCTTATCGCCGCGGAAAGCTGAAAGCAAACCCCTCCTGAGTTACCGGCGAACGAGAGATCGATCAGGCGCGAGGACTCAGACGCGGCAAATCCGCCCCCCCACCGCGCGAAGCGCGTGTGGCAAGGGCGGATTTGACGTGGCTGAGGCCGACCGCCCCCCACAGATCTCACCGATTCGCCGCCCGAAACTCAGACAACAGCGTCGCCATCATAGCAGCCCGCTTATCGTACAGCCGCTTCAACCGACGCGGCTTCCGCTTCGCCAACGCATACGAAGTCAGAATCGGCAACGCAATCGTCGAGTCCACATAACACACCACTGCGTCCGGCAACTTATCCGGATCAATCTTCCCCCACGACACCGCCTCAGCCGGCGTCGCCCCCGAAAGCCCGCCAGTATCAGGCCGCGCATCGGTGATCTGCAAGAAGTAATCGTGCCCCTTCTCGTCGATCCCAAGCACTTCCTGAATCTGCGGCTCCGTCTGCAACGCGAAGTTCTTCGGCGAACCACCACCCGCAATGAGAATCCCACTCTCGCCGCCATTGCGTTTGGCGTGCAGCACGATGCTCGCGGTTTCGTTCACATCCTTGTTCGGATCAATCAGGCAGGTCCCGCCCTCGAGCGCGAGCGCCGCCACGTTCATGCCGATGCTCGAATCGCCCGGCGATGACGTGTAGATCGGCACACCGCAGCGATACGCCGCCGCGAGCAGAGACTTTTGCGGAATGCCGAGCGCCTTCTCGCGCTCCACGAGATACTTGCCGCACAGGTGATGAAACTCCGCCGACGACATCGTGCGCTGGAACTCCGGCGCGCGAATGATCTTGCGGAAGAAGGCATCGGTGCTGAGCAGTACGTCGTAATCGAAGAACACATCATAGATGCGCACCACGCCCTCTTCGCGCAGCACCGTGTCACTCGCGGTGGGGTTGCCGCGATGCATCGAGAGCCCGAGCCCGAAGTGCGTATCGTGATACAGATTCGCGCCCGTCGAGATGATCCAGTCCACGAAGCCCGCTTCCATCAGCGGAATGATCGTGCTCATGCCGAGCCCGGCGGGAGTGAGCGCGCCGGTGAGGGTCATGCCGACCGTCACCTTCTTCTCGAGCATCAACTCCGTGAAGAGCTGGCAGGCTTCGCGCAGCCGGCCCGAGTTGTAACTCTGGAAGGCGCCGTCGACGAGTTGCACGACTGTCTCCGTGCCGTCGATCTTGCGCGGATCGATCTTCTTGCCGCGCAGGAAGTTGCTCACGGCCTTGGTGCCGACTTTCGGGCTCTTCGATTCGCGCTGTTCGGCGGCGCGCTTCTGACTCGCCTTGTTCCCCGACGCGCTCGCGCGCGCCGGGGCTGACTGTGCAGGCGAAGCCTTCGCGGCCACCGCGGGCTTTGCCGACTGTGCAGCGGCCACCGCGGGCTTTGCCGACTGTGCAGCGGCCGCCGCGCCATGACGCGACGCCTTGAATCCGCCACGCTCGCGGCTCGGGCTCTGCTTCTTACTCGCCATCCTTCATCCTTGCCCGGTGTCGGGCCGTCTTGAGCTGCAGTTCGTAGGCTTCGGCCACCACGCGCGCGGCCTCCTTTGGATCGTCCGTCACCACCATCAGGTCCATGTCCCCAGGGGAGATCTTCTTCTCGGCCAGCACGCGCGACTGAATCCACCGCACGAGGCCCGCCCAGTAGTGCTTGCCGAACAGCACCACGGGGAATTGCGAGATCTTCCCCGTTTGAATCAGCGTCAGCGCTTCGAAGAGTTCGTCGAAGGTCCCGAAACCACCAGGGAAAATAATGAACGCGCTCGAATACTTGATGAACATCGTCTTGCGCACGGCGAAGTAGCGGAAGCCAACAAGCGTATCGACGTAGGGATTCGCACCCTGCTCGAACGGCAGTTCGATATTGCAGCCATACGACGGCGCGTTCGCCATCTTCGCGCCCTTGTTGGCCGCTTCCATGATTCCCGGCCCGGCGCCGGTGATGATGCTGAAGCCCTTCTCACCGAGGAGCCGCGCCGTCTCCACGGCCGCGAGATACTGCGGATCGTCGGGATGCGTGCGCGCTGAGCCGAATATGGACACGCCCTTCTCGATCGCGGCGAGCTTGTCGAAGCCTTCAATGAATTCCGACGTGATGCGCATGACGCGCCAGGGATCACTGGCGCGGAAGTCGCTCTTGGGGCCGCCGTACTGGAGGAGGCGTTGATCTTCCGTGAGCGCCCAGGAGAAGTCACCGATCGCGTCGTCGTTGGCGGAGCGCTGGAGGATCTCGTCCTTGGGATCGGCGAACTGCCCGGACGCGCGCACGCCCTCGGCGATGCGCTCCTGAAGTCCGGCGATCGAGAGATTCGCGGCCTCGTTCATGCGCTCCGCGTTCGCGGGCTTGCCAGAAGCGGTACGGGCGCGCTTGGGCGACTCGGGCGCGGGGGCGATCGCGAGCGTGTTCGCGAGAGTGCTCGCAAGTCGCTTGGCGAGGCTCTTCGCGAGGCTCTTCGCGGAGGTCTTCGCGGGAGTCTTCGCGGAGGTCTTCGCGGGAGTCTTCGCGGGAGTCGGCGCGGGAGTCGGCGCGGGAGTCGGCGCGGGAGTCGGCGCGGGAGTCTTCGCCGCGGCTTTCTTGGGTTTCAGTTTGGATGCCATGAGGGGTGAAGTTTACGTTGACTCGTGACGCTCTGCATCATTGTTGCCGACGGCGCCCGCCCCGATACCCTCTTTGGGGCGATGGACGCCGGACATCTCCCCGCGCTGGCGCAGCTGCGGGCCGAGGGGAGCGCGCATACGGTGAGCTCCGTGTTTCCCTCGGTCACGGGGAGCGCGTACGCCCCGTTCCTTCTGGGACTCCACCCGGGGCGCGCGGGTATTCCTGGGCTCCGCTGGTTCGACCGCGCGCGTTCGGCCACCAAGTGGCCCGCGTACTCGCGCAGCTACGTCGGCGCGGGGGCGGTGCGTGCGGATAGCGATCTCACCCGTGAGTACCGCACCCTCTTTGAGCACGAACCGCGGTCGCTCGGCGCCTTCACCTACATCGGCCGCGGGCTCTCTGACGCGCGGCGAGTGGGAACGGGATGGATTCCCTTCGGTGCGAAGATGGCGTGGACGCATTTCCGCGGAGATCTTGAGTCGTGGTTGCGATTCGATCGCTGGATCGGCGAGGAATCGATTGCCCGGATTCGCGCGCAGCGGCCGCGCGTGGCGTTCATCGCGCACCCGGGAATCGACAAACATTCGCACCGCTTCGGTGCGGCGCATCCGGTGGTACTGGAGTCGATGCGCACGGTCGATTCAACAGTCGCGCAGTTGCGGGCGAGCTTCGCGAGCGATGGGCGCGCGCAGGAGCTTGAGATCTGGGTCGTGAGCGATCATGGGCATGCGGATCTTCATCGGCACGAGGATCTCGCCGGAGTGATTGCCTCGTGGGGTCACTCGGTCCGGGCGCATCCGTGGGTGGTCGGCGGGCACGACGTGGCGGTGATGGTGAGCGGGAATGCGATGGCGCATTTGTATCTCGAGCTGAGTCGCACCGTGCGGCCGGGATGGGAGGCGCTGCGGGCGCGGTGGACGCCGATGCTCACACAGTTGCTGGCGCGCGAGTCGGTGGATCTCGCGGTGGTGCCAATCGCGCCTGGAGTCTGCGAGGTGTTCGGGCGCGGCCGAGGGCATGCGCGTGTCTCGGTCGCCGACGATCAGAGCGCGCAGCACCCGCATCAGAGGGTGGAGCACCCGCATCAGAGCGCGCAGCACCCGCATCGCAGTGTCACCGCGGACCGCATTTCGTATCATCGCATCAGCGGCGATCCCTTGCAGCTCGGTATGGACTTGGAGTCACTCACGGCGACGGAATCGTGGGAGGCGACAATCCACTCCGAGTATCCCGACGCGCTGGTGCAACTCATCGCCATCTCCGATGCTCCCCGCGCTGGCGACATCATTCTCTCCGCGTCCCCGGGGTGGGACCTCCGCACGCGCTGGGAGCCGATCGTGCACGTATCAGGGCATGGCGCGTTGCACCGCGAGCAGATGCTGGTGCCGTTGATCATGTCGCGCGCGCCGAGTGTGAAGCCGCGTCGGACGACCGATGTGTTCCCGAGTGCACTGGCCGCGTTGGGGCTTCCGGTGCCCACCGGACTCGACGGCGTTTCGTTTCGCTAGGCCACAGGATAGGCAACAGGCAATGCGACAGGCAATGCCACAGGCA
>CAYUMN010000048.1:6556-17435 GCA_964445835.1 uncultured Gemmatimonas sp.
ACAGGCAATGCCACAGGCACGACCGACTTCCGCTCCAGCAACCCCCGCAACTTAAGCGCGAGCGCATGCTGCGACGCCCGCAGCGCATCCAACCGATCCCCAATGAATCGCCGCAACATATATCGACGAATCGCCGTCCACATCGACTGCCTCCGCTCACCCACCGCGAGCGCGGCAAACGCCCACATCGGCTGGAGGAGCGCGAACAGCAACGCCGCACCCCATCCGGCCCAGACGCCCATCGCGATCGACGTCACGACGATCCACATCGGAAACACCACGCCCCCGACGAGTATCCGATGCGTGACCAGAGTGTCATCGCCCTCGCGCTTCGCCGTCCAATCGCCGCCCCACACGGCGAGTTGCTTCGGCACGTAGAAAAAAACAGCGCCCACGAGCGAGATCGGCAGCAATGGGAGCAACGGGAGTTTGCGCAGCATCCAGCGCAGTGCCTCGCCGCTTGAGATCGTCGTCACCAGATCGTCCGGCGTGAGATCGATCTTCCGCAACGCACGGCCATGCGCGCGCAACTCGATCGCCGTCTCACGCCAGGGATGCTCGCTCCCGTCGCGCAACTCGCGCAGTGCGTCGGTGACAATACGAATCCGTTCCACTTCGGCGGCCGGCGAGGCCTCTGCACCGAACTCGGCGCGCCACACGGCTTCGGCGGTACGCACGAGCGGTTCATCTTCCCACTGCTCGAGATTCACCGACACGCGCCGCATCGCCAGCTCAATGCGTTCGGTGAGCGCGCGCACGGTGGTCCGATCGTTCACATCGCGCACAAGATCATTCCACGCGAATGGCTCGCCGACAATCACATGCGCCTCGGAGCGAAAGGCATCGCGATCGCGAAAAACGAGCCCCACGGCGACAATCGGGAAATCGTGCTTCAGCTGGGCCGAGGCGCCGATCGCCATCCGCGCGGCCCCGGTCTTGAGAGGGGCGAGTCGGGATGCCGAGTGCGAGATGCCCTCGGGGAAGAGCCCGACCACAGCGCCCGCGGCCAGCACCCGGTGGACGTCCCGGAAGGAGTCGAGGTTCTGGGAGACGAGGGTGGGGTCGTCCTGCTGCCGGTACACCGGGACCGAGCCGACCCCCCTCACCAACCAGCCGATCAGGGGGTGCGTGAATAGCGGGGCCTTGGCGAGGAAACGGACGTTTCGGCCCAGGGTGGCAGCGACTAAAGCGGGGTCTACCAACGAGTTATTGTGGTTCGCCACCACCAATACCGGCCCCTTGGCGGGCAGCCGCCCTCCCGCCACCGTGATCCGGTAGTAGGATCGGACGGCCAACTCGGAGATCAGGGGCATCGCGCGGTAGAGCCACATGGGGCGGAAACCTAGCCGTTTCTCAGTTCACCCGCGTTCTGGGACCAAGATCTGCATCAATAACAGAGCACATCACCCGACAGAGCGCGGCATCCATGTTGCAGTACCTTTTACCCGTCGTCTCCCGTTGAGCGCGCTGTGTCCGTGCTGGAAATGGGTGCCCCACAGAACGGCGATGTGAATCGCCATAAGTCTCGGTACTGCTTTGACTTACAACGTTATTGAAGACGCGGTGACCCCCCGTTCCTTTTTCGGGTCCCGCGTATGATGGTCGTCCCCGCTTTCCTCCGGCGCCGCCTGCCCAGTCTTCTGGTGGTGGCCGCGTCGGCGTTTTTGACGAATTGCAGCCTCGATGAGCTACTTTCGCCGACCGCGCTGGGCACCCTTTCGATTGCCCCCGTCGAGTTGGTGGATTCCGCCCGCGTCGGCAGTACCGCGCCGCGGTCGACGACCGTCGCGCTGACCATCACCGGCACGGTTCCCACGCTCAAGTTCGGTGTGGTCTCGGAGTTGGGGAGCAGTTGGATCACCGGTGGGCTTGGGGTCGGCACCGCGCCGAACGATCTCACCATCACGCTGAATCCCTCCGGACTCGCTGTCGGTGAGTATTCCGACACGCTCCGCTTCACGAATGACGGTCCCGATGCGCGGCTGATTCGCGTTCCCGTGACACTCAAGATCCTTCCGTGCGCGGTGATTGACCTCGCCGCCCTCCCGGCCACGCAGTCGAGCACGCTCACCGGTGAAGACTGCGCGGCCACTGGCCAGACCGATCGTTTCGCCAAGCGATTCCGCTTCAGTGGGTCGGCGAATGATTCCGTGTCCGTGCTCGTGGGGCCCAGTGCGTTCGCATCGCGCGTCACCCTGCGCCGCGACGGGGTGAGCACGGTTCTCGCCACAAGCGAGACCTGCCCGATCATCGGCAGCGGCACGTGCGCACGCTACGTGCGGCTTCCCGAGACCGGCGCCTACGAAGTCGAAGTCACTTCCGTCTCGGCGCTTGTCACCGGGACGTTCGACATCAGCGTGACGCGTCCGCGTGCGCCGTCTTCACCGACCGCGCTCTCGCAGCGTTCGGCAACAGATCTCACCGCCGTGATTGTCGCGGGCAGCACGATCGGCACCGATCGCATCGCATTCCAGGGCGCGATCGCCGACGCCGATAGCGATTCGCTCCGCCTCGAGATCGAACTCCGTCCCCTCGCGACGCCGTTCAGCAACGTGGCGACGAGTACGACCGCGCGCACACGCGCCCCGACCATCGCGAACACCGTCACTGGGCTGCTCGACAATGCGCAGTATCGCTGGCAGGCCCGCACGGTCGATCAAACCGGGCGCGCGAGTGCTTGGGTGGCCTTCGGCACCGGCGCCGCTGACTTTGCGATCGGCGTGGCCGAAGCGCCGAACGCGCCAACGCTGCTCTTGCAACGGCGGAGCGATGGCGTCACACCAGTTGCCCTTGGTGCAACAACGAACGAGCCGATCATTCGACTCGGCGCCACGGTCAGCGATCCTGATCCCGCCGACCAGATTCGTTTGGAACTTGAAGTGCGCACTGTGGGCACGCCCTTCACGAATGTTGCCACGCAGTCGAGTGCGCCGGCGGCCTCCGGGACCGCGTTCCTCACGTCGGTCGCCGGACTCGTCGACAACGGGCAGTACCGCTGGCAGGCGCGCGCGGTCGACCAGACCGGTCGCTCGAGCGCGTGGGTCTCGCTCGGTGGCACGGGAGCGCACTTCCGCACGGCGATTCCGCCGGCCGCTCTGGCGTTCCTCCAGGAGCCAACCACCGCCGCCGCGGGTGCCGCCCTCACACCCGCCGTGCGCATCGCGGTACAGGATGCGAGTGGCAACACCCTTGCGAGCTACAACGGCCCAGTAACAATTGCGCTCGCGGCCAACCCCGCGACGGCCACGCTCAGTGGCACGACGACCGTTTCCGCGGTCGCCGGCATTGCGTCGTTCACCGCGCTCTCGCTCGATAAGGTCGGCACCGGCTACACGTTGCGCGCGACGGTCGGCGTATTGGAGCGGACCTCCGCGCCATTCGCCATCACCTCCTCCGCGGCCGATCGCATGGAGCTCGGCGCGGTCCCCACAGCCGTGGTGGCGGGCACGACCTTCGCTCCGGCACTGCAGGTGACGGTACGCGACGCGCTTGGCAATATCGCGACCGCGTTCACCGGCAACATCACGCTCGCGCTGGCCCCGAATGTCGCCGACGCCGTGCTGCTTGGCACCACGACCGTGACCGCGGTGGGTGGCGTGGCGAGCTTCAGCGATGTGCGCATCGAGCGCGCGGCGAGCAATCTCTCGTTCCTCGTGACGGCCGCAGGGCTCGCGAACGTCGCGAGCGCGCCCATCACGGTGACGCCAGCCGCAGCAAGTGCGCTCCGTCTCGTGACGCTCCCGAATGCGACGGCAGCGAACGCGGTGCCGTTCGCGCAGCAGCCAGCTCTTGAGCTCAATGACATCTTCGGCAATCTGATTACGACCGCCGGCACCACCGTGAGCGCCACACTCGCCAGCGGCCCGGCGGGCGCGAGCCTCGTCAACTCGAGTGCGAGCACCGATCTCACTGGACGTGCGACCTTCGGCGGACTCGCCATCAACGGACCGGCGGGGAGCTACACGCTGACCTTCAGTGCCGGTGCATTGACGTCTGCTCCGACTCCCACCATCACGATCGGCGCCGGTGTCGCGACGAAGCTGTCGTTGCGCACCGCTCCGCCCGCGAGCGTCGTGAATGGTGAGTCGTTCGCCACCGCGCCCCGCGTGCGCCTGCGCGACGGGTCGGAGAACAACGTCTTCCAGTCGGGCATCCCCGTCACCGTGAGCATTGCGTCAGGTAGCGGCACGCTGCTCGGTACCACAGTCGTACTCACGAACACCACGGGCGAAGCGACCTTCTCGGATCTCGCGATCCTCGGCACGATCGGCGATCACACGCTCGCCTTTGCGGCTCCGGGAATCTCGGGTGTGACCTCTGGCACCATCACGCTCACCGCGGGTGTCGCAACGACGCTCGCGCTGAACACGGGCGATGCGCAGACGGCGGGTGCGGCGGCGGCCGTCGCGATTCCGCCGAGTGTGGTGGTGCGCGATGTGAGTGGAAACGCGGTGACTGGTGTCGCGGTGAGCTTTGCGGTGACGGTGGGTGGCGGAAGCATCTCGCCGACGACCGCGGTGACGACAGGCGCGAATGGCATCGCGTCGTTGACCTCGTGGACGCTTGGCAATGCGGTCGGTGCCAATGCGCTCACGGCGAGCGCGACCGATCTCGACGGCAGCCCGGTCAGCTTCACGGCGACTGCAACGGCGGGCGTCGCGAGTCAGATCGTGATCACCGGCGGCGATAATCTCACCGGCCCGGTCGGCACGACACTCGCCACGCCACATGAAGTACGCATCACCGATGCGACGGGGAATCCCGTGGCGGGGGTGACGGTGAATTGGTCGGCCGTTGGCGGCGGTACGGTGGCGCCACTCACGACCGTGACCGATACCGATGGCCGCGCGAGCGCCGCGCGTACCCTTGGCGCGGCGGCGGGCGGCAAGACGACGGTCGCGAGCGCGACGCTCGCCGGCGGCCCTGCGAGCGTGACCTTCATTGTGACGGCGACCGTAGGCGGCGCGACACAACTCGCGCTGGTCACTGGCGACGCGCAGGTCGATACGGTGGGAGCGACCCTCCCCGTGCCGCTCACAGTTGTCGTGCGCGATGCGTTGAATAACCCTGTTGAAGGTGTGCTGATCTCCTGGAGCGTGCTCGCTGGCGGCGGCAGTGTGTCACCTGCCAGCGCGCCGACCAACGCGAGCGGCATCGCCACGACGAACTGGACGCTCGGTACGGTGCGCACCTCGACCGACTCGACGCAGATCGCGCGCGCGAGTGGCGTCGGCTCACCGGTGACGTTCCTGGCCCTCTCGCGGGCCGGTGCGGTGAATGCCACGCAGACCACCGTAGTGGTCTCGCCGACAAGCGTCCCGGCCTCACGCACGACGCCAGCGAGCATCACGGTCACCGCGCGTGACGGCTTCGGTAACCCAGTGGCGGGTGCCACTGTGACATTGAGCGCGACCGGCGCGGGCAACACGGTGGTGCAACCCATTGGCGTGACGAATGCCAGCGGCCTAGCCACCGGCAGCGTCGGCGCAACCATCACTGGTGCGCGCACCATCCGCGCGACGGTGAATGGCCTGCTCGTGAATGCGGCGCCAATATTGACCGTGATCGCGGCACCCCCCGCCACACTGCTCTTTCTCACGTCGCCACTGAATGGCACCGCGGGAGACGACCTCACGCCATCACCCGTCGTCGGCGTGATCGACTCGCTTGGCAATCGCAATCTGACCTTCGCGGGCACCGTCACCCTCGGCATCGGGACCAATCCGAGCGCTGGGGTACTCAGTGGATCGCTGAGCCGTTCGGCGGTGACTGGCGTTGCGACGTTCCCTGGCATTGCAATTGACAAGGCTGGCACTGGCTACACGCTGGGCGCGACCTCCACCGGACTGACCGCTGCACTCAGCGCCCCCTTCGCCCTTGGCGCGGGGAGCGTCGATGGCGCACAGTCCAGCATCAGCGCTGCGCCGACGTCCGTTGTCGCGGGGACGGGCTCAAGCACCATCACCGTGACGGCGCGTGACGTGAATGGCAACGCGGTCGCCGGCGCCACCGTCACGCTCTCCGCCACCGGCACAGGCATCACGCTCACGCAGCCCCTCGGCGTGACTGGTGCGAATGGTGTGACCACGGGTTCGCTGAGCGCCTCGCTCACCGGCGTGCGTACGGTGAGCGCGAGCATCGATGGTGTGAGCGTTGCGACAACGGCGAGCGTCACTGTTGTGCCGGGTGTCGTCTCGCCCACGACCTCGACGATCACTGGCGTTCCGACCACGCTCGTGGCGGGGGTGCAGGTGAGCGCCGTGACCGTGACGGCGCGCGACGCGCTGGGCAATGCGGTTCCGGGCGCGACGGTGGTGATCTCGGCGACCGGCACGAGCAACACGATTGTGCAGCCGCTCAGCGTGACCAACGCGAGCGGCGTGGCCACCGGCAGCTTCGGCTCGACCATCGCGCAATCGAAGACCCTCTCGGCGACCATCAACGGCGTGGCGCTGAGCAGCGCGGTGACGGTGAGCGTCACGCCAGGTGCCATCTCCGCGGCGCGATCGTTGGTGAGCGCATCGCCGAGCAGCATCGTGGCCGCAGGGGGCAGCAGCACAATCATTGTGACTGCGCGTGACGCGAATGACAACCTGATCAGCGGCGCGTCGGTGGTGCTCTCGGCGACGGGTGCGGGCAATACACTCGTGCAGCCAGCGGGCCCGACCAGCTCGCTGGGTGTGGCGACGGGCACGATCAGTTCGAGCGCGACGGGCACAAAGAGCATCACCGCGACGATCGGCGGTACGGCCATCACCCAGTCGGCCGCCGTTATCGTCACAGCGGGCGGGCTCTCGACCACGCAGTCCACCGTGGAAAGCGATGCGGCGACCGCGGCCGCGGGCGACTCCGTCACCGTGACCGTCACTGCGCGCGACGACAATGGCAATCCGGTGAGCGGCCTCGCGGTCGTGCTCAGCGCGACGGGCACCGGGAATAGCATCACGCAGCCGCTGAGCATCACCGATGCCGCCGGCGTGGCAACTGGCCGCGTCGGGTCGACCGTGGCAGCAGACAAGACCATCAGCGCCGTAGTCGATGGGCAGACGCTCGCGCCGACGGTGGTGGTCACCTTCACCCCCGCGGCCGTCTCCGACACCGCCTCCAGCGTGATGGTGGCGCCGACAACGATTGCGGCGGATGGATCGAGCGCGACCGTGACTGTCACCGTGCGCGACCGCTTCGCGAATGTGATCAGCGGCGCGAGCGTTGTGCTCGCGGCCTCGGGCACGGGGAACAGCCTGACGCAACCCGCTGCGGTCACCGATGCGAATGGCATGGCGACAGGAAGCCTGAGTGCGACCATTGCTGGCACGAAGCTGATCTCCGCCTCGGTCGATGCCCTCGCGTTGGCCGATACGGTATCGCTCACCGTCACCGCCGCGGGAATCTCGGCGGCGCAGTCCATCGTCGCGATTGCACCAACGGCGCTCGTCGCGGGCGCGGGAAGCTCGGTCATCACCGTCACCGCGCGTGACAGCAATGGCAATGTGGTACCGGGCGCCACCGTGGTCCTGGCCGCGACGGGCACTGGCAATACGCTCACGCAACCCACGCTCGTCACCAGTGCCAGTGGTGTGGCCACGGGGAGCATTGCGTCGACGGGTGCCGGCAGCAAGACCATCTCGGCGACTATCAATAGCGTCGCTGTCACACAGACGGCGGCGCTCACCGTGACGGCCGCGGCGACTTCGGCCACCACCTCGACGCTCGCGACCGCCACCACCACGGTGGCGGCGGGGACGGGGTCGAGCACGCTCACCGTCACCGCACGCGATGCCTTCGGCAATCCCGTCGCGGGCGCGACTGTGGTGCTGAGCGCCTCCGGCTCCAACAACACGCTCACGCAGCCGACCGCGGTGACCAATGCGCTCGGCGTTGCCACGGGCACCTTCGCCTCCGCCACGTCCGAGGCGAAGACGATCACGGCCACCGCCGCTGGCGTCGCGCTCGTGCAGAGCGTTGTCATCACGGTTGTCCCCGATGCCGCATCGCCGACAACGTCCACCGTCACGATCTCGAGCAACACGCTCGTCGCAGGAACCGACACCGCCACCGTGACCGTCACCGCGCGCGACGGTAGCGGGAATATCGTGCCGGGTGTGACGGTGGCGCTGGAGTCCGCGAATGCCGACCTCACGTTGCTGCAACCCGTTGCCGTTACCGATGCGAATGGCGTCACCACTGGGCGCCTCGTTGGTACGCTCGTGGGAAGCAAGACCGTCAGCGCTCGCCTCAATGGTGTGAGTGCCACGACCACCCTTTCGATCACCGTAGTCCCTGGCAGCGTATCGGCGGATTCGTCCACGATCCTGGCCGATCCGCAGAGTCTCGTCGCTGGTGCCGCGACCACGCAGCTCGCGGTCATCGCACGCGACGCGTTCGGCAACCTGATCGCAGGGGCGACCGTCGCGCTCGCATCGACTGGCACCGGCAACACGCTGACGCAACCGGCGAGCGTGACCGATGTGAATGGACGCGCGAGTGGCACGCTCGCCTCGACTGCCGCGGGCGCGAAGATCGTTTCGGCCACCGTGAACGGTGTGGCCCTCACGACGAGCGACACCGTGAGCGTCACGGCGGCCGGCGTTTCCGCTACGCAGTCGGCGCTGGTCGTCTCCGCCACGACAATTACTGCTGGTGGCAGCGCGAGCACCATCACCGCCACCGCGCGCGATGCCTTCGGCAACCTCATTGCTGGGGCGACCGTTGTGCTCCAGGCGACCGGCACCAGCAACACGCTCACGCAGCCGAGCGCGGTGACCTCTGGCGTCGGTGTGGCCACCGGCGCGATCGCCTCGACCATCGCGGGCGCTCGGACCATCTCCGCGTCCATCAACGGCACGCCGATCACAGCGACGCAGAATGTCGCCGTCACCGCCGCCGCGGTCTCTGCTTCGCAGTCAACGATCGGATCCGATCCCGCATCGATCGTTGCCGGCGTCGGCACCAGCACCATCACCGTGCGGGCGCGTGACCAGTTCGGCAACAACGTTTCTGGCGCGACGGTACTGCTCATCGCCACTGGCAGCAGCAACACGCTGACGCAGCCAGCCGCAGTGACCGACATCGATGGATTCGCGACTGGCACGCTCACGTCGACCGTCGCTGGCGCGAAAGCCATCACGGCCCTCGCGAATGGCGTCACGCTCACGAGCGGACTCGAAATCACCGTCACCGCCGGTGCGGTCTCGGCGGCGAACAGCTCGCTTGGCGTGAGCACCTCCAGCCTCACGGCGGGCACGGGCGCGAGCACTATCACCGTCACCGCGCGTGACGCGAACAACAACCTGATCTCTGGCGCCGGCGTCGTGCTCGCCGCGAGCGGTGCGGCGGGTACGCTGACCCAGCCGGCAGATGTCACCTCCGGGACTGGCGTCGCGACTGGCTCGTTCGGCGCGAGCACGATCGGCGTTCGCACCATCTCGGCAACGGTCAATGGCGTCGGTATCACCACGACAGCCAACATCACCGTCAGCGCCGCCGCATTCTCGGCGGCGCAGTCGAGCATCGCGGTCTCGCCCACGAGCGTCGTCGCCGGGGGCGCGGGCACCACCGTCACCGTGACGGTGCGTGATGCCTTCGATAATCCGATCAGCGGCGCAACGGTCGCGATCGCCTCAAGCGGCACTGGCAACACCGTCACGCAACCTGCGGCGGCCACGGACGCGAGTGGCGTCACCACCGCGACCGTGACCACGACGGTCGTGGAAACGAAGACGATCTCCGCGACCGCCAATGGCAGCGCACTCACGCAGACCGCGCTGCTGACCGTGACGCCTGGGGCGATCTCTGCAGCGCAATCCGCCGTGCAGGCGAGCGCTTCGAGCATTGTTGCCGGCAGCGGAACGAGCACCATCACCGTCACCGCGCGTGATGCGAACGGCAATGTGATTCCCAATGCAGCTGTGACGCTCGCCGCGACCAGCACCGGAAACACGCTGACGCCGAGCAGCGGCACGACTGATGCGGCGGGGCTGTTCACGGCCGCGTTCAGCGCGACGGTGGGCGGCGCACGCAGCATCAGTGCGACGATCGACGCGATCGCCATCACGCAGGCGGCCGCTGTGACAGTGACCTCCGCTGGGATCTCAGCGGCGCAGTCGTTGGTCGCGGTCTCACCGAGTTCGTTGGTGGCGGGGCAGGATACCGCCACGGTGACCATCACCGTGCGCGATGCATTCAGCAATCCTGTCAGCGGCGTGAGCGTTTCGCTCGCAGCGACGGGGGCCGGCAACGGATCTGTACAGCCGACCGCCGTCACTGATGCAAATGGTGTGACGACGGGACGCTTCACCTCGACGACGGCCGAACTCAAGACCATCACCGCCACGGCTGGTGCGACTGCGCTGACACCGACCGCTTCCGTGACCGTGACGCCGGCTGCGGTCTCGGCGGCACAGTCCACCGTTGCGGCCCTGCCGACCTCCCTCACCGCAGGAACAACCGATTCAACCGCCGTCACCGTGACCGCACGTGATGCGTTCGGCAACCTGATCAGCGGCGCCAGCGTCGTGCTCGGCGTCACTGGCGGCACGGGGAATACCGTGGTGCAGCCAAGCGCCGTCACGAATGCGAGTGGCGTGGCAACGGGGTTCGTGCGCTCCACTGGTGCGGGAGCGAAGTCTATTTCCGCGACGATTGCCGGTACCGCGATCACGCAGACTGCGAGCGTGAGCGTCGTTGCCGCTGGCATCTCGACGACCACGTCGAGCATCGCGGTTGGTTCGCCGACGATCTCCGCCGGTGCGGGCGTGACCTCGGTGACGGTCACCGTGCGCGATGCCGTCAGCAATCCAGTCGCCGGCGCGACCGTGGTCCTCGCGGCGACTGGATTGCTGAAGGCATCGCGCACGGTGACCGTCACCGAGGTCACGCC
>CAYUMN010000049.1:0-1362 GCA_964445835.1 uncultured Gemmatimonas sp.
TGACGTATCGTGCATGGAGCGTATCACCATCACCTTTTGCCGAGCCCACCCATGCGCGCCATTCGCTTCGTTGTCGTCCTCGCCCTCGCTGCTGCTGCCCTCTCCACCACGGCCTGCACGAACCCACTGGCCCCCAAGCCGGCCGGCGACATCACCGCGAGCTCGTCCGTCTGAACCTGCGCCTGGGGTCGCGGCACTACCCTGCCGCCGCGACCTCTTGCAGCAGGGACTCGATCTCATGCATGAGTGATTCGGGTGCGATCGAGGGGACCGATTCTCGCGGGACCAAGTCGCGCCGGAGTGCCGGGATGCCATCCACGAGAGCCTGCAGTTCGAACTCGAGCTGATGCATACCGGCCTCACGCGCGAGCGTGAGACCACGAGTGAGTGCCTGTTCGGCTTCGGACACGCGACCAAAGGTCGCGAGCCCGCGCCCTGCATCGCGCAGGTAGTGCACAGCATTGCGTAGTGGAAGCTCGCTCTGTTCCAGCCGCTTGCGATACTGCTCGAACTGCGGTTCGCTTCCTTCGCGTGCGGCGAGATCCATCAAGTTGTGCTGCGCGATCCATCGCGTTTCCTGATGTGTGGCGAGTCGCTCAAGGAGCGAGAGCGCCGCGCGTGCGGTGGTGAAGGCGCCAGCGAGGCCGAGAAAGTTGCCAAGATCGGCTAGGACGCGTTCCCGCTCATGACTGTCGTCGGTGCGTCGTAGCGCCGCCGCAATGAGTGTAAGCGCGCGAGGAAGATCCTCCCGCGCCCTGGCCACCGCCGCCGAGTCGTGGAGCGCGGTGGCGAGCAGTCGTGCATCGTCGAGTGCCTCGGCCTCCGCCACAATCGCGGCCAACTCGGTATCGGCCTGCGGAAGATTGCCGCGGGTCCAAGCGACCTTCGCCTTGCCGATGCGAGCGAAGAGGACGCGCGCCCGATCGCGGGATCGGCCCGCAATAATGCCGGCATTCTCATACGCACGGTCCGCAGAATCCAGTTCGCCGGCGACGCGGTAGCAGCATCCCTGTCGCATGAGCGCGTCGAACGCGAGATCCAAGTCAGCGCGCGGGTCCACATAGGTCGAGACCGTCGCGAAGACGTCGGCGGCGAGGAGCATCGCGCCGCGATGCTCAAGCAACGATCCGTAGGCAAAGATGCGCGGCAGTACGGGCTGGGCATCGGGATCCTGCAAGGCGACCATCGCGTCAATGATCCGGTCGAGCGCGCTGCGCGTTTCCGGATCATGCGAGAGTTCGCTGACCGCCTCCCGCGTGACGACATGCGATTGGAACTGTGGATCGGCGATCATCGCCCCCGACGCGATCCACTCGTCGAGCAGTCGAAGCGCGAGGAATGCCGCCTGGTACGTCGCACGGG
>CAYUMN010000049.1:1462-17326 GCA_964445835.1 uncultured Gemmatimonas sp.
GGATCCATTGCGCGCGTGAGCGCCGTGGCCTCGGCCGATACGCTCGAGCATCCCATGCGCGAAATTGTAACGCTGTACGGCGTTCCGACCACCGAATCGCTGGCCCTCGCGCTGGCCGCCACGCTCGAAGCGCGCAAGGCTGGCATCTCGACTCCGCTCGCGACGCGCGATCTCCGTGTGTCCACCGAGGACGGTGCGGTCGGCGGCTCGGCGTGGCATGATCGCCGGACGGGCGAGATCATTCGCCGCGAGCTCTCGATTCCGCTGACCGTGCTCCGCGAGACGGCGCGCGAGCTTCTTGAAGAAGGAGAGCAGGGGATTCGTCGGCTGCTGGCCGGTCTCCTGATGCCGGAGTGGCCCGAAGGAGTGCGCCGAGCGCTGACCCTGCAGGTCGCGACCGTGTCTGCCGCCGGGCCGGATGTCACGCTGGCCCAGATGCGTGAGGCCGACGGCGACAACTTCCGCGACGACGACTAGGGTCTCAGCGGTTCCCCTACAGCACCGTCCAGAAACTTCCGATTGACCTCTCTGCGTCCGGGTGGCAACGTGCCTTCCCATACGCGCCCGCCTTGAAGGCGGGAGGAGGGATGTCCCCATGCGGGAATACAAGAGCGCGGAACTCCGCAACGTTGCGGTCGTCGGTCATGGTGCGAGCGGGAAGACCACACTGGTCGACTCGCTCGCGTTTGTTTCGGGGACCTCACGACGACAGGGCTCCGTGAAGGACGGCACCGCGCTCACCGATGGGTCGCCCGAAGAGGCCGCCCGCGGCTATTCCATCACGCTGGGCTGCGCCTACGCCGAGTGGCGTGACAGCAAGATCAACCTCCTCGACACGCCAGGGTACGCGGACTTCGCGGGCGATGCGATCTCGGGACTCGCCGCGGCCGATGGGGCGCTCGTGACCGTGAGTGCCTCGGCGGGAGTCGAGGTCGGGACGGAGCGGATGTTCCGCGAGGCCGTCAAGCGCCAGGATCCGGTGCTCTTCGTGGTGACGATGATGGACAAAGAATACGCCGACTTCGATGCCGCGTACCGCTCCATCAAGGAGAAGCTCACCACGAAGGTCGTCCCAGTGGAGATTCCGATCGGCGCCGGTTCGGGGTTCACGGGGATCATCAATCTCTTCACCAAAAAGGCGCACCTCTTCACCGCGGGGACGAAGGCGGGGGAGTATCAGGAAGTCGCGATTCCGGCGAGTGAGCAAGCGCGCTTTGAGCGCTACCACGCCGAGATGGTGGAAGCGATCGCGGCCACCGACGACGCGCTGCTCGAGCGCTTCTTTGCCGGTGAGGAACTCCTGGGCGACGAAGAGATGCGCGCGATGAAAGACGCGATGAAGCGCGCCGAACTCTTCCCGCTCCTGTGTGGGTCGGCGCAGCTGACCTATGGGATGCGCACGGTGCTGGACCTCCTCGTGGCGTTGATGCCGAATGCGTACGAGATGGAGGAACTGCACGCGCTCCGCGGGGCCGAGGGCGCGCACACGGTCGAAGTGCATCCGCGGGAGGACGCGCCCTTCACGGCGTTGGTCTTCAAGACCACCACGGAGCCACATGTTGGGGAGGTGAGCTACTTCCGCACGTACAGTGGCGTGATTGCCAATGGCGCCGACGTGTACAACGCCACGCGTTCGGCGCCGGAAAAACTCTCGCATCTCGCGGTGCCGCAGGGGAAGGATCGCATTGAGGTGTCGCGGCTGTATCCGGGGGATATCGGGTGTGTCGCAAAGCTTCGCAACACACACACGAATGACACGCTCTCCACGAAGGAGCATCCGGTACGGATGCCTGACATCCCTTTCCCGGACGCGCTGGTGTCGTTCGCCATTGAAGCGACCGTGCGCGCCGACGAAGAGAAGTTGCAGACCGGCCTGCATCGCCTGCACGACGAAGACCCGACCATTCAGACGCATTTCGAGGGCGAGACCCACGAGACGATCATCGAGGGACTCGGGGAGCGGCATCTCGAAGTGGCGCTCGCGCGCTTGGAGCGGCAGTGGGGAGTGCAGGCCAAGCTCCGTGCGCCGCGCGTGCCGTATCGTGAGACGCTGCTCGGCCAGGCCGAGGGGCAGGGACGCCACAAGAAACAGACGGGCGGGAAAGGCCAGTTCGGCGATTGCTGGATCAGGATCCGTCCGGCGGCGCGCGGCTCCGGCTACAAGTTCATTGACAGCATCTCTGGCGGCGTGATTCCGCGGCAGTACATCCCGGCGGTGGAGAAGGGGGTGCAGGAGGCCGCCGAGCGGGGCGTACTGGCGGGGTATCCGATGGTGGACTTCGAGGTCGAGGTGTTCGACGGCTCGTACCACTCGGTGGATTCGAACGAGGCGTCGTTCAAGATGGCGGGCATCCTCGCGTTCAAGACGATCGCACCGAAGGCGCGGCCGGTGTTGCTTGAGCCGCTGATGCATATCGAGGTCTCGACCCCTGACCGGACGCTCGGCGACGTGCTCGGCGATCTCTCCGGGCGGCGCGGGCACATTCTGGGGACGGAGCCGTCAGCGGACGGGAACGGCTCCGTGGTGCACGCGGTGGTGCCGATGGCGGAGTTGCATCTCTACGCCACGCGCCTGCAGAGTCTCACGCATGGATACGGCAGCGTGCGCTACCGGATGCATGGGTTCGAGCAGGCGCCAGCGGATGTGGTGGCGCGAGTGACGAAGGAGCAGGGGCGGGAGTAGTCAGACCTTGTGGTACGCGATCCGCGCCGACTCGGCGCGATCCGCGGCCGTGTAGACCTCGAAGTCTCCAAAGAAGCCTGGGGCTTCGCTCTGCAGCGTGCGGAGCACCATGAGTGCCATGCGACGAATCTCGAACTCCGCGCCTTCACTGGAGCGGAGTTCGAGCATGGTGCGCCAGGCGCGGGCATTGCCCGTGACGACGATCTTGGTCTCGGTGCTGTTCGGCAACACGCCGCGTGCCGCTTCACGCGCCATCTTGCGGCGGTGGACCTTGTCGTCCACCCACTGGTAGCGGGTCATCAGCTTGTCAACGAGGGCGATATAGGTCGCCTGCGCACTTTCGATCTGCGTCTTCCACGCGTCGAGGAGGGCGTCGTCGCCGAGGATGGCCGGCGGGACCACAAAGGCCGCGTCGGATTCGTCGACGTAGCGCTGCGAGAGTTGCGAGTAGGCGAAGCCGGCGCGATGGCGCACGAGTTCGTGCGTGAGGGAGCGGCTCACGCCCTCGATCAGCAGCGAGTAGTTCGCGTGCTCGAGCACGGAGCCATGCCCCTGCTTCTTGATGTTCTCGAGATATTCGCGTGTGGTGCGGCTCGCGGGATTCTTCTGGCTCATGTAGCAGAGCCGTCCAGCGAACTCGGCGAGGCGCTCGCCGTCGGTGCTATCGCCGATCCAGTTCACCGGGAGATGCGCGGGCTCCGCGAAGGCGGGGCGAGCGAGGACGGTGATCTTGGGTTCGGTGTAGAAGTGTGGCATGTCGACGGCAGATAAAGGATGGAAGTTGAAGGACGTAAGCTACCACGCTTGCATCGGTCGAGAAATCGCTGAGCGTGCGCCCGCTACAACAACGACAGGCGATGGGTCCCCCAAGACTTGTCGCGGACGATCTTGTCGAGTGCGGCGCGGGCGACGGGCGGGAGATGGGGGAGGGCGGGGTCGTACTTCACGTCTTCGAGGGGGCGTGCGCCCGCGGCGGCCACGATGACACCCGGGTTGAGAATGCCGTCGGGGTCGAAGGCCTGCTTGGTGGCGGCGAATCCCTTCAGCGCAACACTCGGCCAGATGCGATCCATCAGCGGCGCACGAAGCCGCCCATCGCCATGTTCGCCGGCGAGAGTGCCGCCGAGGCTCGCGACGAGGTTGGTGACGTCACGAATGAGGAGATCAGCGCGCGCGCGCCAGTCGGAATCGCGCACGTCGATCAGCGCGTTGACGTGCGCGTGTCCGTCGCCGGCGTGGCCGAAGATCACCCCTTGGAACCGGGCCGAACGCAGCGCGCGCCGCACGCCGCGCACATACTCAGCGAAGCGCGCGGGCGGAACGCAGCCGTCCTCGACCAGTTGCATCGACTGCAGCTTCGGGGCGAGTCGGTTCAGGATGGGGCTGGCGGCGTGCCGCAGCTTCCAGATACGGTCGGCGGTGATATGATCGCGCGCCTCCTTGAGGAAGAGCGCGCCGCCGGCCTCGCACCAACCGCTCAGTTCGCGGAGGCGATCAACGGCGGCTCCTTCACTGATGTCTTCGACCTCGACGATCAGCACCGCCTCCAATCCATAGGGGAGGGCCACGGGGAGTGGTTGTCCGGTGCTGGTGGCGATCTCCAAGAAGGTGCGGTCGAGCAACTCAACGGCACTCGCCCCGGCCGCGGTGAGGCGGCCAGCGGCGGCGGCGGCGCCTTCGAGATCGGGGAAACCGGCAATCAAGCTGGCGCGTCCTCCGGCGCGAGGCGCGAGCTTGAGCTCCACCCCCACGATGATCGCGAGCGTGCCCTCGGACCCGACGAGGAGATCCACGAGATCGTCCGTCTCACACCACTCCGCGAGCCCGTAGCCCGACGACTGTTTGCGCACGCCTGCGAGGCGGAAGGCAGCGGCCCCTGCCTGCGTGATCGCCGGCGCTGCGTCATTGAGGAACCGCTCGACCGCGGGGACGCCGCTCGCGCGCTGCCCGCGCTGCCCGCGCCGCACGAATGCGCGCGTGCCGTCCGCGAACACGCAGTCGAGTCCGATCACCCAGCGCCGCATCGCGCCGTGGCGCACGGTGGAGGCACCGGCGGCATTCGTGGCGCACATGCCACCGATCGTTGCGAAGGCCCCGCTGGACGGATCGACCGGAAAGCAGAGTCCCGCCGTGGCCGCTTCTGCGGCCGCGCGGTCGCGCATGACCGCGGGGCCCACACGCAACGTGCGGGTCGGGACGTCGACACGTCCGATCTCATTGAGCTCCGTGAGATCGACGATCACCCCGGCCCCGATGGCGCCATTGGCCATCGAGCTCCCGCTCCCACGCGGTGTGAGTGGGATGCGCTCCTGCGCGGCCCACTGCACGAGCGTCACGACGTCGGCGGCATCGGCGGGGACGGCGACGGCGCGCGGAATCATGCGTCCGACGCCCGCGGCCTCAGCGTACACAGCGCACGCCTCCGCATCGGTACGAAACACACCGCGGAATCCCGGAGGTGAGTCAGCAACGGGGGCCGGCGATGGCGCGAAGGGAGCGGTCGTCACGTGCGGGGGATCAGCGCCCGACGGCGACGAGCGTGAAGGGGCGCAACTTCACGCGACGCACCAGACGGCGGAGTGCGAAGTTGCTCACCAGCGAGAGCACTCCCGCGATCATCAGCGACTTCACCTCACGGCGCGAGATCTTCACGGTGCCACCCGAGGTGAGCATCGCCCGCGAGCGGGAGAGATCGCGCAACGTTGCGTAGGCAAAGAGCAGCGGCAGCACGCAGAACGCGCGAATCGCGAAGGCCCGACGCGGAATCAGCAGGATGTACTCAAGGGCGTCGTCGAGATCGGTGCGCGCGAGTTCAATGAACCGCACGACCGCCTTGTGATTGTGCTCCAGGTGCTGCGGTGAGAGCAACGTCTCGTGCGAGCTCCCCTCGGCCTTCAGGTCATTCGCTGGGATGTAGATCGAGTTCTCGTGCTGCGCATCCCACGCGATGTCCTTCAGGATGTTCACCGTCTGGAGTGCCTCGCCGAACGCTTGGCACTTGGCCCAGAGGCGATCGTACTCTCGCTTGCCCACGGCCGGCGCATGGAGATGCCAGAGTTCCGTGAGCAGACAGCCGACCGTGCCCGCGACGTAGTAGCAGTACTCCTTGTACTCCGCGAGCGTCTGGATGCGGATGCCCTCCGGATACGTGCGCACGAACTTCGCCATGCCGAGTCCCATTTCACGCACCCAGTGCGCGACGCGCTCCTGTGTGCGCGGGGGCAAGGTGCGAAAGAGCACGAGCACGAGGTCCGTGCGCTTCACGAGCGCGAGGTGGGCCGTGTCGCCTTGGAGCGTGGCGGCACGCTGCGGGAAGGCATCGGCGGCATCGCGGTCGGTGAGCGTGCGAAGAAACTCCTCGAGCATATCGGCGCGCGTCTCAGGCGCCGTGGAGTTGTCGTCCTCGATCGTGTCGGCGATGCGGCAGAGCAGATACGCGGTGCGCACCGCGCGGCCGAGGGTGCCCGGCAGGAAGCGGATGCTGATCGCGAA
Source organism: uncultured Gemmatimonas sp. (assembly GCA_964445835.1). GTDB lineage: Bacteria > Gemmatimonadota > Gemmatimonadetes > Gemmatimonadales > Gemmatimonadaceae > Pseudogemmatithrix. The sequence continues at coordinate 7,638 of CAYUMN010000049.1, forward strand.
GGTACGCGAGACATCGGGGAGGATCGCCTGACCGAACTCCTCCGCCTCGCGAATGCGGGCGGCGGTGTCCACCGGAGGTACGTAGGCCAAGGGTGTGCTCATCCCCCTGAAAATAGCTCCCGTCGTTTCGGTTCGCCGAATTCCAGCCGATCCAGGGTCTGTTCGATCGCCAATTGGGTGAACCTGGCGTCCCGGATGTAGTTCTTCCGGGCGGTCCAGCCGGTGAGGAGGGCCAGCGCGGCCCCGATCCCCACGGCGACGGGAATCATGACATTCAGGGCGACCGCCACGGCGGCGATTCCCGCCCCGGAGATCAACCCCGCGGTCGTCGACCTGGCGGCCCCGGCGCGACGCCCGTGCAGCATGGCCTCGATCCGGACATGGACGCGCCCGGCGTCGGCGGGGACGGCGGTGGCGCTCACTTCGTCCGCGCGAGCGAGCGGGAAGCCGCGCCCATCGAGACGCGTCAGCTCACGGATCGCGCCGGCAAAGCCGCCGCGCGGTCCCCAGACGACGCGATCGGGAAATCGCCGCTGCTCCCGGAGATTCTCGCCCGAGACGAGGGCGTCGTGGAGCTTGGTCAGAATATCGCGGGGCGAGCCCTGCACCACGCGCGTCGCCACAAAGCTCGCCGGGCCGGTCGTGGAGGCCAGAAGGCCGCGCTCCTCAGGAATCACAATACGCATGCGCTCTTCGAGCAGCGCCTGCTTCAGCGTCTCTGCGCTCAGGCCGACTTCCGCGCCGAGTGCGACGAGCTCCGCTTCGGTCAGCGTCTCCGGCACTTCGGTACTGGCCGCCTGCAGCTCGGCGGCGCGCATCAGCACGCGCTCAAGGGCCGCCCGATGCAGAATGGGAGGGATGGGTTCGTTCACAGCTCAGATTCCGCTGAAGGAGAGTTCGATCTGTCGCTTCATCGCGTCCACCATTTCCGTGGGCATCGGGAAGGCCTCGACGAGCATCGCCGCGGCGCCGCCCTCTGGCGCGGCCCGCCCCATCTGTGCGAGATACCACCGCGCGTAGCGCTCGCCACTGCCGGGGATCAATCGCTCGAGAATGAGCGCCCCGCCGCGGATGAGTCCGGCACTCCCGTATCTGTCGCCGAGTCCGGCCCGTTGCTGGGAGGGGGTGAGATTGTCGTCCACGGCGACCTTGGCGATGGCACCGGCCGCTTCGTGCGCGAAGGTGAAGAGCACCACCTCGGCCGAATCGGCGGTCGCGGGAAATGGCACCGCGAACTGGCTGGATGATTTCCCCGCCGGCAGCGCACGTCCTTCACCGCCGAGGACGAGCGAGAGGATGAGATCGCCACTGGGCTGCTGCGTGTGATTGAGATAGGGCTGCAGTGCAGGGCGCCAGGTGCTTTGCCAGAGCGAATCGGTCGCGGCGAGTGCAACGCTCCGCGCCCGGAATTCGTCGAGCCAGTATTGCTTGTAGAACTTCTCGCGCTCATTGGTGAGCGCGGCCATGAAGCGCGTGACCCAGGCGCGATCGTCGGTGCGCGGGAAGTTGCTCGCGAGGAAGGCGATGATGCCCGCGACCTCACGGTTCGAGGTCTTGCTAGGATTGCCTTCGGCCTTGATGAAGTAGTCGAAGGCTTGGACCATCTCTTCCCAGGTGCCGAAGTAGAGGGAGAGGAACTGCGCGTTGAGGAGCAGGCCCCGTTCGGCGCCGATGCGCGCGAGATCGTCGCGTGCGGAGTCGAGGGAGGTGTAGATGCCGCGCGAGTTCTTGAGGATCATCATGCGTTCGGCGTAGCCGCGCGCGAAGATCGGCACCGTGGCGGTGTCCTCTTGAAGCAGCGCGAAGGCATGGAGCCAGAGGTCCACATGTTCGCGTGTTTTCACCGGCCATTGGGGGCCGGGCGGTGGCGGGACGGGTTCGGCGCGACGACGTTGCGCGTCGGCCGGCGCGGCGCTGAGGGCGAGCGCGAAGCCGACGGCGAAGCCGAACGCGAGGGTCAGGCGGCCGAACGACCGCAGGTCACGCAGAACTTCCATGCTGATTCCATCTCCGTGCTGCATCCGGGGCAGCGGCGTATCTTGAGGTTGATGCCGCAGTTGGGGCAATAGCGCACGCTGCGATCGGTGGGCAACACCTGCGCACAATACGGGCAATCATGCGTGGGAGTTGCGGAAATCGGTGTCGCCTCTGGTGAGGCGGGAGCGAGCGGCACGGCAGGCGCTGCGGCTGCCGGCCTCGGCGCGGAGGCAGGGATGTTCTCCTGCGGGTCCGCGACGACCGGCTCCTCTTGTACCGTTGGAACGCCCAATGGTGTCGAGGGGCGGAGGTCAATGGTGGTGTCGCCGCTCAGGACGCGCTCGACCGCGGTGCTCGAGAGCCGCACGGTGGCGTTGAGGTAGGTGCGCAGCAACCCGAGATCGGGGTTGGCGGAGGCGAGCTCATTGCGAAGATCGTCCTGCATGAGATCGTCGGCGAAGACCAACTCCCGTTCGCCCGCGACGAGCTGCATCACCGCGTGGAGGTAGTCGTCGTTGGTCTCGAGGAGACCGTCGCGACGGGCGGCCTTGTAGGGGATGAACTTGTCCAGGAGCTCACCGATGTCGATCGGGCGCGCGAGCGCATCCGCGGTGCGTGCGGTGAGGACCAGACGACGAAAGAGGAGATCGAGAGCGTCCACGTTGGGCTATCCGACCCGGGGAAGAGTTGCCGATGCTTTGAAGCTATCGGCATCGGGGAAGGGTGCGATGGCCGTGGTGCGTCCGCCCTTGGCGCGATAGGTCGCGAGCCAGGGCTCGAACGTACTCTCAATCGCCCCCTCGGAGGTCGTGCGGTCGGCGGCGGCGCGCGTCGCGAGATGATTGGCGTACTCGTTCTGCGGGTGCCCGTTGTGCCCCTTCACCCAGCGCCACGAGACGAGATGCTCTCCGGCGGCGTCGAGGGCATCGTGCCAGAGCGGGAGATTCTCAATCGGGCCCGTCTTTCGCTTCCACCCGGCACGCGCCCAGCCATGCACCCACGACGTCATGCCATCGACGATGTACTTGGAGTCGGTGGTAAAGACGACGCGGAAACGCTGTCCCTTGGCGCCGAGGGCGGTGAAGGTGTCGATCACCGAACGGAGGGCCATGCGGTTGTTCGTGGTCGCGGGTTCGCTCACCCAGAGGTCGCGCCGCGTGATACGCCCATCACCGTGGCGATACTCGAGCAGGGTGCCGGCGCCGCCGGGATTCGCGCCTTCTTTCCCGTTGCCGAGGCACGATTCATCGGCGTAGACGGCGATCAGCGGGAGTGCGGTGGTCACTTCACGACCTGGATATCGTCGGTCTCGTCGAGGAAGAGCGTGAGCGCCGCCCCGGTGGAGGGATGGCGTGCGATGATCGCTTCGCGTCCCTTGATGAGGGTGAGTCGCTCGGGAATGACGAGGAACTCCGACCCGCGTCGCATCACCTTGATGCGGCGCTTGTCGATCACCGCTCGTTCGAGTGCATCGTACTGCTTGACGCTCAACTGCCCCACGCGGTCCCCCGGGGTCCGCTCCAGGCGCGGATAAAACTGGTGAGCACAGCAGTGGCCTGCGCGATCTCGGCGACGGGGACGAATTCCGTATCCGCATGCGCGACGGCGATATCGCCTGGCCCATAGCAGATGGCTGGGATACCGGCGGCGGTGAGCAGCGCGGCATCGGTCCAGCAGGAGAGCCCTTCAATTGGCGCGGGTGATCCCTGTGACTGCTCGACCTGCGCCGTGGCGGCGAGCAGTCCCGTGACGAGGGGATGATCGTGCGGGACATCGTTCGGTCGCTGCACGAGTCCGAGCGTGACGTCGGCACGGATGTTTGACGCGTGCGTTGCGGCAGGTGTCGCGGGCCGTGCCGCCACGCGGGCGATGGCGTCGCGGATCTCGCGGACGAAATCCGCGCCGGTCTCGCCTGGTAGCGTGCGGCGCTCGAGTCCAACGGTGCACCAAGCGGGATACGCACTCAGGGCATTGGTGCTCTTGATGGAGCCCGCGTGGAACGAGCCGCGTCCGAGCAAGGGATGGGTGCGTGCGGAGAGCTCGCCCTGTTGATACGTCTCGAGTTCGGCGAGGATCAGGGCCGCATGCGTGATGGCGTCGATGCCGATGTCGTAGCGCGAGCCGTGCGCGGCGCGTCCGTGCACGTGGAGGTCGGCCCAGGCGAAACCACGATGCGCGGGACAAACGGCGAGTCGCGTGGGTTCGGTGACGATGGCGGCATGCGCGGAGAGGCCCATCTCGAGCAGGGCGCGAGTGCCAGCGCTCTCCCATTCTTCGTCGATGACCGCGGCGATGATGACTTCGCCGCCGAGGTCTTGTTGCGCGGCGCGCCAGGCGGCGGCACACATGGCGGCAACGCCGGCTTTCATGTCGGCGGAGCCGCGTCCGTAGAGGAGACCGTCGCGTTCGTCGGGGGTGAAGGGCGGGTGCACCATTCCCGCGACGCCCACGGTGTCGAGATGGCCGTTCAGGAGCAGGGAGCGTCCGCCATGTCCGCCGCCGATGCGGGCGAGGACGTTCGGGCGACCGGGGGCGACCTCAATGAGATCGACCGTGAATCCCCAGGCGTTGAGGGTGTCGGCGAGGAGTGCCGCCACCACGCCTTCGCCCGGTGCGTCCGAGGCGAAGGCGGGATTCCGCGAATCGATTGCGACGAGCGCTCGTGTGAGGGCGAGCGCGTCCCCTGGTGGTGCGGTCATCGCGCGCCGCACGGAACCCCCGCGATCACTTCTTCGGCGCGGGCTTCTTTGCGACGGCCGGCGCCGCCTTCTTGGCCGGCGCTGGCGCCGCCTTCTTGGCGGCCGGCGCCGCGGCAGCCTTTGCGGCCGGGACCTTTGCGGCCGGGGCCTTTGTGGCCGGAGCCTTTGCCGCCGGAGCAGGTGCAGCCTTTGCGGCCGCCGCGGGTGCAGCCTTCGGGGCTGCCGCGGGCGCAGCCTTTGCGGGCGCGGACTTCGCCGCGGGGGCCACCTTTGCTGCAGGGGGCTTGGCGGCCGGGGCCACCGGCTTGGCCGGCGACGGGTCTGGCTTGGCCGGAGGGAGCTTGCCCTTGTTCTTCTTGAGCCAGGCGCCTTCGGCCTCGATGATCAGCTTGTCGGCCTCTTCCTGCGTCATCTGGCTACGACGGACCATGAACTGGACGAGGTCGCGGGAGGATTCGATGGAGAAGGCGGAGAGTCCGGCGGCGGCGCCGATGACATCCTTCATCGCGGCGGCCATCTTGCTACCAGCCTCCAGCGAGATCTCGTGAGCCTTGGCGGCCATTTCGGCAACAGTGTCGCGGACGTCCGCGCCACGGTGACCGGGGCTGCGCTTCGGCGGGATCGGCTTATCGGCGGCGGGGGCTTCAGCCGGATTTTCAGTGTCGGGCATGGTCGGGTCCAGAGATGCGAAGTGTTGCGTGAGACGAACGGCGGCAAGTATATGATTTTTCTCTATATATGCAAGTGAAGAATCGCGCTATTTTTCGCGCATTTTTCACTCTAAGAGAGGCTCTTTTTAAGGCCATTAATAGGCCATCTTCAAAACATCATCGTTATGCTACCACTCAAAAACATCCGAATCCTCGACCTTTCGCGCGTCCTGGCCGGGCCGCTCGCCAGCATGATTCTGGGCGATTTAGGTGCAGATGTGCTCAAAATCGAGCGCCCCGGAGGCGGCGACGACACGCGCGGCTGGGGTCCGCCCTTCGATGCCCGAGGCGAGTCGGCCTATTTTCTATCAGTTAATCGCAACAAACTGAGCGCCGCCGCCGACCTCTCGGACCCGCGGGATCGGGAGCTGCTGGCCAGCCTGATTGCCGACGCGGATGTCGTCCTCGAGAACTTTCGGCCGGGCACGATGGAACGACACGGACTGGGCCCGGCCACGATGCTGGCCGCGCATCCCCGATTGCTCTGGTGCACCATCACGGGCTTTGGGCCCGACAGCGCGCGTCCGGGCTACGACTTCGTGGTGCAGGCCGAGTCGGGGTGGATGGCGATTACGGGGGAGCCGAGTGGGGCGCCAATGAAAGTCGGCGTGGCGCTGGCGGATGTGCTGGCGGGGAAGGACGCGGCAATCCAGATCCTGGCGGCGTTGGTGGGGCGTGAGCGCGCTCAGGCGGAGCGGCACCTCTGGGTGTCGTTGCTCCACTCGGCCACGGCGGCGCTGGTGAATGTCGCACAGAACGCGTTGGTGACGGGGCAGGACGCGGTGCGGTGGGGGAATGCACATCCGAACTTGGTGCCATACCAAGTTTTTGAAGCGTCCGACCGGCCGCTTGTGATTGCCGTCGGGAACGATGCGCAGTTCGCGGCCTGTGCGAGTGCGCTGGAGTTGGGGGATCTCGCGGCGGACGCGGCTCTGGCGACGAACGCGGGGCGTGTGATGAATCGAGGGCGCGTGGTGGCGGCGATTGCGGCGCGGGTGCGGTCCGCGTCGGCGGCCACGTGGATGCAGGCGCTCGAGCGGGCCGGCGTGCCCTGCGGGGTGGTGAAGCCGGTGTTGGAGGCGTTGCGCGCTGTCGAGGGCTCGGCCCTCACTGGTGTTGCCCCGCAGGGACCGGCGGCGGTGCGATACCCCCCGCCGCGCCTCGATGCGCATGGCCAGTTGATCCGCGCGCAGGGGTGGGGCGCGTTCGCACGAGAGGACGCGGCGACCGATGTGTGACCAGACCGATGTGTGACCGGAATGTGACGCCTCTCCGGGGCGGTGCGTCCTTTCAATGCGACGGACCCTGCAGATGTGGGTCGGTCGGCGGAAGCAAGCCCTGTCCGCGACGCGAGGGATGGATTACACTAGCGTCGTGCCTTTGAACCAGACCGAGCCCGCGCCGCCGGACGACCTCATCGATGCCGATCAGGCGGTCATTGACCGCGTGTTGGCAGGGGATCGCAACGCTTTCGGCATCCTGATCGAGCGCTACAGCGACCCGCTGTATCGTCACGCCCACGGGATGACGGGAAGCGCTGACGTTGCCGAAGACATTCTGCAGGTCTCGTTCATCAAGGCGTTCCATCACCTGGGTGAGGTTCGAGGCCGGTTCGATGCCTGGGTGTTCCGGATCGTGGCCAACGGCTGCAAGGACTGGCTGAAGAACATCCGGCGCACGCATCTGAGTTACGAAGAGGACGATCAACCGTCTTCCTTTGAGACGCCAGAAGAAGAGTTGGATCGTGGGGAGATGCGGCGCGATCTGGATGCCGCATTAGCCGTCCTGCCCGACTCGTTGCGCGAAGCGTTCGTGATGAAGCACGTCGAGGGCCGCTCGTACGAAGAGATGGCCGTGTTACTCGACGCGACGGTCGGAGCCCTGAAAATGCGTGTCCACCGCGCCCGAGAGGCGCTACAGAAGTTGTTAGAGGAGCGATACTCGTGATGCACGATCCCCTTGATTCCCGTACTGCTGACGTGACCCCGTCCCCCGCGACCCGCGCCCGCCCTGAGGCGGAACCGCAGACGACGGACCGTGAGGTTCCCCTCGATGCCCGCGAGCTGCCGAGCGCGGTGCACGCCTGGCTCGATGGGGATCAGGTGCCGTCCGCCGCGCTGATCGGTGCGGAGCGCGAAGTGTCGCTCTGGAAGCGCATCGGTGCTGAGACCGGGCGTCGGAGCCGCATGGCGACGCCGGTGCATGTGCGGGCGCAGATTCTGGCGAAGCTCGCGGACGACTGAGTTCTTCGTTGGGTGGGTTCGGGGCCGGCTTCCTTGGGGAGTCGGCTCTTTTTTTCACCATGGAGCACGGGGAGACGTCTCCGCTCGCCGCGTCGGCCTTCGTGAGACCGCGCTTGGCGGGCCCGCGTCTGGCTCGTCGAACACGTGGCGCAGGAATCGCTCGGGTGCCGCAAGAGAATCACGAGTGACCCGGTAGTGATCGGTGTCCCGGAAGTCTCGAGATCTGTCGCGAAAGTGACCCGCGAGCTCTGCATGCAGCGGGTGTCAAGACATGCAGCCGGTGCTATCCCGTCAGGGACGCGCCCGGTAATACGCACTGCCGTCACAGCGCAGCGGGACAATGACGAGCGGCCGCACACGCGTCACGGCGGCAAGCCACCGGCGTCGCCGTTCGACGCGTCGCCGCGCGAGTATCCGTCGCGGCGGCCGGCGCTCGAGAACCCGGAGCACTGCGCGGTGAAGCGGGTCACGACGGTGTGGACGTTTCGCATCAAGACCAAGTTGCGCTTCATCGCGAACGCGCGGCGCGGCTACCGCATCGGCCTGGACGAGGAGGCTGATGGCGTGTGGTCCATCTCTCCCGGGCTTTTCGGCTCAGAAAAGCGGCTCTTCGCCAAGCCGACTCTGCTTCACGCCAAGCCGCGGATAGCCCGCGTCAGCGACAGCGCGTCCCACCGTTGGCAGAAAATCCGCGGGCGCGTCAGGCGCGACGAGAATCGTGTCCACTAGCTCACGCACGTCGACGTTGATCTCGACTCCGGTCGGCATGGGTCCGTCGGTCGGCGATCTGAAACGCGTATCCTGACTGACGATGGCGCGGAGCTCGCGTTCATGCTCGAAGCTCTGCCGCTTGTGCAACAGGGCGAAGTACTGGTTGCGCTCCGGAATCGGAGTGCGGTCGTAGTCGATGTAGCTCACGTTGCCGATGTACACCGGCGGATTGTCGGCGTGCAGGCTGCTGATGAGCCGGCGTGTTGTTGAGCGTATCGCGACTGCGTGATCCGAAGCGCCGTATAGCTTCCACATCGCCGCAGACTCCGATTCATTCACGTGCCAGCAGCTGACACACGATCTTTCCCGTAGTTGCCTCGTGTACGCACGGCCAACGATCGTCTCCTTGTTCTCCAGATTCGCGCGTGAGTAGGAGCCCTCAAATGGGTCGCCAAGACAATCTGCGCGCGCAAAGTAGAGCTCGCGGGTCTGAAGAATCGCGAGGAGCCGAGCGAGACGCATGTATCGCCAGATCGGCGTGTCAATGTTCGGCGGCAGGGAGAATGCGGGGTGCTCGGTGTACGGCAAGATTGTCTCGGGTTCGGCCTAACGCCGCGGTCTGCTGCAAAGGCTCCATGAAATTAGCTGTGAACGGAGCCGCGCGGCGCGCGGCTCCGTTACACAGCGCACCGCACTGCCATTGACGGCAGCAACGCTCGTTCGACGGCACCCGCGCCGGAACGCGATCATGACGCCGCCCCGATTGATCTCGCGCGGTCGGTGGTGGGACGTGTCAACGCGACGAGCAGACCAATGCCAGCGGCCGCATCGAAGCATCGAACGCCCCAGTCCCATGCGTACCAGATCGAGGCGCGGCGTTGCAATTCCGGGTTCACGGTATCGCTGTACCCGGTCGCGACGATATCTGCGAAGAGAGGCGCGAGAAACCCACCGGTTACGATCCCACTGAGCAGGAAAATGGCGAAGGCTCCGAGCAGCAGGCCCCGGCGACGAGTCTTCCAGTTTGCGATGGTCGCGAGCAGAAACAGCGCGGCGGTGATGGAAGGGACGATCTGCCAAAAGGCGCTGCTGTCGTAGCGGTACTCTCCCTGCAGAATTGCGAGCGAGCGAGGTGGAGCGGCACTCACCACACGGGCAACAATCGCGAGGGCAAAGAACCCGGCGCCAATTTGGATGAAGTAGCTCGCCGCTACCGCGATGAGCGTGAGGTTCGGCAGATGGATCCTTCGCACGGCAACGCCTCTTGGAGTCGGGGGATCGATTGAATAGCTCGGATGCCGATGACGTTCCAAGTGCCGAACGTCAGGCTGTGCAGTGGACGATCAAAT
>CAYUMN010000050.1:0-17251 GCA_964445835.1 uncultured Gemmatimonas sp.
ACTTCACGCTTGTCTACCTCATCCAGTAACCGGACGGAATCGCATATGGCTCACGACGCCGAACACGCCGCTGCCCACGCGCATCCGACGGGCGCTACGTATCTGAAGGTCGCGTTCATTCTCACGTTCATCACGGCCGTCGAGGTGTGGGCGTACTACATCCCCTCCATCGTCGCGTCGCCGCTCTTCAATCCGGCCTTGATCATCATGTCGGCCGCGAAGTTCGTCATCGTCGTGATGTTCTACATGCACCTCAAGTACGACCACAAGATCTTCAAGTTCCTCTTCACCGGCCCGCTGATCATCGCCGCTGTGACCATCATCGCACTGCTCTTCCTGTTCAACCAGCTGAGCCTTTGAACGGCAGATGAAGGATGGAGGATGGAAGCGTAGGGACACATAGGCGCGGGAGTGGAGAGGCGAAACAGCCTCACCACTCCCGCGCTTCGTTTATCTTTCCTCCATGCGCCCCGTGCTCTGGCTGCACCCCAACGTGGACCTCTCTCAGGGTGGGTTCACCATCCATTGGTCCACCGTCCTTGGACTCAGTGCCCTTTGGGCGCTGTGGATCTATCGGGCACGCGTGCACGCGGCTGACACCTCGGCGGACACCTCGGCGCCGCGCCCCACCATCTTCCAGCGCGTCATCTTCCCGTTCGCCCTGGTCGTGATGTTCTTCGCCCTCAATGGGCCAGTGCACGACATCTCCGACTACTACCTCTTCACCGGCCACATGGTGCAGCACCTCGTGCTCACCATCGTCGTGCCCCCGCTCCTCCTGCTCGGCACCCCCGGCTGGATGCTCCGCCCGGCGTTGCGCATCCCCGCCGTGAACAGGGTCGCGAAGTTCGTCACCACTCCGCGCGCCGCCTTCACGATCTTCAACCTGATTCTCGCCTCGTGGCATCTCCCGCCACTCTACAACTCGGCGATGTTCTACCACGAAGTGCATATCCTGCAGCACCTGATGTTCCTCGTGGGTGCGGTGATCATGTGGTGGCCGTTGCTCTCGCCCCTGCCCGAGCTCCCGCGGCTCAGCTTTCCGGGGCAAATGTTGTACAGCTTCCTGATGACGCTTCCGATGACCGTCATCTCGGTGTTCATCGTGTATGCCGATCACGTGCTGTATCCGACCTACGCGAGCGCGCCACGGCTCTGGGATCTCTCCCCGCTCGAGGATCAGCGGCTCGGGGGACTCATCATGTGGATTCCCGGTGGGCTCTTCTTCTATCTGCTCGCGTCGCTGATCTTCTTCCGCTGGTCGACCTCCCAGCGTGACGATCAAGCAGGTGCGCAAGCAGGTGCCCGACCGGGCGCCCGATCGGGCGCAAAGGCCCGCGCCTGACCTACGCACCGGTGGGGATTTCAGGCGTCAACGGGCTTGAGCCGCTCGCGCCGGGTACTAACATCCGGTGATGCGCCGGATCCCGACCCTCTGTGCTGCCCTCGCCGGTGCCCTCCTCTGGGCTACCGGTGCGTTCGCGCAGGCCACACGCCCCACGGGAACCGTCGCACGTCCGCCCGCCCCAACCGCCGCTCGACGCCCGGCGCCGGCGCGAAGAGCAGTGCCGGTTCCGCTTTCGCACACGCAGCCCACGGGCGCGGGAGAGCTGAATCGCGATCTCGGCGCGCTCCTCGCACAGTCCACCACCCGCGGCGACTGGGGAGTCATGGTCGTCTCCCTCACGCGCGGCGACACGCTCTTCGCGCGCAGTCCTGATGCCCTGCTCCTTCCGGCATCGACCATGAAGCTCTACACCGCCGCGATGGCGCTCGAGCGCTTCGGCCCCGCACATCAGTTCCGGACGGAGATCCTCCGCGTTGGCGCAATCGCTCCCGACGGAACGCTCGGCGGTGATCTCTACATGAAGGGCGCCGGCGACCCCTCGCTCTCGCCCCGCTACGCGAGCTGGAACGATGGCGTCTCGCCGATGAATGCGATTGCCGATCTGGTGTGGAATGCCGGCGTGCGCCGCATCACGGGAGATGTCGTAGGCGATGCCTCCGCCTTCGAGGATCGTCGCGTCCCAGAAGGCTGGCGCACACGCTATCTGCAGGCGGGCTACGCCGCGCGCGTCTCTGCCCTGAGCGTGAATGAGAACCTGGCGCATGTGATCGTGCGGTCCACGGCCAGCGGGGCGACGGTGCAGTTCGAGGAGGCACTCTACGGCCTCCCCATCCAGTCCACGGTGACGGTCCGTCGCGGCTCGCGCGGCGCGATGATCCGTGTGTGGCAGGATACGACCGCGGATCGCTTTCGCGTGAACGGATGGATCGGCGCGCTGAGTCCCGAGCGCCGATACCAAGTCGTCGTCGAACAGCCGGAGCGATTCGCCGCGGCCTCGTTCCGCGCCGCACTCGAACGCCGAGGCATTGTGGTGGATGGCGGCGTCCGCGTGCAGCCCGCGCCACCCGCCGCCCTGAATCTCACCGCCTGGGGATCGCCGCCGCTCGCGCAGCTCCTCGTGACCATGAATGGCGAGAGCAACAACCATTTCGCCGAGTTGCTGTTCCGCAATGCGTCGCGCTCGGGAACTGCGTCAGGTTCCGCGGCGGCGGGCAATGCCTCGCTGCGCACCTTTCTTACCTCACGGGTCGGCGCGTCGCCTGATGCCGTGTACGCCGCCGATGGCAGCGGGCTCTCAACACTCGACCGCGTGACGGCGCGTTCAATGGTCCAGCTGTTGGGCTACGCCCGGAGCGCACCCTGGGGTGAAGTCTTTGCCGCCACACTCCCCGTCGCCGGGCGCACGGAGACGCTCCGCGGCCGGATGCGACGCACGCCGGCCGAGGACAACCTGCACGCCAAGACCGGTACCACGAACGAAGTGATCTCACTCGGCGGCTACGTGCGCACACGGAGCGGGGAGCTCCTCGCCTTTTCGTTCCTCTACAATGGCCCCGAGCTGGGCCGCGCCCGCTCCGCCATCGATGCGATGGGCGCGACCCTCGCTGCGTCGTCCCGCTAACTGACGAGCGGGGGCTCTTTGCCATTCGGATCGGTCGCCGCCGTTGCATCGAGGAGGCGCACCGCGGTGTCCACATCCATCTGTCTGACCACCAGGCGCACGGGATGCATCACGTCGAGAAACGGAAGCATCCCACCGGCGTTGTCCCGCAACAGCATGCTGGCGATGCCATTGGCATCCAAGACGGCCCGCGCGAACTCTGCTTCAATGCTGTTCTGGAAGGTCCGGACAACGAACGCATTCTCTGGCATTCTTTCCTCCTCCCGGTGCAGGTGATCGGGGTATCCTACCGCCGGTCGCGCGATCCGGCTAGCTCGATCCGACCAGCTCGTTCATCTACTACCCCACGATCTGACGAATCAGCACACCGCGCTTGCCGAGTTCGGTGACGTACCGCTCGCCCGGCATGCACTCGTCCGGCGTGTGCACACCGGCGGGCGACACCGTACCCATCGCCTGCAGTTGACCCGTGATCGAGAGCGAGTACCCGGTCGCGCGCATCATCGCGCTGATGCCCTGCGCGACATCCATACGGTCCACCAGCTCGAAGGTGTGCGACGCGGGCTTCCCCCCCTTCGTGCCCTTGACCACCACGCGTAGCGCAACGAGGTCCGGGCTCTCCTTCTTGAAGAGGCGCGGCTGCATCTGCGCGATCGCCACATCACGCGGTGCGACCATTGTGCCCTTCACATCCACCGGCGTGTCGTCAATGAGCCCGAGCTCGCGGATCGCTTCCATAATCTTCGCGTGCCCGGGGTACCGCAGCGTCTTGTACTCCATCTCCTGGATCTTTCCTTCGTAGCGGTGCGCCATCGTCGAGAGGCCACCCGCCGTGTGGAACGCCTCAAGCTCGCCCACCGGTGCGTCGAACTGCACCGGCTCAATCTCACTGAGCGCCGTCGCCTGCACGCGCTTTCCGCCGCGCACGATCCAACTGCGCGTCGTGTAGTAGTCGAGCACTCCTTCAATTGAATACACGATCTGATACTTCAGCGGCCCCGTCGGATGCTGTGGCAAACCGCCCACGTAGATGCGCACCGATGAGGTCTCGTCCAGACGATCGATCCCCATCTGCGCGAGAATGTTCACCATGCCTGGGGCGAGACCGCAGTCCGGGACCACCGTGACGCCCTTCGCGGCCGCGGCGGCGTTCAGCGACTTCTGCTGCTGCACGATCTCGGTGTTGCCGCCGAGATCGGCGAAATGCGCACCGGCCGCGATCGCGGCTTCGGTCATCGGGAGATTGAGATAGTACGGCAGCGCACACATCACGGACTTCACCCCCTCCATGGCCTTGGCCACGGCAGCGGCGTCCTTCACATCGAGCGTGATGAGCTTGAGGCGCTCTCCGCCCATATAGGGCTGGAGGAATTTTGGCAGGTGTTCGACGGTGCGGTCCGCGAGACGGACCTCGGTGATCGCGTCGTTCTGCAGTAGATCGTAGGCGCACGCCGAGCCTTGCAGGCCAGCGCCGAGGACGAGCATCCGCATGGGGGAACTCCAATCGGGGGGAAGGGTTCTACAGCCCCGAAATCTACCGGAACACCCCCGTAAGTATTACCCCCAAGAACATTCGGATTGACAAGGGACGCGCGCGACGCGAGGCTTCCCATTCACCCTGCGCTGGGAGCGCGCCCTGTCGGAATCCTGGCAACAGCACCTGCTCACCACCGAGGCGCAGATTACCGATCTGCTCGCACGCGTGCGCACCGTGGCCGTCCTCGGCATCAAGACATCGGAAACAGGCGCGCCGGCGTATTTCGTCCCTGAGTACGCGCAGCGCGCGGGCCTCACGATCTATCCGATCCCCGTCTACTACCCCTATCTCACCCAACTGCTCGGCGAGCGCGTCTATCGCAGCGTAGGCGCGATCGACGACCGCGTCGACTTGGTGGATGTCTTTCGACGGCCGCAGGATCTGGCCGCCCATCTTGATGACCTGCTCGCCGCGCGGCCGCGGGCGGTCTGGTTCCAGACGGGGATCCGCAATGACGAGGTCGCGCAGAAGCTTGCGGAGTCGGGAATCGATGTGGTGCAGGACCGCTGCTTGATGGTCGAGCTCAAGGCGCGCGGGCGATAAGTGTCGCCAGGAACGCCCCGATCCGCCGCACCGACGCGCGTGACTCTGGCGTGAACGGCACCATCACCTGCCAGTCGTGCGCGAGCCCGTCGTGCGGCACAAAGGTCATGTCGACTCCGGCCTCCTTCGCCTTCTCGACAAAGCGCGCGGCATCATCCCAGAGCACTTCGATCCGACTCGCCTCAACAAGCATCGGTGGAAGCCCGCGCAGATCGGCATAGAGCGGCGAGAGATACGGATGCTCGAGCGGCGTCTTCCCCGCATAGAGCTTCATCGCGACATCCCGGTGGCGGAGTCCGAGCAACGGCTCCGACTCCGCGTTCGTCACCAGTGACTTCGATTGCCCGGTACAATCCGTCAGCGGGCAGATCAGTGCGGCCCCGGCGGGAAGTGGCGCACCTTCATCGCGAAGCCTGAGCATGGTGGCGAGCAGGAGTCCGCCGCCGGCAGAGTCGCCACACAGCACGATCTTCGACATCGGCGTGCCGCTCGCGACGATCGCGTGCATCGCGCGCACCGCATCATCGAGTCCGGCGGGAAAGGGCGCCTCTGGTGCGAGTCGATAATCCAGCGAGAAGAGGCGCATCCCTGCGCGGTGCGCCAGCCAGGTCGTGAGTGCGCGATGCGTCTTGGGCGACCCCGCGAGGTAGCCGCCGCCATGCATGAAGACAATCACACCGTCGTGCTGGACCTGCGCCGGGGTGATCCACTCACCCGGAAGTGTCGCGACCGTCGAGGGCTCGACGCGCACGCCCGAGGGAAAGGCATTCGGCAGCCCCGTGCGCGAGGCTATCGCGCGACGCACCGCATGCAACTTCAGTTCGGGACCATTGAGCACGCGCTTCACCGTCACGCGGGCAATCATGTTCGACAGCCGTGCACTCAGCGAGGGCATCTCAGCGCTCCACAAGAAGTGTTGCCGTGGCCGCGTCGATCTGCCATCGGGCACCGCGCAACAGTGCACGCCCGGCGCGGCTCTCCAACGTGAATGGCGGCGCACCAACGCGCGGAACGAGCAGCATCCCGGGGAAGGTCAACACGAACGGAATCTGCTCCACGCGTCCCGTGATGCTACCCGGGTCCGGCGCGCGTCCGAGCGTCAACATGGCCGCGCGCTCGTCCACCTGCGGCTGCAGACCCCAGAGGACATCAAGCCCGATACGTACCTCGTCGGGCATCGCAACGGAGTCCACCGCCGCCTCCAGGCCATCGAGTCGACGCTCCCCGATCCGCACGGAGACGCGACCATCACGAATCGCGAACGCCGCGGCCGCGCCGCGCCCGAGCACCACCCCGCGCACGCGGGGATCAAGCAGCGCCCGGAACTCCCCGCGCGTCGCTTGGACCGGAAAGGCGAAGAGCGCCGAGGCGTCGGTCGTCGCCATCATCGGCACCGCGACGAGGGCTCCAGCCGCCACACGCACGCGATACGGCGCCATCACCGCAATCGCGCGGTGCACGGTGCGCGGATCCGCCCCGAATCGCTGCGCCTCCTGAAAGAGGATCTCCGCAATGCGGAATCGGCCGCGCGAGGCGAGGTACGCTCCCAGTGCCCCGCGCGGCTCTGGCGCGCGCGGGCGGGCATCGGCGGCGGCATACAGAGTCCGCTCCACGGCGGCGAGTCGGCCGACCGCGAGCAGTGAGTCGGCGCGCGAGGGCGCCACGGTCGCACTGCGATAGGTGCCCTGCGCCAACGCCGGCGACAGCGATATCGCAAGCGCGATGACGAGGCACACGGCGGACTGGACCGCAGAACGAAGCGCAGAACGAAGCGCAGAACGCAGTGCAGAACGCAGTTTTGATGGCAGCGCCGCACCAAAGCCGCTCCGACCGCCCGTCCACAGGCCGCGACGGAAACCGCCGCGGGTTCCGAGAGCCAACGTCAGCCGATCGCCGCGCGCAACGCGGCCGCGAACTCTGGAGCCGTCGCGTATCGATCGGTCGTTTCGCGGGCCATCCCCTTCAGTAGCACCACATCCAGACTATCGGGAAGGTCGGGACGACGATTCTTCGCGGGAATCGGATCGTTCCGGAGGCGCGCGATCATCATCGCCTGCTGATTGCTGCCCTCGAACGGCAGCTTGCCGGTGAGCATCTCATACGTCATGAGCGCGAGCGAATAGATGTCCGTGCGCGCGTCGAGCGGCTTCCCGCGCAACTGCTCCGGGCTCATGAACTCCGGCGTGCCAAGAATGATCCCCGTCGCCGTGAGCTTCTGCAACTCGCCACTCGCCTTCCGTTCCTTCGCCAATCCGAAGTCCATCACGACAGCAAACTCGGTGCCGTCGGACTTCTTGCAGACCATGATGTTCTCAGGCTTCAAGTCACGATGCACAATGCCCAGCGCGTGCGCGACCTGCAGGCCATCGGCGATCTCCGTGATGAAGCGCCCCGTATCCGCGAGCGTCGTCAGTCCGACGCGATAATTGCGGTCCGAGAGGATCTCTCCCTCGACGAACGGCATCACCACATACACAAGCCCTTCCTCCGTCTCACCCATGCGCACGATATGGCACACGTTCGGATGCGCCAATCGAATGCCGAGCGCCGCCTCACGCCGGAGCCGCGCCATCGCGTTCGCTTCCTGGGCGAGCGACGGCGAGAGGATCTTGATCGCATAGCGCTGCTCAGTGGAGACGTCGCGCGCGAGATACACGTACGACATGCCTCCCTCACCCACCTTCTTCACGATCAGGTAGCGACGATCCAGCACCTGTCCCGTCATGTTCGCGTGGCTCGTCGCGGGACCGCTATTGGGTTCCGCGATCGGCGCATCCGGATGCCGCGCCGCGGTCGCCCGGGCGGACACATCCGCGGTCGCCAGCCGCGCCCCGTCCTTGGTGCAGAACCGGGCTTCATCACCATACTGTGTGCCGCAGGTCGGGCAGCGCATCGGCATCAGGTCGTTCCCTCAGGGGCGCCCGCGCCAAGCAACGCGCGAATGCCGTCGTATTCAATGTTTCCGCCGCTCAGGATGGCCACGGTGGGCCCCTTCGGCGTCACGAGCCTATCCAACAACGCCGCGATCGTGATCGCGCCGCTCGGCTCCGTCACCAGCTTCATCCGGTCCAGCATGAACTGCATCGCGCACGGAAGCAGCCCGTCGCGCACCGTCACCACCTCATCCAGATCCGCCTGCAGATGATGGAAGTTCTGCGTACCGATCCGCACCGCGAGCAACCCATCGGCCAGGCCGTCGGGATTCGCCGGAATCGTCACCGGCTCGTTCGCCGCGCGCGCCTTCGTGAACTTCGGCGACCCTTCCGGCTCCACGCCCACCACCCGGGCATTCGGACGCAGCAACTTGATTGCGCGCGCCACACCGGAGCTCAGCCCGCCACCGCCGATCGGCACCACCACCGTCTCCACCTCTGGCAGATCCTCAACGATCTCCAGTCCGCAGGTCCCCTGCCCCGCGATGATCGTGCGATCATCGAACGGCGGCACCCACGTCAGCCCCTCGGCGCGCTGGATCTCGTGCGCCTTCTCCATCCGTTCGGCGGTCGTCACCCCGTGGTAGAGGCAACGCGCCCCGAGACGCACCGCGCCGTCCTTCTTGGCGCGCGGCACATTCGTTGGCATCACGATCGTCGCCTTCACGCCAAAGAGCTTCGCCGCCAGCGCGACCGCCTGCCCGTGATTCCCCGAACTCGCGGTGATCACCCCGCACGCCCGGTCGGCGGGCGAGAGCTGCGCGAGGAAGGTGTAGGCACCTCGGAACTTGAACGCGCCCCCTCGTTGGAGCACCTCGGGCTTCACGTAGATCTGCGCGCCAAGCAGCTCGCTCAGGGCCTCGGCCGGGAGCAGCGGGGTCCGAACAGCCACACCCTTGAGCACCCGGGCCGCAGCGCGCAGGTCCTCAAGTGTGATCAGGGTGTCCAGCGTGGCGACGGCCATGTCCGAGGGGGCTCCAAAGGGGGGCGTTACTGGGCGAAATCTGCCCGTCCGGCACCCGCTTCGCTACCCTTTTCTCCACCCCGGCGGCTCTCTTGGCCGCGCAGCGCCCGAGTCAGCGTGGCAGCGCCGCTTTCGGGGGGCTTCAGGAGGCTTTAGGGGCGCGAAGTGGGGGCCATCATGGTTGCACACGGGGCCGTCGCGGCGGGATTCGGCGGGCCGTAGCGCCCCTCCACCACGCGAGTCTCCCCGTGGGCAATCACCAAGGTGTAAATGCCGTCGTACTGGTGGTCGCAGAGGTCGGGGCGTACTGGGCCGCCAAGGGCCGCGATGTACTTCATGACCGTGTTCGAGTGCCCAACGACAAGCACCGTCTTTCCGGCGTGCTTGCGGACCGCCTCGGCAACCACCTCGGCGTGCACCGCGGCCGGTCCGAGCGGGAGCACCTCAGGGGTGAGTCCGAACTGCCGGGCCGTGGGGAGCGCGGTCTCGCGCGTGCGGACGGTCGGCGTGTGGAACACCGCCGCGACATTCGCGTTCCTGAGCATCTCGGCCAACGCCTGCGCGCGCGCTGTTCCGGCCTCGGTGAGCGGCGGATCCGCCGCCGGCTGCGCGGCTTTGTCGGCGTGGCGCACGATCACCACCACCGTGACCGGATGCTCCATCTTGGCGTGGTCGTTGCCGGCGTGCGCATGTTCCTGCGCGGAGACGGCGAGCGGCGTGAGGGCGAAGGCGGCGAGCAGTGCGCGGACGCGCATGACGGACTCTCAGTGAAAGAGACGAAACGGGGGTGCGATTGCCACGCATACAAAATACACCGCGCCGAACAGGCAGAGTCCGGCCCAGAGAAGATTGAGTTTGAGCAGCTGCTTCGTTCAGCAGCGCGAGACGCGCATGCCCCCGACGCCACCCCGGAGGGATCGCCTGGAGAACTTCGTGTCTGTCACCAACAGTGCCAAGAGGCTGAACGACGCAGGGGTCGAGCGGGCCTCTGCCGCGCGCGGCCTAGGTCGTTCTGGGCCGTCGCCCCGCCAGCAACGCTGGCAGAATCAGCATCGCCCCCACCGTCCCGGCGAGGGTTCCCCCCGCCGTGGCCAACGCGATCGCCCCGAACAGCGTGCTCGCACTCGTCCCCACCGCGAGCGGTACCAGTGACGCGATCGTCGTGAGCGTGACCATCATGATCATCCCCGAGCGGTCGAGCGCCGCGCGATACACGCGCCCCGCCCGCAGACTCCCCCTCGTAGAGGCGCGCCGCCGTTCGAGTGCGGCATCCACCAGCAGGATGCTCTGATTCACCGCGAGCCCCACCACGAGGATCACGCCGACGGCCGCCTCGCGTGTGAAGGCCGCATCAGCCACCCAGAAAGCCGCCACCACGCCAGCCAACGCGATCGGCAGTGAGGCGAATACCATTGCCGCGCCCCATACCGAATCGAAGACCATCGCGACCGAGAGGATCACCAACGCGATACCCAGCCCGAACACGAGCCAGAGCCCGCGCTGACTGGTGTCCTGGTTCTGGTCGAACAGCTGCGCGTCCTGCACGGTGAATCCAGGCGGCACGCTGATGCTATTCATGAACGCTTTATGCGTGCGATTCGCCAAACGATTGGGCCCGCGAAACTCATAGGCCACGATCCGCACATACTGCTGGTCCTCGCGTGTCACCGCCGCGAGTTGCTCGCGTTCATCCACCCGCGAGAGATCGGCAATGCGCACGGGCGTGGTGCGCTGCGTGGGCACGAGCGCATCACGCAACTCGTCGAGCGACCGCTCCCGCGCCCCCTTCGCCTTCACGCTGATGGGGATCTCCTCGCCACCAATCTCGAGGCGCTGCCCACCCACCGGCCCGCGCACCTCGCGCGCCACGGCCTGCGTGAAGGTCTGCGCCGTTACGCCGTAGCGCGCGAAGGCATCGCGATCGGGCTCAAGCGTCACGGCGAAGGCTTTGTCGCCGCCAAAGAAACTCGCGCTCGTCACCACCGCGTTCCGCACCCGCGTGATCCGCTCCAACCGTGACCGCAGATCCTCGGCGAGTTCCGCCACCGCCGCATACGAATAGCCCAGCACCCGAATACGGAAGTTCGCGCTCGACCCGCCGCCGCCGCCCGAACTGAACGCCGGTCCCTGCCCCGCCACGAAGATGCTCGCTCCTCCCACATATACGGCCCGCGCGGTGAGCATCTCCTGCACCTGCAGCGGCGCGGCGCTGTTCTCCGCTTCGGGTGTGAACGTCACGAGCATCCCCGCACCGAACGTCCCGCGACTCTGCGCGATCACCTCCTTCACGCCGGCGAATCCCACGACAACGCGCTCCATCTCGCGCATCGCCGCATCGAGCCCTGCGGGATCTGACCCGCGTGGGAAGCTGATGCTCACCTGCACGCTGTTGCGCTGTTGCCCGAATCCACCGAACGCGAACCGAGGGATCTTCTTCACGAAGACCCACGTGAGCCCGATCATCGCCAACGCTGCAACAGTCAACGTCACGTAGCGCCAGCGAATCGTCTTCTTGACCATCCATCCGTACACGCGCTGCCCGCGCGGCCAATGCGTCTCGGTCAGCCCATGCCCCTTGGCCAGCGCGGGGATCATCACCAACGCGGAGAGAATCGAACAGGCGAGGGCGAGGGCAAAGGCCGCCGCGAACGGAAAGAACGCGGCGCGTGCATTCCCTTGCAGATACAAGAACGGAAAGAGCACCACGGTCGTCGTCAGCGTCGACCCGAGCACCGCCGGCGCCATCCGCTCCGCCACCGCAGCGCGCCCCTCCGGCGTATCCGATGTCCCGCGCAATCGCTCCACCACCACGAGCCCGTTCTGCACCAGCACGCCGATGCCCATGCCGAGTCCGGCGAGCGTCAGCATGTTCGCCGGAATCTCGAGGAGGAAGAGACCGAGTGCCGTACCGGCGATCGCGATCGCCGCACTTCCCATCACGAGCGCGACCGCCCGCACGTTCCGAAGCGCAATGAGCAGCAGGAGGGCGACCGCCGCAAAGGCGATCCCGCTGCGCACGAACAGATCAGTCAGCTGCTCATCGAGCTCTTTCGACTCATCCGACGTGATCTGCCAACGAAGTCCCGCCGGAAGCTCCGGTCCCAACGCCTGCAATGCCGTCCGCACACCGGCCGCCGTCTTGATGGCGTCAGCGCCCGCCTCGCGCGTGATGGTCAGCGCGAGCGCGGTGTTGCCGTTCACGCGAAAGAACTGCCCCCGCGCGTCTTCCTCCGGACGCACCTGCGCGAGTTCGCCGAGCCGGAACACACGCCCACTGCGACCACGAATCGGCAAGTCCTCAAGGTCCTCGAGCGCATCAGGCTGATCCCGCAGCACCACCTCGCGCTTGCTCGCCCCGAGGCGCTCGGTACCAAGCGCCTGCACGAGCCGCGACTCGCTGATGGCACTCGCCAGCACTTGCGGCTCGACTCCCACCTGGCGCAGCAGCAGCGGATCGTACGACACGCTCGCACCGAACTCCGTGCCGCCATTCACGCTCACGGCAGACACCCCGTTCACCGCGCTCAGCCGAGGGGTGAAGACATCGTCGGCGACGCGCTGCAGTGCCCCGGGAGTGTAGGGTCCGCTCAAGAGCACGCGCAACAGCGGCGGCTCCTCGAGCTCCTCCGGCACCAGATTCCCCACCTGCGGCGGCGTCGCGCCGAGCGGGATATCCTTGCGCAGCAGCTCGAGGCGCTCAAGGATCGCGAGACGCGTCATCTGCACATTCGCATTCGGATCGAGTTCGATCGTCAGCCGCGAGAGACCATCGCGCGATTCGCTGCTCGTCTTCCGGACGCCGCGCACCCCCTGCGCTGCCGCCTCAATAGGCGACGACAAATACATCTCCACGAGCTCCGCCGATGCGCCCTGCCATCCTGCCGTCACCTGCAGGCGCGGGAGCTCGACCGTGGTGCGCGTGGCGAGTGCCAAGCGCGTGAACGAGACCGCGCCACCCAGACATATCGCCACGGCAACGGCCCAGACCACGGCAGGCCGGCTCACCGCCCAGCGAATCATGCCAATGGCTCGGCGCGCACTGGCGCCTGCGCCCGCTCAAGACGCCGCGCCTGCCAGTGCTCCAACTCCGCGTACGCCACCGGCAGCAGAAAGAAGGTCACGATCTGCGCACTGATCGCACCACCGATCACCGCCGCGGCCAACGGCTGATACAGCGCGCCGCCGCTTCCCCAACCGAACACGAGCGGCAACACACCGAAGATGGTCGTCAACGACGTCATCGTGATCGCGCGCAGGCGCTGGCGCCCACCCAGCAACACGGCGTCGTGAATGGAATGCCCGTCGTCGCGGAACCGACGAATGGCATCGAGCTTCACGACCGCTTCGTTGTCGGCCATGCCGATCATCACCACAATGCCGATCAACGATACGGCATTGATGCTCTGCCCCGTCATCCAGAGCAGCACAAAGCCGCCGGCCGCCGACAGCGGCACGGTGATCATCACGACCAGCGGAATGGTGAACGAGGCGAACTCACCGGCGAGCACCAGAAACACCAACGCCACCGAGAGCAACGCCACGAGACCCAGCTGCTCCGTCGTGCGCTTCTGCTCGACATCCGCACCGGTGATCGCCCACGTGAGGCCCGCCGGCGGGGTGAGCGCAGCTAGCTGCACCTCGACATCGCTCGATGCCTTTGAGGTGCCACCCGCTTCAATGAGTCCCTCGACAATGCTCACCGGACGCTGGTTCACCCGCACCACCTCGATCGGCGCACGGACCTCACGCGTCGTCACCAACTGGCTCAGCGGCACACCATTCACCGGTGTTGCCAACGCGACCTGCAGATCCTCGTTCGCGTTCCCGGCATAGCGCACGCGGATCGGCGTCCGACGATCCGTCTCGCGCAGCTCATTCGCCCCCACGCCGCCAAGCCCGCCTTGCAGGGCCCGCAGCACGGTCTGCACCGGAATCCCACGTTCGGCGAGCCGCGCCCGCTCTAACTGCACTTCCACCTGCGGCTGCGTGGTGCTGTACGCATCGCGCACGTCGCTCAAGGTTGGGAGCGTGGCCATCCGGCGACGGACAGAATCTGCCCACACCTGGCTCTCGGCCAACGTGCGCGCGCTGACTTCGACGCGCACCAATCGCCCCTCGCGGCCGATCAGGCTCCCGAACTCCGACTGGCCCGCGAGATCGAGCGCGAGCGCGCCCCCGTCAACGAGGTCCGGAAGCGCCTCGCGCAGCTGCGTCGCGAACCGTGCCGCATCCGCATCGGCCGGCACCGGCACAAGAAGTTGCGCGGTCGCGGAGGTGCCTGGCTCCGCACCCGAGAGCACCTCTTCGTCCGTGGCGATTCCTACGCGCGAGTACACACCCTCCGAACCGAGTGACTTCGCCGCCGCTTCGACCCGTCCCACCTGCCGCGACGTCTCCTCGATGCTCGTGCCCTCGGGAAGCTGCAGCGCGGCGACGATCATGCCTTCATCCACCTGCGGCAGGATCTCCTTCGGCATCTTCCAAAGGCAGATCACCATCACTCCCACGAGCCCGATCCCTGAGGCGAGCATGGCGCCGGGATGCTTGAGCGCCCACTCCATGCCCCCTTCGTAGACATTCGCGCACCGTTCACCAAAAGCCATCAGCTTCTGCTCGGTCGGCCCGGGCTCCCGTGGAGTCGGCTGCTGCGCCACGAGCTTGCGACGGCCAATGATCATCACCGGCATCAGCGTGAGCGCCAGGATCAACGACCCGCCGACCGAGAGCACCACGGCCAGTGAGAGATCGCGAAACAGTGCCGCCGCGAGTCCCTTCACGAAGATGATCGGACCGAACACCAGCAGCGTTGTCAGCGTTCCGGCAATCAGCGGTCCCGTCACTTCTTCAGTCGCCGCGATAGTCGCATCATCGTGCGACATCTCAGGAGACTCGACGAACTTTCGCCCCGCGGCATCGGCCACGACGATCGCGTTATCCACCAGCAATCCGACACCGAGCGCGAGCCCGCCGAGCGACAGCACATTCACGGTGACATCGAAGAGCTGCAGGAAGACGAGCGCCAGCATCACCGAAAGCGGAAGAATCACGGCGATCGCGATCGACGACCGCCAGTGCCGCAGAAACACCAGGATCATCACGAGCGAAAGCACGCCGCCGAGCAGGATCTCCTGCCCGAGATTCGAGAGCGCGTCCACCACGAAATCAGCTTGCGCGGCGACCACGTGCATCCGGATGCTCGGGAACTCCTGCTGGAGCTGCCCGATCACGTCGGTCATGTTCTGCGTGACGGACACCGTGTTGGCACCGGCGTCCTTGTAGACCACGAGCCCGACGGCCGCGCCGCCATCGAGCCGCGTCAGGGTGCGCGGCTCAGCCAGCGTCGACGTCACGGTGGCGATGTCGCGCAGCCGGAGATTCGCGTTCACCGGGCCAACTGGAGTGTCCGCGATCTCATCGAGCGCACGGAACTCCGTGAGCGCGCGCACCGAGAAGCGGAACTGCCCGCGCCGGATCGTGCCGCCGGCACCATTGGCATTCGCATTCTGCACGGCGGTCGCGACGTCGTTGGTCGAGAGGCCAAGTGCGCGCATCTTTTCGGGATCGACTTCAATGCGAATTTCGTCTTCGGGTGCGCCGACCACCGCCACGCTCGCGACGCCGCCGATCTGCTCGAGGCGGCGTGCATGCACATCGAGCGCGGTGCGTCCCAGCAGGCGGAGATCGTTCAGCCCCGTGAGGCCGATCACCGCAATCGGTCGCTCTCCGGGATCACTCGTGAGGAGCGTCGGACGCGCCGCTCCCTCGGGAAGACGCGCGCGCGCTTGGTCGAGCCGCTCACGCACGGTGAGAATCGTCGTGGGCATGTCGGTGCCCCACGCGAATCGCATCGTCGTCACGGCCTCGCCATTGCGACTCACCGACCGAAGCTCGGTCAATCCCGGCGTCGCCGCGACCGCAGACTCCACCGGCTCTGCCACGAATCGCGACACTTCCTCTGCCGCGGCACCCGTGTACGTCGTGCGCACGGTGAGCACGGGGAGCGTGACGTCCGGCAACAGCGTCACTGGCAACCGGGTGATCGAGACGCTGCCCAGCAGCACAATGGCCAAGGTCGCGGCCACCGTCGTCACCGGACGACGGACGGCGAAGGAGACGAGCGACATTCGGAGCGCTTAGTCCCGCGCGCCGGGCGCACGCTCACGCGCCGCGACCACGCGCACCGGCGCATCGTGCGTCAGGGTCAGGTGTCCTTCAATGATCACCTGATCGCCCACATTCACCGGAATGATCCCGCTCACCGAGTCGGGCAGGATCTCCGTCTCACGTCCATTCGTGCGCCCTGGCAGCACATACGTCCACTGCGCGCGTCCATCGCGCACCACGAACACCAGCGGACGACCATCGCGCTCAATGATCGCGCGCGCCGGCACCAACCGACGTCCCGCAAGTCGCTGGGCCTCGAGGCGCACATCGGCATACATGCCCGGGCGCAACGCGCCGCCGCCCGTGAGCCGCACATACGCACGCCCGGCGCGCGTGGTGCTGTCGACCATTGGGAGAATCGCCGAAACGCGCCCGGTGAGTGCTTGCCCCGGAATCGCCGCGCTCGTGACGACCGCTTCGCCACCGATGCGGATCAATGGCAGGTCATGCTCCAGCACCGCCGCTTCGACACGCAGGTTCTCAAGATCCACCAACGTGCCGACATCCTGCCCCGCCGTGATGCGATCGCCAAGCACCGCGGCCACGCGATCGACCGTGCCATTGAACGGCGCCGCAATCGTGGAGCGCTCGCGGTTGAGCTTTGCGCGATCCAACCGCACCCGCGCCGCTGCGAGCCCAGAACGAATCACAAAGGCATCGAGCCGCGTCGCTGACGGCATCACACCGGTCGCCGCCGAGTCGGGGCGATACAGATCCTGGTATTGCTGCAACGCTTGCTGCTGCGCGACCTCGGCTTCCGCGAGATCCAAGTCAAAGGGACGCGAATCGAGCTCCACCAGCGCCTGCCCGCGACGCACCCGCTCACCCGGACGCACCAGCACGCGCGAAACGGTACCCGCCACCTCGCTGCGAATGCGTCCTTCGGAATCCGACCGCACCTGCCCCGTCGTGTTGATCGTGAGCACGAGGTCGCCTTCCGAGACCTCTCCCGCCACGACCGGAAGATTCACGTTCGCGGCCGTCGAGCCGCCTGAATCGGACGAATCCGCGGCGGCAGCAGAGTCGGCCGGAGTCCCCGTCCCGCCCACGACCGCCTTGAGCTTGTCGCAGGCAGTCAGGAACAGCGCGAACGAAAGCGCCAACGCGCAGCGCGAGACAGAAGTGCGGAGTGCCATCATCA
>CAYUMN010000051.1:0-17143 GCA_964445835.1 uncultured Gemmatimonas sp.
GACGGCCGGACGCCAGCGAAGTGTCGGCAGTCGGCGTCCCGTCGGCGTCGACGTCGGCGTCGTCACGCACCGTTGTCGCTGGTAGCAGGGCATCCGCTGGCGGCATCGGACGCGTCACCACGGCCCACCCATCGGCGCGCAACTCAAGCGCGGCGAGTCGCTGACCATCGCGCGAGACATCGGGGGCACGCAAGGCCGTCGCCGTGCTCCAGAGCATCGCGTACGCCCCCGTCCGCACGTCGCCGCGATACACCCGCGACACCCCGTCGTGATCGCTCGTGAACAGCACCAGCGTGTCTCCCGGCAACCAGACCGGTGACGCCACAAGCGGCTGGCGATCGTCGCGGTCGGTGGCGCGGGGCGCGAAGCGCTGCAATTCGGCGCCCAGCGTGTCGAGCACCACGATGCTGGTGCGTCCGCCACGCTCCCATTGCGAGGCGGCAATGCGATGCCCATCGCGCGACCAGCGCGGATCGCTCCAGTTGCGATCGAGCGAGCCGCGCGCGAGCACGCGCGGCATACGCGGCACGCCATCGGGCCCGTCGAGCAGGATCAGTTCAGTCGTCCCCGGGGCACTCCGCACCGCGACAATCTGCCCGCTCTCCAGATGCACATCAGGGGCCGAGAGGCGCGCGCCCACAGAGAGTCGCCGCCGCGCATGCCCCGTGCCGAGGTAGAGGTCGCTGCGCACGGAGTAGGGATCGGTGCGGTCCCACTCCGAGTACAGGGTACGCTCGTCGTCCATTGGCACATTGGCATCGACCGAGTTGCGTCGCGCCAGACGCTGCAACTGACCGTTCGCCTCGACTTCGTACAGCCCGGGCATGCGACGCACGTCATCCATCACCACGCGCAGCGTGCCGTCCGGTCCGAATCGCGGCGAGGCCGCGTTCCATCCGCGCGGCCCTCCAGAACGTTGGGTCACGCACAGCGCAGCCGCCTCACAGGCCCACGCGCGATGCACGGAGTCCCGCCAGCTCGCGTAGAGCGCCGTGAAGCTGGTTCCGACCGCGGCGCGTGCACTGGCATCGAGCCGCCACGGAATGATCCGTCCGCTCGTCTGCGTGATCAGCCGCGCCATGGCCTCACCGGGTGAGCGCGCGGGGTTGCTGCGGACGGCGCGGTCCACGAGATACGCGCCGAGCAGGTATGGCGTATTCGCCCCGGGGAAGAACGGCCGCGGGGAGGTGATGGCGTCGAGCGGCGGAAGCGCGTGCGACTGTGCGAGGGCACGCACGAGCGCGGGGAACTCGGTGCCGCCGAGGCGTCCGGTGCCGGTGAGCCGCGTCTCGTAGTGCAGGGCGATGCCTTCGATCAACCAACTCGGTCCGTAGCGATTCGGAAAGAGCGGGGCCGCGCGCCCGAAGACGCGTTGCCCGAGCGCCCAGATGCCGCCAACGCGATCGAGGTGGAAGATGTGGACGAGTTCGTGCGTGACGAGGATGCGATTCCAATCGGCATGATTGCGCAGCGTCGGCTCGTCCACAGGAGGGCGCGCGTAGATGACAATGCGATTGGTCGGATACGGCGTCGCGTAGCCGTTGGCATAGTCGACGTTGTCCGCGACGACGATGTCGACGATGCCGCGCGGGGGCGGCAGGTCGTTCGCGAGTTGGTCGTAGGCCCACGACGCATTCACGAGCGTCCGGCGCGCGAGCATTTCCAGCTCGGCGGTATAGTGCACGCGGAACCGAGTGTTCGAGAGCGTCCGCCACTCAAGATCGGGGCGTACTTGGGCACCCAGCGCCAGCGGGCCAAGCGCCCAACACAGCGCGAGCGCCCAACACAGCGCGAGCGCATACGGACGGACGGCGGCGCGACGCAGCGCCAGCTTCACCGCGTCCACACCAGCACCACGCCGCAGCCGCCGAGATCGGTATAGTGCACCGGCATTTGCGCCGCCTCGTAGACCTCGATCCGCTTGGCATTGGTCATGATCACCACCTCCTCGACGCCGTCGCGGGGAATGCCCCACTCCACGCCATCAAGAAAAAAACGCGGTCGGCAGGTATCCGCGCCGCGCCGGAGCAGGGTACCCGGGTAACGCCCCCCCGTGGAGCGCACGGCGATGGAGTGATTCGCCAGGACCGTCGCGGTGATGACCGAATAGCGCCGGAGCGTTGCCTCGTCGAGGTAGATGCCGCCTCCCACCCGTTGGCGCTGGCGAAACTCCAGCTCATCGAGCGTGGTGGCGAGCGCGGTGATTCGGATCGCCGAGAGCTCCTGCGCCACGTCATCGAGCCCCACGTCCCCGAGGTCGATCGCTCCGGCGGCGGGATTCACGAGTACATACCGTGGGAGAAAGCCGATGGCGCGAAGGGAGAGCTGCATCGAGCGCAGGGGGAGGCCGTACAGCGAAAAGCGCCCCGCCGCGTCGCCCCGCGCGCCGTGCACCGAATCGCCCGGAATGCTCACGGTGGGCGACGGGACCTCGCGGCCCTGCTTCGTGGTCACGCGCCCGGTGATAGTTCCGCGCCCATCCGATGGTCCGGCGACGAGTTCGAGATGACGCGCCAAGTATCCCTCGAGGGTGAGCACGAGTTCCTCGGTCCCAAAGCTCGCATCGCCGGCGCGCACCAGAAAGGTCGTGTATCGCGGCACGCCGCACAGGGCGAAGCCGCCGCTGGCGTCGGTGGTATCGATCGTTCCCACGAGGGTGTTCGTGACCCCGCTGGCGGCGACCCTTGCCTCTGCCCAGATGGCGCCTACGAAGACGCGCGCCAGCGGGTCGGCATTCGCGTCGCGGAGAACCCCGCGCAGAATACCGGTGTCCTCGTCGAGCAAGGCACCGCAGAGCGCCCGCTGGTAACTGTCCAACGAGGGGGTCGCGAGCACGATGTCCGGCACCTCCGCTCCGGCGAAGACCTCAACGCGGCGCGTGAGGGGGGGCACTGCGAGGGAGTCCAACCAAGGCGCTTGGTATCGTAGCGTCCAGACGCCCACGGGGAGCGCAATGAACCGAAAGCGACCGCGACCGTCGGTTCGCGTCCGCTCCGGACGTCCCTCCACCGTGACGATCGCGTTGGCGATCGGGGCGACAGTCCGTAATGAGTCGAACAGCATCCCGCGCACGCTCGCCTGTGCCCGAAGGACGGGCGCAGAGAGCACGAGCAAGCAGAGGCAAGCCGCAAGGCTGTGGGCGTGACGCATGGCCGGAGTCTAGCTTGGATTCATAGGGACGGCACCCTCACCTCTCCCCTCCCCTCGGACCTCTCCGTATATTCGCCTCACCCCCTCAATACTGGGAAAACCGCGCCTGTGATTCGTTGTGTCTTTTGTGGACGAGAGAACGACCCGCTCTCAAAGTTCTGCCTTGACTGCGGCAAGCCCGTCGTCTCGAGCGGCGCGCGCGTCATTCCCGTGCCAGGCGGCGCGGGGGCCGCGACCATGGACCGGCGTGCGAGCCAGGGGATTCCGGACACGCGCATCTCCAAGACCCCGGCGACAGGCTCGAGCGCAGGCGCAGGGATGAAGACCCCCTGCCGCTACTGCGCGACGCCGATCGACCCCTCGCTTCCCTTCTGCCCGAAGTGTGGCGGGCGCGTAGTCGCCGCCGCGCCGGTGCCGGAGCTCAGCAGCGCACTCTGCGGATCGTGCGGGACGGTCGTGGTCCCCGGCGTGGATATTTTTTGCGCGACTTGCGGCGCGCGCGTGACCATGACCGCCGAGCCGCCCTCCGCGCCGAACCCCACGGCCGTCTTTTCGGCGCGCGCGACCGTCTCCGGCCCCAAGATCGCGTTGCTCAACTCGGCGGGGGCCGTCACACGCACCGTGATGCTGGAACGGGCCGATGCCACGATTGGCCGTGCCGATGGCGAACTGCGGTTCGGCGATGACGTGTACATGAGTCCCGTGCACGCGCAGCTCTCGTTCCGTGACGGCCAGCTGTACCTGCGCGATCTCGGCTCACGCAACGGGACGTGGCTCTACCAGACGGAGCCCTACAAGCTGCAGGATGGCGATTCGGTCCTGATCGGCTCGCAGATCCTTCGCTTCCGGCGCCTCGGATATCCAGGGCCGAATCCACCCGAGGCCGATGCCACGCGTCGGCTTGGCTCCGCGGTCCCCAGTGCCGACGTTGCGGTACTCCAGCAGCTGCGTGCGGACGGTAGCGCGCGGGACAGCTGTCACCTTTCCCCGGCGCGATCCGTCGTGATTGGACGTAACGAGGGCGATTGGATCTTTCCGTACGACCAGACGATGAGCGGGCGTCACGCCGAAGTACGCAGCGAGGACCTCGAGTTCATTGTATTAGATCTTGGAAGCCGCAACGGCATTGCCGTCGCGGTCCGTGGTGAGAAGCCAGTAAAGGCCGGCCAACGCATCCTGCTCGGCGACCAGACCCTGCGTGTGGAGAGTGTGTGAGCGATCAGAAGACCTGTCCGACCTGCGGCACGGAGTATCCCCTCAGCGAGCGATTCTGCCCGCGTGATGGCACGGCGCTGCGTTCGGCCGCCGGCACGGCAGACCTCCTCGGCTCGGTGGTCGCCGATCGCTACCACATCCTGAAGAAGCTCGGCGAAGGGGGCATGGGGACGGTGTACCTCGCCGAGCATGTGAAGATGGGGCGGAAGAGTGCGCTCAAGGTGATGAACCCGGGGATGAACAGCGACCCCGACGCGATCGCGCGCTTTAACCGCGAAGCGTCGAACGCCTCCCGGTTGAGTCATCCGAATATCTGCGGCATCTACGACTTCGGTGAGACGCCGGACGGGCTGATCTACCTCGCGATGGAGTTCATTGAGGGGAAGTCGCTCACCGACCTGATCGAAGTCGATGGGTCTCTGGCGCCGGGTCGTGCGGGAAGCATCGTGCATCAGACCGGCGATGCGCTGCAAGTCGCGCACGATGCGGGGATCGTCCACCGGGACTTGAAGCCCGACAACATCATGGTGACGAAGAACCGTGATGGCTCGGACCTGGTGAAGGTGGTGGACTTCGGTATCGCGAAGGCGAGCTCGAGCGACGCACAGAAAGTGACCAAGACGGGTCTCGTGGTGGGGACCCCCGAGTACATGAGTCCCGAGCAGCTCTCGGGCGACAAGCTCGATGGCCGCTCGGACATCTATTCGCTCGCGCTGGTCGCGTTCAATTGCTTGACGGGAAAGCTCCCGTTCCCGAGCGAGACGGCGCAGGAAGCGATGATCATGCGCCTCACCGATCGTCCGCGGATGCTGTCGGAGATTCGTCCAGAGGTCGCGTGGCCGGACCAGCTGCAGGAGGTCATGGACCGCGGGCTCGCGCGCGATTCGGACGAGCGGTACCAGAGCGCAGCGCAGTTCGGTCGCGATTTCGCCGAGGCGGTGTCAGGCATGCCCTCCGTCGTCGCCGCCGAAGGGGCGACGATGATGATCGGGGCGCAGCACGTTCCGGCCTCGGCGGCCAAGACGAAGCCGGTTCCGGCGACGCGGGTCGCCGGGCGGGACGAGTCCAAGTCGCCGGCCAAGTCGGCATCGGCGGTGCCGGCGGCGATTGAGAAGAAGTCGAAGATGATTCCGATGGCGGTGGGTGGTGTGGCCGTGGTGATTGCCGGGTTTTTTGGGGCCCAGAAATTCATCAGGCCGGGCCCGGAGGCGCCTGCAGACAGCCTCGGCACCCCGCTGGGACAGGCTGCTACCGTACCATCGCCGAGTGGGACCGGCTCGGAGACCGTGACGCCGCCCCCGGGGCCAACGGGAGGCTCGACAACGCCGATGAATCAGCCAGTGAATCCGCCGATTCAGCAACCAGTGAATCCTGGGACGTCGACGAATCGTCCTTCTCCACAGGCCGAACCGGCGCCGACCGCTCCCGCAGCGGCCGGGATGTCGCGCGTTACAGGCTGGGTCACCGAGCTGGAGAAGGAGGGCGGCGTCAACCGAGCCCGAGCGCGTGCGATTCTCGGCGACGTCGAGCCGATGCACGCGTCCTTGACCGGCACGGCGCTCTCGGAGAGTTGGTATGTGGCCTTACTGGCCAACCTCACTTTGGAGGATCAGGAGGGCACCTGCTCTGCCGCTCGTCAGCTGAAGCGCCTCACCCGAGATCAGAGCCGTCAGTTGGTCGCCGATCGAATTCTGCCGGATTGTTCGTGATGCACATCACTAATCGTCGCACAGACATCTCGCGCCCCGCCGTACTGGGCCATAAGATGTCTCTGTCGAACTGCCACTCACTCCGTAATCCTCTCCTGTGACGGGATCCTCCACTCCCCGCGGCACCATCACCGTCCACGTCTTCGGACGGACGGACGTCGGCCGCACGCGCGAGCACAACGAGGACACGTTCGCCGTCGCGGAGCTCACGACGCTGAACGTCTCGTTGCAGCCAGAAGTCCGGCAGCACACCCTCGGTCCGCGCGGCACGCTCTTCATGGTCGCCGACGGCATGGGCGGCGCGGCCGCCGGCGAAGTGGCCAGCTCGATGGCCGTCGAATCCATTCTCGCGGAGCTCGACGCCCGCTGGCGAGCTGCCCAGTCCACGGACGCGGAGACCTTCGCGCACGCGCTCAAGGCCTCCACCGAGACGGCCAACGCGACCATCCATGCCTTCGCGCAATCGCGCCCGGAGAATCGCGGCATGGGGACCACCGCGACCATCGCCGGCATGCTCAACGACACCCTGTATCTCTGTCAGGTCGGCGATTCCCGCGGCTATCTCGTGCGCGGTGGCACCGCGGTCCAGATCACGAAGGACCAGTCGCTGATGCAGAAGCTGATCGAGGCTGGGGAGATGACCCCCGAAGAGGCCGAGGTCAGCGAGCGACGCAACATCATCCTGCAGGCGCTTGGCCCCGAGCCACGCATCAAGGTGGATCTCACCTCGCAGCAGGTGATGCGCGGCGATGTCCTGATCCTTTGCTCCGATGGACTCTCGGGGCAGGTGCGCACGCACGAGATTGCCGAGGTCGTGGCCACTGAGCCCGACCTGATGGAGATCTGCAAGAAGTTGATCGACATGGCGAACGAGGCGGGCGGGCCCGACAACATCACCGTCGTGGCGGCGCGCTTCGAGGGCGACGGATTGCTCGAGCGCGACGGCGAGGTCGTGGAGCATCGGGTGTACCGTGGGTCCGAGGCGCGCCCGACAATGCCGATTGATCGCGCGTCGATCCCGCTGCTGAGCATGATTGACGAAGGCGTGATCCCGACCCTCGAGATGACGCCGGTGCACAAGGGCGCGGTGATCGTCGGGAACGCCGGTGACGGCCCGACCACGGAGATCGCTCCCGTCCAGATTCGGGCGAACTTGCCCCCGCCGCCCCCTCCTGGCGGTTGGATCCCAGACAGTACCCTGCGCCTCTTTTTCGGCTTCATCGGCGCGCTCGTGGCCTTCATCGTGCTCTTCCAGTGGTTCCGCGGCTGATGGCCGTCGAGTTCCGCATCACGCGTGGCGCTCGCTCGGGCACGCGGGAACGCTTCGAGAAGACCATTGTCGCGATCGGGCGACATCCGATCAACGACCTCCGCTTCGACGCCGAGCGTGATCTCGACGTTTCGTCGCGCCACGCGGAGCTTCGCGCGGTCGCTGATAAGTACGTGCTCGTCGACCTCGGCTCGACCAACGGCACCTTTGTGAACGGGGAGCGCGTCTCCGGGGAGCGCGAGTTGCACGACGGCGACCTGCTGACTTTCGGCGCCGACGGCCCGCAAACGGAGTTCCGGCGCGTCGTCGAGTCTGGCGCGATGGCCAGCGCGCCGGCCACGCGCATGTCGACGCCGGTGGGGCCCGGGTCCGACGCCCCCGCGAAGCAGGCACGCCCGTCGACCGACATCCGCATTGCGATGGCGGTCGAGAAGCAGACCGGATCGCTCAAGCGCATGGTGACGGCGCTCGCGGCCGTCGTGATCGTCGGGGCGCTCATGGCCGTCTGGGTCACACGCAAGAACTCGGCAGAGACGCGCCATCAACTGGCCGCGTTGCTCGCGGCGAACGATTCACTCTCGCGTTCGTTACAGCGCAAACTCGAGCAGACCGGCATCGCCGACGCCTCGCTTGCGGCGGCGAGTGCGGAGACCGAGCGGATCGCCAACGAACTCCGCGCGCAGCAACAGCGCGGCGGCGATGTGTCGGCGTACGCGGCGCGCATGCGCGAGTCGCAGTCGCGCACGGCATCGATCGCGGGCATGGACTACTCGTCGATCGCGGCGGCAAATCAAGCGGCGATCGTCTTCCTCGTGATTGAGTTCCCCGACTCGTCGCGCGCCACTGGCACGGGATTCAATATTCATCCGAGCGGGCTGATCGTCACGAATCGGCACGTGATCCAGACACCGGACGGGGTGCGCGCACAGCGCATTGCGGCGGCGTTCGACGGCACCAGCTCTCAGTGGAAGCGGGCGAGCATCGAGGTCGTGAGTGAGACCGACGAACTCGCCTTCCTCCGCATCACGACGGCCGGCACGTATCCCGTGGTGGCAGGGATCGCGCAGGATGGCGGCACTGGCCGTGTGGGCGCGCCGGTCGCGATTCTCGGCTATCCGCTCGGCACCGGCACGGCGGGGATGGAGGGCAGCATCAATACGCTGCGCCCCTCGGCGAGCCTGAGCGTGGGGACGGTGAGCAAGCTCGTGCCGGAGACGATGCAGCTTGATGCCTTTGCCGCGCAGGGATCGAGCGGGTCGCCGGTCTTCGACGGGCGTGGCTTGGTGGTGGGTGTGATCTATGGCGGCGCCACGGAGAGCGGTGGCCGCATCGTGTACGCGGTGCCGCCGTCACGGCTCGCGGCGCAGATCCCCGCTGACGCGCGCGGAATCATTCGCTAGCGGGGCTCTCGCACGACGCGCTCCACCCCCGGTGCGATCAGACATACCCGTGGGCACCGCCGTTCAGCCAAGCCGACGCGCCGCCGCCTCTTGCATCGCCCGGTCCCCGCTCCAGGCACAGATCACATTCGGCACCTCAGGAACGTCCTCGGCGAGCGCTGGAGGCCCGAAGAGCACGCCCACCACCGACCGTCGCGCCGCGCGAGCCTGCGCCACCACCTGCGCGACTCGGCGCCGCGTGGAGATGGCGTACCCTGCGCGCCCACGCGCGGGCCCGGGCTCGCCGCGGATGGCGAGCATCACGGCTCCGCGCCCTTCCTCGGTCGGTCCCTCTACGACACGTGGCCCAAGGCCCATTGCGCGCAAGGTCGCCAGAAAGGGGCCGAACCGCTCCCCCTCCCCGCGCACGATGAACTCCGCGTCATCGTCCACCAGTATGACGTCCACCACGGGCCCGCTGTTGGCAAAGACGCCGCGCACCGCAAAGACCACCGTGTCCGACACCTTGCGCGCCCAGAGCACATCCTCGAGCGTCGCCTCGCGTTCGGGCCCCATCTGTCCCCAGTCTGCCCAGAAGGTGCGGCGAGCCATCGCCGCGTCAATCGCGTCGGGACTGAGCTTGCCCGCTTCCAACGCGTCATCGAGGGCGTCGGCGACCCCAGCCACGTCGTGCGGCGCGAGTAGCAGATCGCAGCCCGCGGCGATCGACGCGATCGCCGCGCGCGTCTCCTCCCCTTCGTTCGCGACCGCTCCCCGCCGCAGTGCGTCGCACACGAGCAATCCTTCGTATTGCAGTTCACCGCGCATCATCTCCTGCAGGATCAGCGGAGATTGCGCGGCCGTCACCCCACTCACGTCCAGTCGAGGATACGACACCTGTGAGACGAGGACCGTTGCCACACCGGTGTCCACGGCGGCGCGGAACGGAATCAGATCCGCCGACCACAACGCCGCGCCCGGTGTCTCGATCACCGTCGCCTCACGCGCGGGATCGGTGAGCGCGCGTCCCACCCCGGGCAAATGCTTCGCGCACGCCATCACCCCCTCGGACTGACACATATCGATCCACGCGACCGCCCACTCGGCGACCTTCTGCGGATCCGAGCCGAAGGCGCGCGCGCCGACAAAGGGATTGTGCGCATCAAGCCCGAGGTCCGCACTCGGCGCGAGGGCCCAGTTGATGCCCATCGCATGCAACTCACGTGCGGTGAGTCGCGCCGCACGGCGCACGACATCCTCGTCGCGCAACGCGCCGAGTGCGCCGAGGGGCGGGAGTCCGGTCGTACCTCCGAAGCACTCCCCCGCACCACGCTCCGCGACCGCGCCAATCAACAGCGGATGACGCGAATCGCGCTGTAACTCCGCCGCGAGTGCCGCGACCTCAGCCCGCGGGCCGTTGCGGATCACGAAGCCGCCCACGCCGAGTTCCAGCGCGTCATCGAGCGACGCGCGCAACCAACCGAAGCCGAGGTCGGGATCCCAACGCAGCTCAGGAATGAGCAGCGCCGCCAGCGAACTGTTCACGCGGGAAAGAGCGCGCCGAGAACGCGAGGTCCGCGCGCACCGGTGGCGCCGGCGATGTTCCCGGGCTCGCGCCGGAGATGCAGCCAGCCGAGGAAGGCGAACGCCACCGCTTCCTTGGCGTCGCCGTCGAAATACAGCTCGCCAAAGGGACGCACGAGTCGTGGCGAGAGCGTCATGGCAATGGCTTCGCGCAACGCCGGATTCCGCGCGCCACCGCCGGAGAGCAGCACATCCTCCACCGGTTGCGGGACGAACTGTTCGACCGCACGCGCAATGCTCCGTGCCGTGAACCAGACCGCCGTGGCAATCACGTCTGCATCGGTGCACCCCACGCGTGCCGCGCGACAGCGGGCAATGAAATCGGCGATATACGCCGAGGTATAGCGCTCGCGCCCGGTGCTCTTGGGCGGTGACTTCTCGAACCAGGGATCGCGAAGTCGCTCCTCGATGACCAGCTCAATGGCCGTGCCCTGCAAGGCGAGCTGGCCATCGCGATCGAAGTCCAGGCCGGGACGGAGCAATCGCGTCACGCCATCGATGATGCACACGCCTGGTCCGGTATCGAAGGCGCGCACGGCGGTGAGATCGGGGGCGGCACCGCCGAGCGGCGGGAGCACCGTCATGTTCCCAATGCCGCCGAGGTTCTGGAGCAGGCGCCATCCATCGGGGCGCGCGAACAGCAGGGCATCGGCGATCGACACCAACGGCGCCCCCTCTCCTCCCGCGGCCACGTCGCGCGCCCGGAAGTGCGCGACCACATCGACCCCGGTCCGCTCGGCAATCACTGCCGGCTGTCCGAACTGCCAGGTCCCGTGCGGCGGCACATGCCACACCGTGTGGCCATGCGAGGCAATGGCACTGATGTCCTCCCGCGCCACCCCGGCCTCGGCAATCGCTGCCGTGGCCGCATCGGCGAGCCACCCACCGAGCGCGAAGTCGAGCCGCGTGTACTCAGCGGGCGACGCGCCCTGCATCGCGGCGGCGAGGCGCGCCCGTTGCCCGGGCGCGTACGGCCGTTCGACATGCGCGAGCAGTTGCGGCGTGACGAGTCCGTCCTCCGTTTCGGCGAAGCGCACGACGACGGCGGTGATGCCGTCGAGCGACGTGCCCGACATCAGGCCGATCAGCACATCCTCGCGGCGAATGTCGCTCACGCGAGTTCCACCGGCGGTGGGCCGCCGGCCACCACGCGCCGCACGACGCCCCCCGCGGACTCCAGTCGCGCGATCGCCTCCTCGCGCGAGAGCGAACGATTGTGCATCACCAGCGCGATCTTCACGCTGCCCTCCGCGCGCTGGAGCATGGCGCGCGCCTCATCGCGCGGGACGCCGCACGTCGTCGCGACCATGCGCTCCGCTCGGTCGCGCAGTTTGTCGTTCGTGGCGCGCATGTCGATCATCAGATTGCCGTACGTCTTGCCGATGCGTACCATCGCGCCGGTGGTGATGGTGTTGAGGACGAGCTTGGTCGCGGTCCCTGCCTTGAGTCGCGTGGAACCGGTCACGACTTCGGGGCCGGTGATCGGGAGAATCGCCACGTCGGCATCGGCGACCACCTCCGCGGGCGGCGGGGAGCAGGCAAGAATGACGGTGCGTGCGCCGCGCGTGCGGGCGTGTGCGAGGGCGGCGCGCACGTAGGGCGTGGTCCCACTCGCCGCGATGCCGATCACGACATCGCCCGCCTCTACACCCGCCGCATCCAGGTCGGCGCGGGCCCCTTCGGGGCTGTCCTCCGCGCCTTCCTGCGCGCGCAGGATCGCCGCGGGTCCGCCGGCGATGATCCCCTGCACCATCGAGGGATCGGCGCCGAAGGTCGGCGGACATTCGGAGGCGTCGAGAATGCCGAGTCGGCCCGAGGTGCCCGCCCCGACATAGAAGAGGCGATGGCCGGCACGGAAGGCCTCCTCCACCAACGTGACCGCCCGCGCCATGGGTTCGCGTTGCGTGGCGACGGCATCGGCGACGGTGCGATCCTCGGCATTCATGAGGTCCACGATCTCCAGCGCCGAGGCGAGATCGATATCGGCGCTACGCGGATTGCGGCGCTCAGTGACCCGAGGATCGAGCACGACAGTGGGGGCAAGAGGGAACGTGCGGGGTGCACCAAGGGGTGCACCAAGGGGCATTCCACGGCGTACCTGACGGCGTACCTGAGGGGTACCTGACCGTGTCGCGCACCGCGTCGTCCTCGTAAGTTACCCATCGTGATGACCACTCGCACCCGCCGCCTCGTACTCGCGCTCGCCCTCGTGGCGACCTCCGCCCTTCCCCTTGACGCACAACTCATTCGCGTCCCCATGCCGGGCGCTGCGGCGCGCCCGATCAGCGCCTCACTGGCGGCTGGGTACCTCGTGACCGCCAGCCGCTTTGACGGCGTGAGTGGGCGCTTCTGGGTGTTGGGCGACGGCATTCAGTACCGGGGAACCATCGAACTCGGCACTCGCTCCGGCGCCATTGGCCTCAGCGGGACGCTGGCGAGTGTTCCCATCAGCCGGAGCGGCGTCGTCGGCTCCGCTGGTGATATCACGCTGCGGCAGCTGCTGGTCACGTTTCGCTCGCCGGAGGGACAAAGCTTCTACCAGATCTTCGAGGCGGGCGCGGGACTCACCCAATGGGCCTCGTACTCGGGCACCGATGTCTTGAGCACGGAGGACAAAGCCGCACGGAATGGCCTTGCGATCATGATCGGTTATGGCTTTGGCTTTGCGCTCGGCGATCGCGTGTCGTTCAACATCGTGCAGGATGCGGCGACGATTATCGGCTCCGGCGACGGGCTGCCCGCGGGCGAGCGCCGCTCGCAACAGCAGTACATCACGCGCATGGGCCTGCGGTACCGGTTCACGGGCTTGCGCTGACCGTTGCCGCTCACGGGGCGCGTGCGGCGCCTGGTGTGCGTGCGGCGCCTGGTGTGCGTGCGGCGCCTGGGGCGCGTGCGGCGCGCCGTACCGTCGCCCGCCACACCCCATCGCGTCGCGGGTCCGCGCCGCCCTCGAGACGCCCAGGGCCACGAATGATGATGCCGTGCAGGCCCGAGTCCTCGCCCTCCATACTGACCAGTGGCAGCCCCAACGCGGTGAGTGAGTCCCGCATGGCGGTGCTCATGCGATTGATCTCACCAGAGAGTCGCGGGTCACGCGCCGAGATATTCGGGAGATCAATCGCCGTCTGCACGGGGAGTCCCCAGCCCAGCAGGCCGAGTGCGAGCTTGGCGTTGTAGATCAGGATATTGGAGCCACCGGGCGAGCCCAGCGCGGCGCGGAAGCGCGAGTCTGGATCGAGCACGATCATCGGGGCCATTGACGAACGCGGCCGCTTCCCGGCGCCGATCGCATTCGCGACGGGGACACCATCCACCTCGGGACGAAACGAGAAATCGGTGAGCTGGTTGTTGAGAATGAAACCGCCGACCACGCGTCCCGAACCGAACACCGACTCCACGGTCGTCGTCATCGAGACGACGTTTCCTTCGAAGTCAATGATCACAAAGTGCGTGGTGCCCTGCTCCTCGTATCCGGCATCCTCGCCGCGCGGCGTGGTCGCGATCACGCCGGCGGAGGGCCGGCCTCCGGCGCGCGCGCCGATCGTCGCGGCACGCGCGGCCACATAGGCTGGATCAAGGAGCCCGGCGACCGGCACGTCCACAAAGTCGGGGTCGGCCACGTAGCGATCCCGATCGGCGTACATCATGCGGCTCGCCTCGGCGAACAGCAGCCAGGAGCGTGGATCGTCGGGACCGCGCGTGTGCACATCGGTTCGCTCAAGCATCGCCAGCATCTGCAGCAGCGAGACCCCACTTGAGGGGGGCGGCGGCACGCAGACGGCGAGCCGGCGATACGGGGCGCAGAGCGGCATGCGCTCAATGGGTCGATAGGCGGCGAGATCCTCGCGCGTCATCGTGCTCGGGCGCGGACCGCGCGTCAGACGCGCCACGATGCTGTCGGCGATCGGCCCCTCGTGCAACGCCCGTGGACCGCGCTCGGCGAGGGCACGCAGCGACGCGCCGTACGCGGCGTTGCGATGCGTATCACCCGACCGAATGAGTCGGCCCGCCTCGGCGTTCCAGAACAGCGCACGAATGTCGGGCTGCGCGGCTTGCACGCTCCGTCCATTCGCGAAGGTGCCGAGTCGGCGTGGCACGACGAACCCCTGCTCGGCCTTTTCGATTGCGTCGGTGAAGAGTGCCGACCACGGGAGCTGGCCCGCGATGCCATGCACCACACCGAGCATCGGCATCACCCCAGGCACACCGGTGGCGATGCCACCAGTGACCACCGTGTCCTGCGGGTAGGGATTGCCCTCGGGGTCGAGGAACTGACGGGGATCGACTCGGCGAGGAGCGACTTCTCGGCCGTCCCAGACCCGCACGCGTGCAGTGCGCGCATCGTAGTACATGAGGAAGGCGCCGCCGCCGATCCCGGAGCTCTGCGGCTCAACGAGACCCAGCATCGCCTGCACCGCGACCGCGGCATCGACCGCGCTTCCGCCGGCTTCGAGCACGGCGAGTGCGGCATCGACCGCGTAGGGGTTGGCCGCCGATACACCCGCGACGGGAGGGACCTGCTCTGGGTGCGCAGTGGCGGCGCGTCCTGCGCACCCAGTGACCGCCGCGGCAAGCGCGACGGTCAGGAAGCACTTGAACCTCAGCCGACGCGCAGCTGATCCTTCAACGTGATGGCGATCGCACCGTTCGCAGGGAGGCATCCGGTGTAGTCTGTCGTGCCGGCGGCGACGACGCCACCCGCGGCCGCGCC
Organism: uncultured Gemmatimonas sp.; assembly: GCA_964445835.1. Classification (GTDB taxonomy): domain Bacteria; phylum Gemmatimonadota; class Gemmatimonadetes; order Gemmatimonadales; family Gemmatimonadaceae; genus Pseudogemmatithrix. Next base: position 15,019 of record CAYUMN010000051.1, read on the forward strand.
GATTGCCGCACCCGCGACCGTGCTCTTGGTGTTCTTGCCGAGGATCTGGCCCGCGATGGCGCCAACAGCGGCACCCGTGGCGACCTTACCGGCCTGCACGCCCGTCGTCTGCACGCGAGCGTACTCGAGGCGCGCGACCTGGGTCACGTCGGCCACGAGCGGGATGGCGCGATTACGAATGGTGATCGACACCGGACGAAACGCGAGCCGCACGTTCTCGGTGCCATTGTTGCCGCGCGCCGATTCCACCACTTCCATCGTCACTTCCGTGCCCGCCGGAATGACCATCGCGCCGGTTCCCTTGATCTCAGCGGTCGTCATCGCGGCGAAGCGGTCACCGACCTTGTGCGTGTTCGTGCAGACGCGCGCACCGGCGGCGACGTTCAGCACGGCACCGGCGGAGAGGCTTCCCGCGGAGACGGAGCCCGGACGAACTGGGGCCGGGGCGGGAGCCCTCGTGGGAGCCGGAGCCGACCTCGCCGGCGCAGGGGCCGGGGTGGTCGGCATGGTCATCGCGGAGTCGCCCATGGCGGCGTCGCCGGCGGCGGGCGCGAGCTCGATCTCGCGTCCGTCTTCACCCTTGTCGCCGCCGCAGGCGACGGCAGTGACGATCAGGAGCGCGGCAAACGAACGGCGGATAATATTGGAGAACATGTGTACCTCGAATGTGGCGTGGGGCGACCTTAGGGATTCAACTTGCGCAGTTTGCCGCGCCGGCTCAACCCGCACGTTGGTATGACATCCCTCCGACGGGTCCTGCCGTGGGTGCGTCCGTATCGCTGGCGGATTGCCGTCGGGCTGGCGTGCGTGGTCATCTCCACCGCCGTGTTCAGCGTCCTCCCCACGCTCCTCCGACGGGCGATCGAGGCCATGAGCGCGGGGGCACCGCTCTCCGCCATCTATTGGATTGCCGCCCAGATGCTCGGCGCGACCCTGACCATGGCCGTGTTCCGGTTCTACATGCGCGACATCCTCAATGGCATCTCGCGGATCATCGAGCACGACCTCCGCGAGGCGCTGTTCGACCATCTGACCACGCTCGACAGCGCGTACTACGGACGCACGCGCACCGGCGAGCTGATGGCGCGCCTGACCAACGACCTCGGCGCGGTCCGCATGGCCGTGGGCCCCGCCATCATGTACCTCACGAACACCATCTTCGGCGGACTCTTCGCGCTTTCGTTCATGATCGCCATCAGCGGCCGCCTGACGTTGATCGCGGTCGCGCCGATGATTCTGCTGCCGGTGATCACGCTCACGCTCGGCAAGAGGATCCACGATCGCTTTGAGGCGGTGCAGGCGCGGTTCGGCGACCTCACAACGCTCGTGCAGGAGCATCTCAGCGGGTTGCGCATCATCCGTGCGTATCGGCAGGAAGGAGCCGAACAGCGGCGCTTTGATGACCTCAGCGCCGACTATCTGGAGCGCAATCTTCGCCTCGTGCGCATGAACGGGCTGATGAACCCGAGCTTCATGTTCTTTGCCGGACTCGGCGCGGCCGCGGTGCTTGGATTCGGGGGGGCCGCCGTCGTGGAGGGGACGATCACGGTGGGGGCCTTCGTCGCGTTCGGCCTCTACCTCGCCAATCTGACGTGGCCGCTGATCGCCCTCGGCTGGGTGACGAGCCTCTTCCAACGTGGGGCGGCGTCGATGACCCGCCTCCTTGCCATTCTCGACGCCGAAGCGGTCATCCGCGATCCGGAGTTGCCGCGGGTCGCGGCCGCGCTTCCCGTTACCTCGGGAGGGCGTGCACTGCGCCTGGAGCATGTCTCGTTCGCCTATCCTGGCAAAGAGGGATCTCGGCCCAGCCCGGTGCTCCATGACATCTCGGTCACGATCCCGGCCGGTGGAACCCTCGGGATCGTGGGAGCGACCGGAAGCGGAAAGAGCACTCTGCTGGAACTCATCCCCAGGCTGGCCGATGTGACCGGGGGGCGGATCCTGCTGGACGGGGTCGACATCCGAGACCTCCCCCTCCGAGTGTTACGTCAGGAGATCGGCTTCGTCCCTCAGGAAAGCCTTCTATTCAGCGAAACCCTTACAGCGAACCTTGCGTACGGGACTGCGCAGGAGCCCGATGCCAAGTGGGCGGCGGGGATCGCGCAGCTGACGGAGACGATTGAAG
>CAYUMN010000052.1:0-17098 GCA_964445835.1 uncultured Gemmatimonas sp.
CACAGCCGTCGCGAGCGTCTTGCATGTCAGCGTCTTTGCCAGGCCCGGCACACCCACGAGGAGCACGTGACCGCCCGCGAGGATCGCGCTCGTGAGCGAGTCCACGATCTCATGTTGGCCAACGATCCGCTGGCCGATCTGGGTCGCGATATCCCGGCGCGCCTGGGCGAGTCGGGCAAGAAGCTCGAGATCCCGTGCGTCGGCGTCGGGGTCCCGCGGAGTGGACTGGGTCACGTCTGGCTCTGGGTCAGGGGTCCGGCGAGGGCTCGCGGATAATAACCCGCGATGACGCTTCGGTGACACTCTTCTCGTGGAGCGACCGATGATTAAACACATGGCACTCCCTCATCTGCTCCTCGTAAATCTCGGGACCCCCGATGCCCCGACGCCCGAGTCGGTCCGCCGCTTCCTCGGTGAGTTCCTCTCCGATCCCGACGTCATCGATTTCCCGCAGTGGTTCTGGCAACCCATCCTCCGCGGGATCATCCTCCGCACGCGACCCGCAAAGGTCGCGGAGGCCTACGAGTCGATCTGGACGCCCGAGGGCTCGCCGCTCCGCGTTTCCACCGAGCGCATCGTGGCGCGCCTCCGCGCCGAGGCCGACGGGCGTTTCACGGTGAGCGCGGCGTATCGCTACGGACAGCCGAGCATCGACTCGGAGAACGAGCGGCTGCACCGCGAGGGGGTAAAGCGGGTCGTGGTCGTCCCCCTCTTCCCGCAGCGCACCTCGGCGACCACAGGCACCGCGTTTCGCCGCGCAGGCGAGGTCGCGGGCCGCATTGGGCGCGCCCCGGTCATTGAGCGCGTCATCCCGGCGACCGACCCGGGCTACATCCAGGCACAGGCGGATCGCTTCTTCGAGGCAATCGCGGGACAGCCGGAGCCCGACCACATCGTGATCTCATACCACGGCATCCCAAAACGCTACGACCGCAACGAGCGCCGCTCCTACAGCTCCGACTGCTGTCATACGACCACCGCGCTCCTCGAGGCGATTCGCTGGCCCGTGGAGCGCTCCACGCTCACCTTCCAGTCGAAGTTCGGTCCGGAGAAGTGGCTGACGCCGGCGACCGATGCCGTGCTCGAATCGCTCCCCACGAGGGGAGTGAAGCGGGTGGCGGTGATCACCCCGGGCTTCGTCACCGACGGACTCGAGACGATCGAAGAGATCGGGGACCGCGGCCGCGCCTCCTTCATGGACGCGGGGGGCGAACACTTCGTCCGAGTCGCCGCGGTCGACGATCATCCCGCCTTCCTCGAGTCGCTCGCTCGGCTCGCCGTGGCGTGAGCACGTTCATCGGGGAGGGGATGGACCGCACAGGGCTCCTCGGCGTATCGTGGCGTCATGCTACTGCGGCCACCATCGCCCGCTACACCCTGCCACGCGAGACGCGCGCCGCGGCCATGCGGGAGCTCGCCGACGCACTCGAGGTGCAGGAACTCGTCTACCTCGCGACCTGTAATCGGGTCGAGGTGCTCTTCGCCGGTGGCGCCGATCTCTCGATCGCGGTCCGTCGCCGACGCTTCCACGCGCATCTCCTCCATGGCGCGCTCGGCGCTGAGCCCGCCGAGCGGGCGGTGCGTGCGTGGGAGGGAGAGGGCATGGTCGAGCATCTCTTTCTGCTCGCGGCCGGACTCGACTCGGCGCGTGTCGGTGAGTCCGAAGTGACGGGACAACTGCGGCAGGCAATGGCCGATGCCGATGCCGCGGCATTACTCGCGCGCACCCTGCGTCCCTTGCTTGATGACGCCCTCCGGACCGCGAAGCGTGTGCGTCCCATCACGGAAGGACACGTCGGGAGCGCCTCGCTCGCCGAGATGGCATTGACGCCGGTGCGCGCGCGACTTGCGGCGCAGCCCGGTGCCGTGGCGCTGGTGGGTGTGTCGCCCATGACGGAGCGGTGCGGAACAGCGCTCCACCGTGAGGGAGTCCCGCTCGTCGTGGTGAACCGCACAGTGGCCCATGCGGAGCCACTCGCCACGCGACTCGGCGCGGCGCTGCAAGCGCTCGGCGAGTTTCATGCGGCGCCTCGCACGGTCTCGGCCGTGATTCTCGCGACCGGGAGCGCCGGCACGATCTTTGATGCGGCCGCACTGCAGCGCATGGCCGCGCAAGGGGCTCCGCTGCTCGTGGACTTCGGTGTGCCCTCGAACGTCTGTGGCGCCGATGCCGCCGCGGCGGGACTCACGCACATCACGATGGATGCCATCACGCAGATGACGCATGCGGATCGCGATGTGGCGCTCGCGGAGCTCGGCGAGGCGCGTGTGATGATCGATACAGCGCTCGAGGCGCGGCGGCGGCGGCGGTGGGAATCGATGGTGGATCCGGCGATTCTTGAACTGCGTCGGCGATTCACGGCGCGCGCGGACGCCGTGGTGACGCGCGCGTTGCGGCAGGAACTCGCGGGGCTTGGTCCGGCGGAACAGCAGGCGGTGCGGCGCATGTCGGACCTGCTGGCGCGGCAATTCGCCCACGTGCCCTCGCGTGGGCTGCGCGATCTCGCGGGGAGCGCGGGTCCCGAAGCCGCCGCCGCCTTTCTCGGCACCGCGGCGCCCGATCTCGCGGAGGGGGTGCGGGTGCGCGCCCGCGCCCACGAGGCCTTCGGATGGGAGGAGTACGCGTGACGCGCGGGCGCTCTCCCTCGACGGCCGCCCTGCAGCGTGGGTTCCTCGTGTTGTTGGTGGTCTGTGCGGCGCAACTGGCGTACTGGCTGTGGGACGAGGTGCGCTACACCGGCGTCGTGACCGAACAACTGCGCTCGGCGTACACGACGCTGGGGTCGCCTCCCGACGCGATCGCGCGGCTGGATCGTGATCGGGCGCAGCGATTGAACCGCTACGGGTGGGAAGGGGCATTTTTTCTCGCCGTCCTGCTCGCGGCGATGGCGGTGGTCCTGAAGGCGCTGCGGGAGGAAGCCGAGCTGCGGCGACGACAGGAGCAGTTTCTCGCCGCGGTCTCGCATGAATTCAAGAGTCCGCTCGCGAGCCTACGGCTCTCGGTGGAAACGCTGGTGATGCGCGATCCCGCGGCGCCGCAGCGCACAGAGCTGTTGCGGCGCATGCAGGTCGAGTTGGGGCGTCTGGAGCGGATGATCCACAACACGCTCGACACGTCGCGCCTCGCGACGGGGGGCGAGCCCTCCCCCGAGCGGGTGGTCGTGCGTGAGATCGCCGAAGAGATACAGGAAGAACTGAGAGAGTTCGCGCAGGAGTGCGGGGTGCGAATCGCGATGGACGTGCCGACGACGCTGGCCGTGCATGCGGACCGCGATGCCATGCGCACGGTGCTGCGCAATCTCCTGCACAACGCGCTCAAGGCCTCGTCGCGCGAGAGCGAGGTGCGTTTCGCGGCGCACGCCGAGTCGGGCTTCGCCGTGCTCGAAGTGCGCGATGTCGGTGTCGGCTTCGCGCCCTCGGAGGCGACGCGGCTGTTCGAGCAGTTCTATCGCGTCGACGGCGATGATCGCGGCCACATGCAGGGCACGGGGCTGGGGTTGTATCTTGTAGAGCGCCTCGCGACGCGCGCCGGCGGGCGAGTGCGCGCCGAGAGCGCCGGTTCCGGGCAAGGGGCGACCTTCACCGTGCACTGGCCGCTCGCTCAGGAGAAGTGATGATGACGAACGTTCCCAGCGCGCCGCGTGTGCTGCTGGTGGAAGATGAGCCCAATCTGGCGCGCGGGATTCGCGAGAATCTCGAGGCCGAAGGATATGTGGTGGAACTCGTGGAGAACGGGCTCACCGCGCTCTCGAAGATGCAGGCGCACGACTACGCCCTCGTCGTACTCGACGTGATGCTCCCCGGTATGGATGGCTTCACGGTGTGCGAGCGGGCGCGCCGGGCGGGGGTGGATACCCCGGTGCTCTTTCTCACGGCGAAGGGCGGAGCCACCGATCGCATTCGCGGCCTGGAGGCGGGTGGGGATGATTACCTCCCCAAGCCGTTTCATCTGCGCGAGTTGTTGCTGCGCGTCGCGGCGATCCTTCGGCGCCGCACGCGCTCCGATGCGCTGACTGGGAGTCGTGAGCTGTTGCAGTTCGGTGGCAACGAGTTCGACTTCACCAGCTTCCGTGGTCGCTCGTGGGATGGCGTGGAGCAGGTGCTGACGCCGAAGGAAGCGTTGATCCTGGCTGAGCTCGCGAAGCGGGATGGGCGCGTGGTCTGGCGCGAGGAGTTGCTGGAGCGCGTCTGGGGAGGCGAGACGCTGCCGAGTTCACGCACGATCGACAACTTCCTCGTGAAGCTTCGCAAACGCTTTGAGCGCGAGCCGGAATTGCCGAGGCACTTCCACACCGTGCGCGGTGTGGGGTATCGCTTCACGAGTATCGGGGACGACGGCGCGGAGTGATCGCGCACCCGTGCTGCAGTGGAGAACTGTTCAGCGCACCGTGAACGCGACGCGCTGCTCGACAGGGAAGTTCGAGCTCGCGAGCGTCGCGACGGCGGTGTAAGTGCCGGGGCGCGCATCATCCCACGCTTCTTCGAAGGCGAGGCGATCGCTCGCGCGCAGCACCTTGCTCTGTACTGCCTGCGTAAAGAGGCGTCCGTCGCTCCACCGCCAGACTTCGCGGCCGATCGAATCGAGGACGACCACATCATGCGTGCGACCATCGGCGAAGAGCAGTTCAAGCTTCTTCGCGCCGTCGTTGGCGACATGGAACGCGAAGCGCACGTCGTCATTCACCGCGATATCGAGCGAGGGCGTGAGCGGGGCGTTCGAAGCGACTTCGCCGATACGCTGCACCGGGGTCCGAGTATCAGTCGCCGCTTCACCGCGTGGTCGTGGCCCGCACGCGAAGACGAGCACGGCAATGCACACAAGAGTGAATGGGACCTTGTCGTTCACGGAGCGCACCAGTAAGAGTGAACAGAACTTATCAACATCTGGACGATTCGTCAAAGCCTGGGTCACAGCTAAGTCGTTCAGGTGCAGCGGGTTGATTCCGAATCACGAATATTCTGGCGGGGATTGGCGCGCGCCGACCTGAGGATTCGGTCCCCCTTCGGTCGGCCACATTTCTGACGAGCCTCTGGCGCCGAGGTCACGGGCGCGAAAAGCCCCCGGTTTCCCTCTGGGGGCGTTGCTTGCGAAATATTTCACAAGCGCCTATTTTTTAAGGCTGAAATGGACTCGGACCCGCGTTCTGCAACACCCTCGGAGCCTCGTCGTCCCGACGAGGATCCCCTGGCGAAGCTTCGGACCGGTTCCCCGGCAGTCTCCGCCATTGGAGCCTCCGGCAAGTACATGGGACTCGGCCTCCAGTTCGGGGGCTCGATCATCCTGTTCCTCTGGATCGGCCAATGGGTCGATCGGAAGCTCGGGACGAACGGCATCTTCGTGTTGGTTGGTGTCTTCGTGGGTGCGGGTGCGGCCTTTTACTCGATGTATCGGAGTCTTATGGCCGACCAGCGACGGGAAGAAGCAGAAACGGCGCGGCAGCGCGTCGAGGATGCGAAGCGGGACGGGGAGTGAAGCAGGGCTTGGCGTTCGTGGCCTTGGCCGCGGTGATGATCCTGGGTGGCGCGTGGGGAATCACCACGTTGCGCCCCGAGCCCGAGATTGCCCGAGCCGTCTGGACGAGCGCCGTGCTGGCGCTGGGAGTGCAGGGGCTGGGGTTCATGATCGCGCGGCCGTTCGCGGGCACGAATCCGATCGCCGGCTGGGGACTCGGAGCACTGCTCCGGCTGTTCACCCTGGTGATCTATGCGGTGGTTGGTACGAAGGCGCTGGGGTTGGTCTCCGCTCCGGCGCTGTTGAGTCTCGTGGGATTCCTGTTCGTCACTATGCTGGTTGAGCCCCTCTTCCTGAAGCAATGAAGATCGGAACGTTCGTCACCATCGCCATCGCGCTCCTCCTTGCCTCCGCCCCGGTGCATCCGCTGGGCGCGTCTGAGGCGCAGGCCGGTGAGAAGGTCGACATCATCACGCCGCACATCACGGACGGGGATCATATGGAGATCCCCTGGTACCTCCCCCCGTTCTTCAAGGAGATTCATCTCCCGAAGTACGCGGCGCTCCAGTTCCACGTGGGGGGCCTGGAGATCGATCTCTCGCCGACCAAGCACGTCTACTTCCTGCTGCTCGGTGCCACGCTGCTCATCCTCGTGATGACGGCCGCGGCCCGTTCGCAGGGCCGTGCCGCGCACGCGCGACAGGCGCCGAAGGGGGCGCCGAACGCGATCGAAGCGGTGGTCCTCTACATCCGCAACGAGGTCATCCTTCCGAATGTCGGCCATCACGGCGAGGGCTTCGTGCCCTACCTGCTGACGGTCTTCTTCTTCATTCTCACGCTCAACCTGCTCGGCCTCCTGCCGTACGGGTCGACCGCGACAGGCAACATCTCGGTCACCGCGACGCTCGCGTTCATCACGTTCATCACCGTTGAGATCGCCGGCATCCGGGCGAATGGCTGGGGCTACCTCCGCACGATCTTCTACTGGAACAACGACCTGCCGGTCGTCATGCGGCCGTTGATGTTCCTGATCATCTCGCCGGTCGAGCTGCTGGGCAAGTTCACGAAGCCCTTCGCGCTCGCCATTCGTTTGTTCGCCAACATGACGGCGGGGCACATCGTGCTCCTCGCCATGATGGGGCTCTTCTTCAGCTTCGGTCTTCCGCTCGGCATCGCGCCGCTCGGCATGGCCGTGGCGATCATGTTCCTCGAGTTGTTCGTGGCGTTGCTTCAAGCCTTCGTGTTCACCCTGCTGAGCTCGGTGTTCATTGGGTTGATTCGTGAGGCGCACCACTAGAGGACGGATGAAGGAGGGAAGAGGGACGAGGCGAGGCCGTTCGGCCTCGCGTCCTGCAACCTCCCTCCTTTGTCGCCGTACCGCAGCGAGCGCTGCGGGAATCCCGTTGGATCATCCGATCCGCTGACGGGGAGCGTCGCAAGACGCGCTGGACCACAGTAGGACACACACTTCAAGGGTTTCTCAGATGATCTCGATCGTTCCGATGTTGCAGGAGGCCGCGGTGGCGGTCACGTCCAATGGTGAAGGCCTCGCCCTCATCGGCGCCGGGCTCGGCGCCGGCCTCGCCGTTGTCGGCGCGGGCATGGGCATCGGCCGCATCGGCGGCCAGGCTGTCGAAGGCATGGCGCGTCAGCCGGAAGCTGCGGGCAAGATCCAGACGGCCGCGCTGATCCTTGCGGCGTTCATCGAAGGTGCCGCGCTGTTCGGCATCGTCGTGGCGTTCTCGATTCAGGGCAAGTACTAAGCGGTATCGGTCGGAGGCGGCGGCCCGCACGGGCCGCCGCCTCCCACCTCCTCCTTCATCAGCTCGGTCTTTCAAATTCGGATCCCCGATGCGTACGCTTCTCTCTGCCGCCGCTCTCCTCATTCTCTCCGCCTCGCCGGCCTTCGCCGCGGCTGAGGGGGGCAAGGTGAACCTGCTCGATCCGCACTACGGTCTGATCACGTGGACGATTGTCGTCTTCGTGGTCAGCTTCCTCGTGCTCAAGAAGTTCGCGTGGGCCCCGATCCTCGAGGCCGTCCGCGGCCGCGAGCAGGCCCTCACCGATGCGATGGCCGCCGCCGAACGCGACCGGAACGAGGCCGCCGCGCTCGTCGTCGAGCAGAAGGCCGCCATTGAAGCCGCCCGCAACGAGGCCCAGCGCTTCATTGCCGAAGGGCGCGCGACCGCCGAGTCGATGCGCGGCGAGATGCTCGAGCAGACGCGCCAGCAGCAGGCCGAGCTCCTCGAGCGTGCCCGCAAGGAGATCGAGAGCGAGAAGGTCAAGGCCATCGAAGAGCTTCGTCGCGAGGCCGTCGACATCGCGCTCGCCGGCGCCGGCAAGCTGATCGGCCAGAAGCTCGATTCCGATGCGGACCGCAAGCTCGTGGAGCAGTACCTCGCCTCGCTCGGCGCGAAGTAAATGCACGACGCGTCGATCTCCCGGAACTACGCCGAGGCACTGCTGACCCTCGCCACCAAGGCGGGGGACGCCGAGGGCTGGGGCGCGACGGTCAGCGCCTTGGGCGATGCCGTGACGCAGGACGTCACGCTGAGCCGCTTCCTCGCTGCGCCGCAGGTCAGCGTGACGCAGAAGAATCAGGTGCTCGCCAAGGCGCTCGAGGGGAAGGCGCACCCGATGTTCATCCGCTTCGTGCAGAAGCTCGTCAGCAACCGTCGGCAGATGCTGATTCCCGACGTGGCGGTCGAGTACCATAACCTGCTGGACCTGGCGGCCGGCCGCGTCCAGGCGCGTGTGACGGTGGCACGTCCGTACGATGCGGCCGCGCAGGCCTCGTTGACGGCGGCGCTCTCGAAGGCGCTCAACAAGACCGTGGTGGCCCACGTGACGGTCGACCCGCGCATTATCGGTGGCGTGGTGGTCCGCGTGGGCGACACGGTGATGGACGGCTCGGTTCGGCGTCGCCTCGGCAAGCTGCGCGATGTGCTCGTGAAGGCGCGCTGATTCCAGAAGGCCGGATCAGTTCGGCGATGGGCATCACGGAGGGCCGTCTCGAAAGAGGTGGCCCTCTTATGTTTCCCCGCTCGTTCGGGCAGATTGTCGGGATGCCGGATGACACACCAGGTTTAGACCGCCGCGGGTTCTTCACGCAGGGGCTGAAGCGCGCCCTTCGTGAAGCGGTGGAGGTGTTCGGCGAGACGATCGCACCCGTGCGGTACGTGCGGCCGCCGGGCGCGTTGCCGGAGCCGGCATTCCTCGGGGCCTGTACGCGCTGTGGTGCCTGCGGCGAGGCCTGTCCGGTGCAGGCCATCGTGAAGCTCGCGCCCTCGCATGGATTTGCCGCGGGAACGCCGGTGCTCGACGTCTCGACCACCGCGTGCATCATGTGCGAGACGATGCCCTGCGCGATGGCCTGCCCGACGCCGGCCCTCGAGGTCCCGGCCGGCGGGTGGCGGGACGAGAGGCTCGCTCGTCTGGTGGTGGATACGTCGCGGTGCATCACGTATCGCGATGTGGAGTGTGGGATCTGTGTGCGCGTCTGTCCGGTGGGGCCGGATGCGCTTGCGTTGGATGACCGTGGTCGCCCGAGTGTCGGGGATGCCTGTACCGGATGCGGCCAGTGCGTGAATGCGTGTGTGACGACGCCTTCGAGCCTCAGTGCCGTGCCATTGGAGATGCTGCGATGAAGCCAGGGTCGGGGATGGTGCCGGTGACGTTCGTGCAGAAGCCGTGGGGACACGAGGTCATTTGGGCGCATACGGAGCTCTACGTGGGGAAGGTGCTGCACATCAAGGCAGGGCACTCCCTCTCGGTGCAGTATCACAACCAGAAGGACGAGGTGATTCACCTCCTCAGCGGCGAGATGATCTACCGCATCGATGAAGGAGATGGCCTCAAGGACTTCCCGCTGAAGGCGGGGGAGAGCTTCCGCAACACCCCGGGGCAGATCCACATGATGGAAGCCGTCACCGACTGTGATGTGCTCGAAGCATCCACTCCGCACCTCGACGATGTGGTGCGGCTCAATGACAAATACGGTCGCGAGGGGACGTCGAATCCATGAAGGTGATCATTCCGCTGGCCGGGAAGGGGACGCGCCTGCGTCCGCACACGCACACGGTGCCGAAGCCGATGTTGAAGGTCGCCGGCAAGCCGGTGATGGACTATGTGATGGAGGATGTCGCCAAGCTCGGCAATGTCGAGCAGGTCATCTACATCACGGGCCACTTGAAGGACAAGGTCGAGGCGCATGCGCGCACGGCGTACTCCTTTCCGGCCATCTTCGTCGAGCAGAAGGTCCAGGATGGCACGGCCGGCGCGGTGGATCTTGCGCGCCCCTACGTGGACCAACCGGTGCTGATCATCTTCGTCGACACCGTTTTCGACGCTGATCTCTCGGTGATCAACACGTCGGATGACGACGGGATCATCTGGACGAAGGAAGTCGAGGACTACCAGCGCTTTGGCGTCGTCGTGACCGACGCCAATGACCACATGACGAAGATCGTGGAGAAGCCGAGCACGCCGATCTCCAAGCGCGCGAATATCGGGCTCTATTACGTCAAGAACTGGAAGCTGCTCTACGAGGGCATCGCCCACACGCTCGCGCAGCCGGCGAACAAGGGCGAGTTCTACCTCACCGACGCGTTCCAGTACATGATCGAGCATGGCGCGAAGATCAAGGTGATCGACGTCGCCGGCTGGTATGACGCGGGGAAGATGGACACCCTGCTGGACACGAATCGCGTCATGCTCGAGAAGGGCCGCGCGCATGTGCCCACGGCGGGACTCACGAACGTCGAGGTGATCCAGCCGGTGCGCATCGAGGAGGGGGCCACGGTCACGGACGCGACGATCGGTCCGAATGTGGTGATCGGCGCGGGGTCGGTGGTCACCAACTGCACCATGCGCGACACGATCATCGGCGAGAAGTCGACGGTGAGCGGGTCGATCCTGCGGGATTCGATGATCGGCGATCGTGCGACCATCGAGGGCGTCACTGGGACGCTGACGGTGGGGGACGACGCCGAGATCCGACGATAGGGCAGCACGCCTCGGCTCGCGCTGAGGGCAGAGGGGACGCATTATTGTCTAATGAATAGACGCGAGCTCCTCAAGCAGTCGCTGGCGACGGGGGCGGGGCTGGCCGCTGCCTCCGCGCTCACCCCGTTTCCTGCCCTCGCCGAGGACATCACGGCGGCGGACTATCCCGAACTCACTCCTGCCCGTGCGCCGAGCGCGCGGAGCATGCGTGGCGTCCGGTTCGATCGGCGCGAGACGGTCCGGTTCGCGATTGTCGGGACAGGGCTCCGCGGCCGATCCATTCTTTCGGAGCTGCTGGCGATTGACGGCGTGCAGATTGTCGCCGTGGCCGACATCGCACCAGAGAAGGCCGCACGCGCCGTAAAGATGTGCACCGACGCCGGAATGGCCGCCCCCGCGGTCTACACGAACGGCGAGCGGGACTTCGAGCGGCTCGTCTCGCGCGACGACATCGACTTCGTGTACACGGCGACGCCCTGGGATTGGCACACGCCGGTGATGCTCGCCGCGCTGCGCGCCGGGAAGCACTGCGCGACCGAGTGCCCCATGAGCATCACGCTCCGCGACCTCTGGGCGTTGGTGGACGCGAGTGAACGCTCCCAACGGCACTGCATGCAGTTGGAGAACTGCAACTACGGCTACAACGAGATGCTCGTGAATCGCATGGTCCACGACGGCGTCTTCGGCGAGATCCAGCATGGGGCGGCCGCCTACATCCATGATCTGCGAGCCCTCCTCTTCGAGGACCGCGACGAAGGGCTCTGGCGGCGTGACTTTCACACGCGGATCAACGGGAACCTGTATCCCACGCACGGACTCGGGCCGGTGGCGTGGTACATGGATATCCATGGCGGCGACAAGTTCGACTATCTCGTCTCCATGAGCACCGAGGAGCGGGGCCTGACGCTGTACCGCGAGGCCACCGTTCCCGATCGCGCGAATGCCAAGTGGAGCGAGCGCTACGTCACCGGCGACCTCAACACTTCGCTGATCCGTACGGCGAAGGGCCGCACGATTCACTTGGCGCACGACACGTCGAGCCCGCGTCCCTACTCGCGCCTGAACCACCTCTCGGGCACCAAGGGCACCTTCGAGGACTATCCGGCGCGCATCTACGTCGAGGGCACTGGGCCGGCGCACCGCTGGTCGAATATCGACGAGTGGAAGAAGACGCACGAGCATCCCCTCTGGACGAACATCGGAGAGATCGCGCGGAACAAGGGCGGGCACGGTGGCATGGACTTCGTGATGATGTGGCGCTTGGTGCAGACGATGCGCGAGGGACTCGTGCCCGACATTGACGTCTACGATTCCGCCGCGTGGAACGCCCCACTCCCCCTCTCGACCATGTCAGTCGCCCGCGGGAGCAAGCCGATGAAGTTTCCGGACTTCACGCGCGGTGAATGGGCGCAGGCGCGCGCATGAGACTGACCACGCTCGATTGGACCATTGTCATCGTCGCACTCGGTCTCGCCTTCGTGCCCGCGCTACTGCTGGCGAAGCGCGCCGGCAGTAGCACGGTCGAATTTTTCACGAGCGGTCGGGCCGCACCCTGGTGGCTGATCGGCATCTCGATGGTCGCCACGACCTTCAGCACCGACACGCCGAACCTCGTGACCGACTTGGTGCGTGGCGGCGGCGTCGCCGCGAACTGGGTCTGGTGGGCGTTCCTGCTCACCGGCATGGCGACGGTGATGTTCTATGCGCGGATGTGGCGCCGCTCGGGCGTCCTCACGGATCTCGAGTTCTACGAGATTCGCTACTCCGGAAAAGCCGCGGGTTTCGTGCGCGGGTTCCGCGCCATCTACCTCGGCCTGATCTTCAACGCCGTCATCATGGCGACCGTGAACCTCGCGGCCGCCAAGATTGCCTCGATCCTGCTCGGCTGGCCGATGTGGCAGACGCTCGCGGTCTGTGCGTTGCTCAATATCGGCTTTGCGGTGGTGTCAGGACTCTGGGGCGTGCTCGTGGCCGACCTGATCCAGTTCGGCATCGCGATGGCCGGCTCGTTCGCGGCCGCGTACTTCGCGTTGCAGCGCCCAGAGGTCGGTGGGCTGGCCGGCCTGTTCTCGCAACTGCCGCCGCAGACGTACGCCTTCATGCCCGACTTCAGCGATTGGACGGTCGCGCTGACGGTGTTCATTCTCCCGATCACGGTGCAGTGGTGGTCAGTCTGGTATCCGGGGGCTGAGCCGGGCGGTGGGAGCTACATCGCGCAGCGCATGCTCGCCGCGAAGACAGAACAGGACGCGCTCTTCGGTACGCTGCTGTTCAACGCGCTGCATTACGGGCTGCGCACCTGGCCCTGGATCATTGTCGCGTTGTCCTCAATACTCGTGTTCCCGAATCTCGATGACATCGAGCGAGCCTTCCCCACGGTGCCGGCGAATCTGATCGGTAACGACATCGCGTATCCGGCCATGCTGACCTTCCTCCCCGCCGGGTGGCTGGGCTTGATGGTCGCGGGGTTGCTCTCGGCGTACGTGTCCACGATCGTCACCCATCTCAATTGGGGGACGAGCTATCTCGTGCACGATCTGTATCGCCGCTTCGTACGCACGGATGCGGACGAGAAGCATTACGTGCTCGTGGGGCGCCTCGTCACCGCGGGCCTCATGATCGTTGCCGCGTTGCTCACGTTCTATCTCGAGACGGCGAAGACCGGATTCACGCTGTTGCTCTCGATCGGGGCGGGAACCGGGCTGCTGTATCTGCTCCGCTGGTACTGGTGGCGGGTGAACGCGGCGGCCGAGGTCGCGGCGATGATCGGCTCGTTCAGCATCGCCATCGGTCTGGAGATCGCGCGCCGCTCGGGGACGGAGATTCCCGCGCACCACGTGCTGCTCATCACGGTCTCGTGCACCACGGTCATCTGGATCGTCGCGGCCTTTCTCGGGCCCAAGACGGACGAAGAGGTCCTGAAGAAGTTCTATCTTCTGGTGCGGCCGGCCGGACCGGGATGGACGCGCATCCGCGCTGCGGTCGGCGTGACCGCTTCGCCCGACTCGCTCGCGCAGGCGATGCTCGGCTGGATCTTCGGTGTCTTCTTCGTTTATGCCGCACTCTTCGGAGTCGGGTCCTACCTCATGGGGAACGTGGCCCTGACGCAGATCTGGGCGGTGATCCTCGTCGTGAGCGGGATCGGCGCGTGGAAGGTGGTGCAGGGGTTCCGGAAAGTGTCATGACCCGCGCGACCCTGGCGGTGATTCTCGCGCGCGGGCTCGGTAGCCGACTCCGCGCCGATGATGGGGTCCCCCTCACGGAGGAGCAGCGCGCCGCGGCCGACGCGGGAGCCAAGGGACTGATGCCGGTCGCCGGTCGTCCCTTCCTTGACTACTTGCTGCACGAACTCGCGGACGCTGGCGTCACCGATATTGTGTTCGTGGTCTCTCCGGACGACACCCTCATTCGGCAACGCTACGACACCGACCATCCGCCGTCGCGCCTGCGTGTGCGCTATGCCGTGCAGCAGGAGCCGCGCGGCACCGCACATGCCCTCCTCTCCGCGCGCGATGCGGTCTGTGCCGCACTCGGCGCTCCGACAGATGATGCACGTCAGCGCCATTTCCTCATGTGCAACGCCGATGACCTCTACCCCTCGGCGTCGGTCCGCGCGCTCGTGGAGCTCGGCGGACCCGGCTTGATCGCCTTCGATGCTGATGCCCTGCTCGCCGGGGGCACGATGGAGCCCGAGCGCATCCGCGCCTTTGCCTTGCTCTCCATTGCTGAAGACGGCACGCTGCGTGAGATCATCGAGAAGCCGGCGGTGGATCATCCGCTGGCCGTCGCGCCTCAGCGTTGGGTGTCGATGAACCTGTGGCGTTTCACCGATGCCATCTTCGGCGATTGCGAGTCGGTGACGCCATCCGCACGGGGTGAACTCGAACTCGCGGATGCCGTGCGGCACGCGATGGCGCGCGGCGAGCGCTTCATGATCGTGCCACAGCACGTCGCCGTACCGGGGCTCACGCATCGCCGCGATATTTCGGCGCTCGACACCCTGCTCGCGGGCTGGGTCCCTCGCCCGTGAGCCGGTCGATCTTCGTGCCTGGGCGCATTGAGCTCGTCGGCAAGCATGTCGATTACGGCGGCGGTCCCTCGCTCAGCTGTGCGGTGCCGGATGGGATCTATGCGGAAGTCGAGGCGATCGAGGCGATGGTGATCGACCTCGAGGACGCGAAGACGGGGAAGCGGGCCCGGATCTCCCTGCGCCGCGATGCACGCCCAGGCGGGGCGCACGGCGGAACCTACGTGGCGGCAGTCGCACGCCGTCTCGCGCGTGATTTCGGGCCGTTGCACCACGGCGTGCGCGTGGTTTCCTCGAGTTCACTGCCACGATCGGCGGGACTCTCGAGCTCCAGTGCGTTCGTCACCCTGCTCACGCTCGCGGTCGCCGAGTCCAACGACCTCAAGTCGCGTCCGGAGTGGAAGGAACATCTGAACGACCGGCTCGCGCTGGCCGAGTACTGCGGGGCGATCGAGATGGGCGCGCCCTTTGGCCCGTGGGAGGGAGAACGCGGCGTCGGGACGCGCGGTGGCGCACAGGATCACGTGGCGATCCTCTGCAACGATGCGGGCATGGTCGGCGCGTACTCCTACTTGCCGGCCTCCCTTGTTGGGCAGGCCACATTCCCCGCGTCGTGGAGCATCCTCGTGGCCGTGAGCGGTGTGCGGGCCACGAAGACCGGTGGTGCGCAGGCCGATTTCAATCGCGCCGCAGATCTCGTGCGGAACCTCGTGCACCGATGGAATGCGGTGACGGGACGATCGGATGTCTCACTCTCGGCGGCGATCGCGTCGGCGCCGGACGCGGGAGAGCGTCTCGAGCGGCTCGCGCATCGTTACGACGATGTGCCGTGGACTCTCGCGCGTCTCGCGCAGTTTCGTCGAGAGACAGAAGTGGTGGTGCCCGGCGCGTTGGCGGCCATCAGCGGTGGCGATGCCGATGCGCTGGGTCGATGGGCTGTGGAGTCGCAGCAGGGCGCTGAGACCGCGCTGCGTAACCAAGTGCCGGAGACCGAATTCCTCGCGCGCGCGGCGATGGCGAGCGGCGCGCACGCCGCCTCGTCATTCGGTGCCGGCTTCGGCGGCGCGGTGTGGGCGATTGTCGACACCGAGGCGCTCGAGCAGGTGTCCGCGCAGTGGAGCGATGCCTACCGCCGTGCCTTTCCGGCGCGCGCGGGTAAGGCCGAGTGGCTGACGATGCGCCCCTCGGCGGGAGTGCGCTGGCTCACGTGAGCGGGCGCACGCGGGCGGTTCGAGTGCAACCGGCGTCCTCGCGGCCGCCGTTGCCTCGTAACGTGAAGGTCCTCGCCCTCGTGAGCTTCCTGACCGATGTCTCCAGCGAGTTGGTCTATCCGCTCCTGCCGATATTTCTTTCGACCGTGTTGGGCGTTTCGGCGGCGGGGCTGGGAGTGATCGAGGGATTCGCCGAGAGCGCCTCCTCGCTGCTGCGGTTACCGGCGGGCTGGTGGTCGGATCGCACACAGCGTCGCAAGCCTCTGGTGGTGATGGGCTACACGCTGGCGGCACTCGCGCGGCCATTGATTGGCATCGCCCAAGGGGCAGGGCAAGTGTTGGCGATCCGCGTGACCGACCGCTTTGGCAAAGGGATTCGCAGCGCACCACGTGATGCGCTGATCGCGGACTCCGTGCCGGCCGACCAGCGCGGCTACGCGTTCGGCGTGCACCGCGCCTCGGACAATCTCGGCGCAGTGTTCGGTCCGCTGATCGCGTGGGCCGCGCTGACGTACGAGTGGGCAGATATCCGCACGCTCTTCTTGTGGACGGCCGTGCCGGGACTGCTTTCGGTGGTGCTGTTGATCGTGTTTGTGCGTGAGCGCGCGCTGCCGGGCACCGGCGAGCGTATGGTATCGGTCGCGTTACCGAAGCGAGAGGAGGACGCGCAGCCCGAGCCACTCGTCGCGCCGATGCTCGCGAGCAGCGTCCCGCTCGGCAACGCGTTCTGGCGCCTGCTCGCGGTGATGTTTCTCTTTTCGCTGAGTCTGTCGACCGATGCCTTCCTCCTCCTGCGTGCTTCGCAACTCGGCGTCCCCGCGGCGCTGATTCCGATACTCTGGGCCGTGCTGCACGTCGTGAAGTCCTCAAGCGCGGTCGTGAGTGGCGGGCTCTCGGACCGCATTGGGCGGCGCCCGCTCATTCTCGGCGGCTGGGGCGTCTACGCGCTGGTGTATCTCGGCTTCGCGGTGGCGACGACGGCGTGGCACGTGTGGGCGCTCTTCGTGGTGTACGGCCTCTTCTTCGGCATGACCGAGGGGACCGAGAAGGCACTGGTGGCGGATCTTGCGCCAGCGAGCCGTCGTGGGACCGCGTTTGGCTGGTTCAACGCGGCGGTCGGAGTTGCGGCCCTGCCGGCGAGCGTGATGTTCGGACTTGTGTGGGACTGGCGGGGGGCTGAGGCCGCCTTTGCGATGGGGGCGGGGATCGCGGTGGTCTCGACGCTCTTGTTCGCCCTCGTGGTGCCGGTACCGCGCGGAACGTCGGTACGCTAGTCGCAGCGGCCCCCGGCGCGCGCTAGCAACAGCGCGCCCCCGGCTTCTCGTATCGTGCCGCGAGCCGCTCCTCGACGAACTCCCGTTCGCTGACCGGCTCGCACTCCGGATGGTGCGCCCGAATATGCGC
>CAYUMN010000053.1:0-15075 GCA_964445835.1 uncultured Gemmatimonas sp.
ATTCCTGATTTCCGGCGGTGGCAGATCGGGGAGCTTGGTGAAGGCTTTGTGGCGGCGCTGGCGCCTTGGCGGAAGAAGGAATCGCCTTATCGGGAAGTTTGAACTGCGTTTACCACAGAGGCGCAGAGGGCACAGCGCACGGTAGCGGCGAAATGAAGGGGGTGCGGCTACGAGAGTTCTCTCGGCCGCACCCCCTTTTTTCCTGCCGTTCTCCCTGCCGTTCTCTGTGCCCTCTGTGCCTCTGTGGTGACCGCCGTACCGTCAGAACCCGAGATAAGCCCGCACCCGCGGCTCGATCCGATCAGGAGTCCACGGCGGCGACCACACGAGGTTCATCGCCACATTCCCAACGCCCGGCATCGCCTTCAACTGCTGCTCGGCTTCGGACATGATCTCCGGACCCGACGGACAGCCCGGCGACGTGAGCGACATATCGATTGAGATATCGACGCCCTCGACGTTGATCGCGTAGATCAACCCGAGATCCAGGATGTTGAGATTCAACTCTGGATCCTTCACGCGCCGCAAGGCGAGCTTCACCTTGTCTTCGGTGACGCCAGCGGTGCTTGCTGAGGCATCGGTTCCCTCTGACGCAACGGGCTCGACGGCAGTCTCCGCGGCCTTCTCATCGGCCTTCCCATCGGCATGCGAAGCGCCGTGCGACGGCACCTCCGCTACAGGCTGAGCCGGCTGCGGGGTGGAGTTCTGATCAGGGTCCTGCGGGAGTTCGCTCAATTCGGCCTACTTTGAATGCGGCTGGATGCTTCGGTGCTGCTCACGGCACGTTGCCGCGGCATGGTCAATGGTCGACGAATCGCTGCGCGCGTCGGTGGGTTCCAGTCGACGGCAAGATCGACCCGGAAATCCCGCGGCCAGGAGATGGCGCGAAGGCTTGGGTCGTCCGTGATCGAAAGGGCGGCGGCATCGGCAACATCGTGCCGGACGTCGGCAATCACGATCCCCGGGCGACGGGCGCGGGCTTCGTGGACGCGGTTCGTTAGGAGAATCACGAAAAGCTGGCGATCGGGGTCAATCCAGAGCGACGTGCCCGTGTAGCCCACGTGGCCAAAGGAGTTCGGGCTGAGGAACTCCCCCGAGCCGCGTTCCTGCATTGGCATCTCCCAGCCGTACGTGCGATTCCCCTTCACGAGCTGGGTGAACTTTCGCACCGTGGAGTCTTGGATCACGCGCACGCCGCCGTAGGTGCCGCGGTTGAGCATCATCTGCGCGAAGATCGCGAGATCGGTCCCGGTGGAGAACAGGCCAGCGTTGCCGCTGACGCCGCCGAGTGTGTAGGCGGTCTCGTCGTGGACTTCGCCGTGCGCAGGGTGGCCCCGCGGCGGATACTGCTCGGTGGGGGCGATGCGCGGCTTGAGCGCGGCCAGCGGGAGATAGCGCGTATCGGTCATCCCGAGAGGGCGAAAAATGCGCGACTCGCAGAACTCGTTGAGCGGCATCCCGGCGACGCGTTCAATGGCGAGGCCGAGCGTGATGGCGCCGACATCGGAGTAATCGACCAATCCGCCGGGCATGGAGTTCATGCGGGCGGTAAGGATCTGCTCGCGTCCCTGGGCGGGCGTCGTGGCGGTCAGCCAGATGCGGCGGCCAGCGGGGAGACCGCCGGTGTGGCTCAGGAGATGTCCGACCGTCACCCGCTCCTTCCAGCGGCCGGTGAATTCGGGAAGAATCTCTTGGATCTTCTTATTGAGTGGGAGCTTCCCTTCGTCGTGCAGGACCATCGCGGCCGAGGCGAGGCAGATGGGCTTGGTGAGGGAGGCGAGGTCGTAGATGGTGCGTGCCGGGTCGACGGGGATGGCACTTTGGCGCCACGAGAGCTTCCCGTACCCAGTTCGCAGGACGACCGCGCCACGGCGCCCGATGATCACTGCCGCCCCCGGGTACGCCCCGACCGCAATCCCGCGCCGAACGACGCGATCGACCTCGGCCAGCCGCACGGCGTCCATCCCGACCAGGCGGGGAGGGCGGAGGGCTGGGGGATCGCCCAGGGTGAGGGCGGCAGTCAGGGAAATCAGGGGGAGGAGCATAAACCTCGCATATACCTCTATGACCAAGTGTCGGGACTTCCCGTCACAACCCCCATTCTAGCCTCGTACAGAGGGGAGGCAACCCTTGGACGGGCCGAGGGTGACAAAAAGAGCGTAAACCCCCGCCATGGCATCTGATCCCCTGACCATCCGACGCGCCATCAATGGCGACGAATCGGCGCTGCGCTCCCTTTGGGTGGAGCATGCGCCGCGAATTGACGGCGTCGTCGGGCGACTGGTTGGCGACCCCGATCAAGCGGCGGACATCGCGCAGGAAGTCTGGATCCAGATCTTCCGCGCCTTGCCCACGTGGCGCGGCGATTCGCAGTTCTCGACGTGGGCGCATCGGATCGCGGTGAATCGCACGTTGAATGCGTTACGGTCGGTTCGGCGGCTCGCGAAGCTGGAAGTGGTGATGGAGGACGACACGGTCTCTGTTGAAGACGACATGGACCGGACGTTCCTCGCGCAGTCGATCGACGAAGCGGTGCAGCAACTTTCTCCCGGCGCACGAACCGTGTTCGTGCTCCACGATGTTGAAGGCTACACCCACGAAGAGATCGCCCAGGAACTCGGCATCACTTCGGGGGGATCGAAGTCCCAACTGTTCAAGGCACGCGCGAAGCTTCGCCGGTTGCTCGCGCATCTCGTTGATGTTTCCTCCCCGGCGCAGGACTCTGAGCATGTCTGACATTCGTCATCTTCCCATTGATCGTCTCGCCGCCATCGCTGACGAGACACCGACGCCTGATGAAGCGACGCATCTCGCCGGGTGCTGGGATTGTCGCGCCGAGGTCGCGGCGTATCGGCGACTCGCGCGTCTCGCGGCAATGGCGCCGATGCCGTCGGAGCCGTTGACGGCGTGGTCGCGGTTGGCGCCGCAGTTGAAGGCGGAGGGGATCATTGTCGACGCGACGCGGGCCATGCGCACGGTCGATGGCGGCCCGAGTCCTGTGACGCCGATGCAGCCGTTCATGAGATCCAATGCGAACAAGCCGACGTTGCCGCTGTGGGCGATGCGCACCGCGGCGGGGTTCGCGTTGATCTTTGGTGGGGCGCTGGCGGGGCGGATGAGTGCGGGCGTTCCCTTCAATGCCGCGCAGCAGGAGTTCACGGCGGCGCTGCCGGTGGCGCAGAATGCGCAGTACGAGAATCCCACGGAAGCGTTGCAGGCGCTGACGGTCGCGCAACAGCAGTATCAGGCGGCGGCGGCCTTCTTGGCGGCGCAGGATACGACGCCCCGCTTCGTGGGAATGAATCAGGAGCGGTACCGGGCGCGGCTCGACGCGCTCGATGAGATCGCGGCGACGACGCGCGCGGCGCTGTATCGCGCGCCGCAGGATCCCATGCTCAATCAGTACTATCTCACCACGCTCGGCGCGCGTGAGGCGACGCTGCGCGAGATCGGTGCGACGATGCCGGACACGCGTCGGATGGAGCGGTACTGATGCGCGCGCTCGTGATGGTGGGCGTGCTGACCTTGGCGATGCCGGTGCGTTCGGGGCCACTCGGCGCGCAACAGCCCGCGCGTGCGCGCGCCGATAGTGCGACGATGCGTGTGCGCGCTGATACCGTGGTGCTGCGCCGCGCGTTCGTGCGCGATACGCTGCGTATCCGTGCGCTGACGGCGGCGAACGAGAGCGAAGTGTTGCGCGTCGTGAACGAGCTGCGCTCGCGCGAGGCGGGCCTGCTGCGTGCGCTCCATGCGATTCCCGAGGGGAACCTGGCCGAACGGCGCGCGCTTCAGGAGGATCTCGCGACGCTGTCGCGTGAGGCGTTCACCGTGATGAGCGTGATCGAGTCGCGCTGCGTGGAGTCACGGACGTCGGCGCCGGCGGGGTATCTCGGCTTGACGATCACGACGGATGTTGTCGTGCGCGACCGCAACGTGAATGTCCAGAAGTCCGTGGTGAGCAGTGTCGAGCCCGGTTCACCGGCCGAACGGGCGGGGCTGGCCACCGGCGATCTGCTGCTGAGCGTTGCCGGACTCGACGCGATGGAGAGACTGCCGGAGCTTGGCGGCATGCTCGAGCCAGGGCGGAAGATCGAAGTCGTGGTGGACCGCCATGGACGCCCGCTCACGGTGGATGTGACGGTGGCGCCGCGTCCGCAGCGATTCGATCGCGGCTGCCCGCAGTTCGAGCGCGCCATTCAGCCACTGCGGATGGGCGGAGTGGCGCGGGTGTGGGTGCAGGATTCGACCGACGGAAGCGGCAACCGCGTGATGTACATCGTGAGCGCGCCGATGCCTCCTCAGCCGCCGACGCCTGCGGTCTCGGGAACGTCACCGGTGCCGCCAGTTCCCGGTGTGGCGCCCAGGCCTCCGACGCCCCCGGCCGTGGTCTCGTTCGGCACGACGATGGGTGGATCGAGCACGGTCGGCTACTTCGCGGGGGCGCAGTTCCGCGCGCTCGACGACGATTGGCGGGCGGTGCTTGGCTTGCAGCCCGGGACAACTGGAGTGCTCGTGAACGAGGTCGCTCCCGGGTCGGCGGCGGCGCAATCTGGCTTGCGTGTGGGCGATGTCGTGACGCAGATCGATGGCGCGGCGGCGAGTTCGCCGTATGTCGTAGTGCGATTGCTTGGGATCAACGAACAGACGCAGGCGTCGTTGCGCGTGGTACGGGCGCGGGATTCGCGCGTTGTGGTGTTGCGATGGGGGCGGCGGTAGCTCGCGGTTATCGCAACTTGCCCGCAGGAAGCGCGTACACGAGTCGCGCCGTGCGCCGGTCTGACTCGCTCAGCTCCGTGACGTAGACCTGCGACGCCATGATGCTCGTGGTGTCGGTCGTGTGATCGAGCCCGATCAGGTGCCCCACTTCGTGGCGTGCGATGGCCTGCACGCCATCGGTCGTGACGCGGCGTCCGTCGGGGAGATGCAGCGCCAGTTCAATATCGGCCCCGACGATCCATCCCTGCGCGTTGTTCTTCCACTGCGTGCGTCCGGTCATGCGCTCGGTGAAGCGATCCACCCAGATCACGCGCACGTCGGCGCGCGATGAGTCCGGGGTGAAGGAGAAGGTGAGCGGGAGGCCGAGTCGATCCCACACGGCGAAGGACTCGCGCACGTGTGTGGCCCAGGTGCGGTCGTAGGCCGGATTGTTCCGCGGCTCCTGCACCCAGATGCGTAGCGGCTCGGCGCGACGGTCGGGCCAGCGGTAGTTCCACTGGTCGTGATCGTCGAGGAGTTCGAGGAAGTAGGTGCCAACGGTTCGCGTCTCGAGCGTGGCGGCGATGCGTGCAGCGGCCGAGTCGGCGCGCGGGAGAATCCCTGGCACCGTGCGCCAGGCCAACACGAGTCCGAGCAAGAGCACGCCGACGCGCACGGGAGTGGACATGTGCGATGCGCTACGCGTCGAGGAAACGTGTGGCGGCGTCGAACACCAACGCGGGCCACTCGAAGAAGGGCATGTGCCCCGCTTCGGGGATACGCAGCACCTGCGCGTGCGGGAGGACGCGTGCGTTCGCCTCTGCCTCGGTGACGGGGAGCGCATCCTCCTCACCGTGAATCAAGAGCACTGGCGCGCTGACGGTCGTGTGCGAGGCGCGCCAGTCGTAGCCGTCGCGTCGGAGCCGAGCGGCGACTGCGGCGCCGGTGGGGCTGAGCGAGAGCGGCGGTGGCGCGAGCATGGCGGAGACGTCGTGGAACCACGCGGGATACATCGCGCGCGAGTAGCGGGCGTGCAGCTCCGGATCCTCCACAAAGAGTGCGCGCGGGTCGAGGGCAGCGAGTGCGGCGCGTTCGTCGTCGAGGCCGCGCGCCGCGAGATGCGCGACGCCGCGTCCGTGGAGCTCGTTGAGCCAACCACTCGTGGGACCGACGGCATCGAAGGTGACGATGCGTCGAACGCCCGCGGGATCTTCGGCGGCCGCGAGGAGCGCGATGCCGCCGCCCCACGAATGCGCGGCGAGATCCCACTGCGGGATTCCGAGTGCTGCGCGGAGGGCGCAGACATCGAGGACGTCGTGTTCGATGCGGGCGGCGCGTGCGCCCGGAGGTGCCTGCGATTCGCCGCGCCCGCGCTGATCGTAGAGAATGACCTGCCGTCGCTCGGCGAAGGGCGCGAAGGTCGGCCAGAGGAGATCATGGCCGTAGATCATCCCGCCATTGATGGCGAGGAGCGGGATGGTGCCCGGCACCTCGGGGGAGCGGCGGACGGCGAACTCGAGGCCACGGGCGGCAATGCGCTCGCGCGTGAGCGGGGGCGTGCGAGGGCGACCGCGACGCCAGAGGGCGAGGCGCTCGCGGGCGGAGGTCGGCGCGGGCTCCGGCGTGACTGCGGGCGCTGAGCGCGAATGGGGATGCGGTTCCACGAAGCAGAACCTAGCGCGTGCGGCGGCGCGCGCTTGACACTTGACATAGGGGTAGGGGGTATACATATTCATACCCACGTGGGGTATGCACGTTCGGTACCCACATCTGGTATGCACGTTCGGTATCTCTACTCATCTGGAGCACGGCATGAAGGAACAGACGCTGGACGTTGGTGGGATGACGTGCGGGCATTGCCTGGCGACGGTCAAGAATGCGCTCGCGGAACTGACGGGCGTGAAGACCGAGGAGGTGCGCATCGGCATGGTGCGCGTGAGCTATGACGAGACCGCCGTGCAGCCCAGTGTGATCGCGGACGCGATTCGCGACGCGGGCTACACCGTCCTCGCCACGCACTCAGGAGGGAGGCCGCAATGACTGGGACCGATCTGCTGGTGCTCGCCGGTGCGGTCACGCTGATCGTGGTCGTCAACTGGTGGTTCTTTGTGGCGGGGCGCACGCCGGCGGCCCTGGTGGCCGCCGCGAATGGTGCTCCAGCCGAAGTCGTGATCGTGGTGGACGGGGGCTACTCGCCCGCCTCGGTGCAGGTGAAGGCCGGTGAGAAAGTGCGCCTCGTCTTTGATCGTCGCGACGATTCCTCGTGCTCGGAAGAAGTCGTGATTCCGGCGTTCAACGTGCGGCAGTTCCTGCCCAGCGGTGCGCGCACGGTCATTGAGATCGGGCCGCTGGCCGCGGGGACGTACCCATACACGTGCGGCATGAGCATGCTGCGCGGGACGATCATCGCCAATGCCTGAGACGCTGGAACACCCAACAGTGGTCACCGCACGCATCCCCGTCTCGGGAATGACGTGCGCGGCGTGCCAGTCGCGCGTCCAGAAGACGCTCGCGACGCAGGTCGGGGTGAGTGACGCGAGCGTGAACCTGATGATGGGCACCGCGACGGTGACGTACGATCCCGCAGCGGTGCAGCCGCAGGCGCTCGTGGACGCGATCAACAAGACGGGCTACGAGGCCGAACTCCCTACGCCAGAGCGGAGCGCCTTTGAGGAACAGGAATCGCGCGACCGCGCGACGGCGGAAGAGTTCAAGGCACTGAAGTGGAAGGCCATCGCGGCCGGTGTTGTTGGTGCGGTCTCGATGGCGTTGATGCCGTTCATGCACCAGATGATGTGGATCACCTGGGTGCTGCTCGTGGCCACGGCGACGATCATGGCGACCGCGGGACGGCACTTCTACGTCCGCGCGTGGAAGGCCTTCACGCATCACTCTGCCGACATGAACACCCTCGTCGCGCTCGGCACGGGTGCGGCGTTCATCTACTCGGTGATCGCCACCGTGATGCCAGGATTCTTTCTGGCCCGCGGCGTGCCGGCCGACGTCTACTACGAAGCGGTGATACTGATCATCGCCTTCATTCTCACGGGCAATGCCTTCGAGGCGCGGGCCAAGCGGAACACGGCGGCAGCCTTGCGTGCGCTCGTGCAGCTGCAGCCGCGCACGGCGCGCGTGCTGCGCGATGGCGTGGAGCGCGATGTGCCGATCGCCCATGTGATGGCAGAAGACATCGTGCTCGTGCGCCCGGGCGAACGCATTCCCGTTGACGGGGTGGTGCGCGAGGGAGAGAGTGCGGTGGATGAGTCGATGCTCACGGGCGAGTCGATGCCAGTGACGAAGCGCACGGGCGACCGCGTGATCGGTGGGACCATCAACCGGACCGGTGCGTTCCGGCTCACCGCGACCACACTTGGCGAAGCGTCGGTGCTGGCGCAGATCGTCAAGCTGATGCGCGACGCACAGGGCTCACGGGCGCCGATTCAGGCACTGGCGGATAAGATCTCCAGCGTCTTCGTGCCGATCGTCATCTCGATCGCGATTGCGACCTTCGCCGCGTGGGTCCTGTTCACGCCGGACCATTCGTTCGTGCGCGCCTTCGCAGCGGCGGTGACGGTGTTGATCATTGCTTGCCCCTGCGCGATGGGCCTTGCCGTCCCGACTGCAGTGATGGTCGCCACGGGCAAGGGCGCGGAGCTCGGGGTGTTGATCAAGGGCGGCGAAGCCCTGCAGCGCGCTGGTGACGTGACCACGGTCGTGCTCGACAAGACAGGCACGGTCACCGAAGGGCGTCCGACCGTGACAGATATCATCGTGACGACGCCTGGCACTGAGGATCTCCTGCTCGCGCAGGTGAGCGCGCTCGAGGCGCTCTCCGAGCATCCGCTCGCCGATGCCATAGTTCAGGCCGCGAAGGGCCGCGGGATTGCGCAGGGCGCGGTGGAGGCGTTCGAGTCGGTGACCGGCAAGGGCTTGATTGGCGTGGTGCAGGGTGCGGCGATGGCCGTGGGCAACGCCGCGCTGATGGCGGACTACTCCGTTGACGTGACACCGCTCAGCGCCGAGGTCGCGCGACTCGCGGATGCGGGCCGCACGCCGATGTATGTGGCGCGCGATGGTGCGCTGGCCGGGCTCCTCGCGGTGGCCGATCCGATCAGGGAGACCTCGCGTGCCGCGATCGCACGGCTGCACGCGATGGGATTGAAGGTCGTGATGCTGACCGGCGACACCGAGCGGACCGCGCGCGCGATCGCCAAGGAGGCGGGAATCGAGGGCGTGGTGGCTGGCGTCCTCCCCGATGGAAAGGTCGCGGAGATCAAGCGCCTGCAGCAGGCCGGCACGGTGGTCGCGATGGTGGGTGACGGCATCAACGACGCGCCAGCGCTGGCGCAGGCTGATGTCGGGATGGCGATCGGCACGGGGACCGATATCGCCGCCGAAGCGGCCGACGTGGTGCTGATGCGCGGTGACCTGCGCGCCGCGGCCCATGCGATCGACCTCTCGCGCCGCACGATGGCGACGATGAAGCAGAACCTGTTCTGGGCGTTCATTTACAACGTGGTCGGCATTCCGATCGCGGCGGGAGTACTGTACCCGGCATTCGGATTACTTCTCACTCCCGTGCTGGCGAGCGCCGCGATGGCGTTCAGCTCGGTGAGTGTGGTGACGAACTCACTCCGCCTCCGGCGGGCACACATCGCAACGGAGAACTGATGCCTACGACCAAGACCACCAGAACGTCGGCGACGCCGGCGACGTCGGGGAAGCAGCTGCCGGTGACACACGCGGCCTGTCACTGCGCAACGCGCGACTCGACGACTACAGCCACGCAAGACGCCACGCACGGCCCCACGCACGACCCCACGCACGCCGCCGCGCACGACGACACGCAAGACCCCGATGGTGAGCGGAAGGCGATCGCTGTGGATCCCGAGATCAAGAAGGGGAATCTCACGCGCCTTCGGCGCGTCGAAGGGCAGGTGCGTGGGTTGCACAAGATGATCGAGGACGATCGCTACTGCGCTGATATTCTCACGCAGATCTCCTCGGTGCAGGAGGCGTTGCGCTCGGTGGGACGCGAGCTGATGCGCAACCACCTCAAGCATTGTGCCGCGAACGCCATCAGCCATGGCGGCGCCGAGGCCGACGAGATGTACGACGAGCTGGTGGATATGATCTATAAGAGCAGTCGCTAACTCTCGAGCACATCATGGAACTCGGACTCTACACCTTCGTCGAGCACACGCCCGACCGCTCGGGGGCGCTCCTGGCGCGCGAGCAACGCGTGGCCAATCTGTTAGAGGAAGCGCAGCTCGCGGATGAAGTCGGGCTCGACTGCTTCAACGTGGGTGAGCATCATCGCGCCGACTATCTCGCCTCCACACCGGCGGTGCTGCTGGCGGCCATCGCCGCGCGCACAAGGCGCATTCGGCTCTCGAGTGCGGTCACGGTATTGAGCTCGGACGATCCGGTGCGCGTCTTTCAGGAGTTCGCCACGCTTGATCTTATCTCCAATGGGCGCGCTGAGATCATTGCAGGGCGTGGCAGCTTCATTGAGTCGTTTCCGCTCTTTGGGTATGATCTCAGTGACTACGACGCGCTGTTCACGGAGAAGCTCGATCTCCTGCTTGACCTGGTGCGCAACGAGCGGGTGACGTGGAGTGGCCGCTTCCGCCCATCGCTGAAGGACCAAGCGGTCTACCCGCGTCCCGTGCAGCCGCAGCTCCCGGTATGGATCGCGGTGGGTGGAACGCCGCAATCCGTGGTGCGTGCGGCGACGCTGGGTATTCCGATGGCGCTTGCGATCATTGGCGGGTCGCCGGAGCGCTTCGTGGGCTACACCGACTTGTATCGCGAGTCGTGGGCGAAGGCGGGGCACGATCCCAAGGCGATCCAGCTGAGCATCAACTCGCATGGGTATATCGCCGACACCACCGCGGCGGCGGCGGAGCAAGCGTTCCATCCGTACATGCACCAGATGGGGAAGATCGGCCGTGAACGGGGCTGGCCCGCGCCGACGCAGCAGCAGTACGACGCCGAGCGTTCGCCGAAGGGGGCGGTGCTCATTGGCGATCCGCAGGCGGTGATCGACAAGATCCTCTGGGAGCACGAACTGTTCGGGATGACGCGCTTCACGATGCAGCTGAGCATCGGGTCGTTGCCGCATCGCGATCTGATGCACGCGATCGAGCTGTACGGGACGGTCGTCGCGCCGGCGGTGCGCAAGGCCATTGCCACGGAACGACTCACCGCTCCGGCGTATTTGTAGGGCATGACCACCCCAATTCTTCAAGTAATCATTGCCAGCGTCCGTCCCGGCCGTATCGGCGCGAGCATCGCCGATTGGTTCATTCCGATCGCCGAAGCGCAGGGCGGATTCACGGTCGAGCGTATCGATCTCAAGGAGATCGCGCTCCCGCTGATGGACGAGCCGCATCATCCCCGTCTGCGGAAGTACGAGCATGAGCACACCAAGCGCTGGAGCGCGACGATCGACCGCGCGGACGCCTTCGTCTTCATCACGCCCGAGTACGACTTTTCGCCGCCGGCTTCGCTCCTCAATGCGATCCAGTTCCTGACATTGGAGTGGGCCTACAAGCCGGTCGGACTTGTGAGCTATGGTGGCATCTCCGCCGGCCTGCGGTCGGCGAATCAACTGCGCATCATCGCGACCGCGAACAGCATGATGCCGCTCGCCGAAGCGGTGTCGATTCCGCTGGCGGGTCAGCTCGTCAACAAGACGACGAATCTCTTTGAGCCGGGCGAAGTGCAGATCAAGCCCGCGACCAACCTCGTGGCGCAACTGGCTCGCTGGGAAGGTGCCATGCGGCAGCTCCGGGCTAAGTAGCCACAGGCTCCTTCGGTTCGGTCAGCGCTCGGTTCAGCGCCTGTTCGAACACCGGAACCTCCTGTGCCCCGGACACCCCGTACGCGCGATCGATCACAAAGAACGGCACGCCGGTGATTCCCAGTGTGCGTGCCTCGGCGATATCACGCTGTACCTCATGCGCGATGTCATCGCTCTCAAGCGCGGTCGCTGTGGCGGCGCGCTCAAGCCCGAGTTCAGCGGCGAGTTCGAGCAACGTCTCGCGGTCGTCCACATTGCGCCCTTCGGAAAAATAGGCGCGGAAGACCCGCTCCTGCATCGCCACGCCCTTCCCGGCGCTGTGCGCGAACTGGAGGAGCCGATGCGCCATCGCGGTGTTCGCTACCACCACCTTGTCGAACGCGAAATCGATTCCCGCCGCCGCACCCATCTGCCCGACCCGCTGATTCATCTGCTTCACCATCACCGGGTCCATGCCCTTCGCGCTCGCGAGATAGTCGGCGATCGAGATCGTGGGATCGGTCTCCAGGCTCGGATTGAGCATGAAACTCTTGTAGACCACCTCGACGTCCTTGTGCGGGAAACGGTCGAGCGCCTCTTCGAGGCGCTTCTTGCCCACGTAGCAGAATGGGCAGGCGACATCGCTCCAGACTTCGATCAGCATGACGAGTTCAGTTCGAGGATTTGCCGAGTTCGGCGAGGACGATCTCAGCGTTGCGCTGCAGGCCACTGAGCTTGGCCCGCTTCATCGCCGAGTGTCGGAAGGTCTCACGGTACGAACTCTCGGTCATCTGCACCAGTTCCGACGCGAGGGTCGCGGCGTCCTTTCCGGCAATCGGTGCGCGTGGTGCGAGCGCCGCGTCACCCTCTGGCCGCGCGAACTTCACGTTCCAGGGGCAGACATCCTGGCAGATATCGCAGCCGTAGAGATGCTCGCCAATGTCCTCGTGGAACTCGGCAGGAATCGGCGTGCGTGATTCGATCGTGAGATACGAAATGCAGCGCCGCGCGTCCATGACGCCGGGCTGCACGAAGGCCTGCGTGGGGCAGGCTTCGAGGCAGCGGGTGCAGGTGCCGCAGTGATCCTGGGCGAAGGGCGCGTCGGGTGCGAGTGCGATGTCGAGGAAGAGCGCGCCAATGAAGAAGAACGAGCCGCGCTCCGGGTGGATCAGCATGGTGTTCTTGCCGAACCAGCCGAGTCCGGCTTTCCGAGCGAGATCGCGCTCGAGGATCGGTCCCGTGTCGACGTAGGCGCGACCTTTTACATGAGCGCCACGCTCGTGACGCACCCAGCCGAGGAGTTCGTCGAGGCGATCCCACATCACGCGATGATAATCGTCACCGCGCGCATACCGCGCGACCGGACCATCGGGTTGCTTGCCACCGTAGTCGAGCGTGACCACGAGCGCCGAGACCATGCCGGGCTCTGGGCGCGTCGTGTCGGCGCGCAACTCGAGGCCGCGTTGGAGGTAGTCCATCTCGCCCTGCCGTTCGGCGGCGATCCAGTCGGCGAATGCGCCATGTGTCTCAGCGGGACCGAGGGTGGCGATTCCGGCGAGATCGAACCCGAGCCCGAGGGCCTGCGCCTTCAAGCGGGATTCGAAGGTCACGAGTGGTGACGGCTCACGGAAAACGCGCGGCCCAGCGCGCGTAGCGAATCACGTCATCAACGGGCGGCACGGCATCGTGGTCGCCGTAGGCCGTGTACATGCGCCAGCGCACGTAATCGCGCGCGGGAACTGGCAGGAACGGGAAGCGCGCGTACCAACGATTCCGCCGAAACCGCCACGCGACCACCAGCAGCGCCCACGCCGTCGACGGGCTGAGCAGTGCGCGCGGCACGAGGCGGAGGGCGAGAGCGAGGATGGACACGAGAGGGGAGCGCGGGTTCGCGACGGCTAGCGTGTGGCGCTGCGCGCCGAGAGGATGCGATCGAGCACGAGGCCGATGCGAATCCCTTCGACGAACTCCGAGCCGCCGTTGGCGAAGGTCGCGCGATCGGCGGTGTACATCAGGTGCAGTGCGGTGGGCGTGTTGGGGATGCGCACGACCAATCCGGCCTCGCCTCCCATGGCGCCGTCGCCTCCGCCCTGCACGTTCGATTCGGCACTCGCGGCGAACCAGACATCAATGCGGACGCGCGCCAAACCGTTGATCAAATCCCCCTCGGACCGCGCGTGAAGTTCGAGGCGCGACCAGCGTGCGGTGCCTGCTGGCGTGACGAAGGCGCGCAGATGCGGTCCGGCGCCGAGCGAGAGGTATGAGCTGATGCGGACGCGCGCGATGATGAGGGCATCCACGTACTTCTCGTCTTCGGTACTCAGCGCAGCGGCCGGAACGAGGGAGCCTTCGGTGTAGCGTCCTTCGAGTTGCAGGCGGCGGAAGGCGAGGGATGCCTGGACCCCGAACACCGGTCCCTCGAGGAGCTGCGACGTCGCGACATCGCGCACGACACGCAGGGTGGTGGCATCGGCGCCGAGGATGAAGGGCGAGTAGTCCTGCGCGTGCAGACCGGCTGGGAGCGCGAGCAGTGCGATTGCGGCGAACGAACGCAATCGCATCACCGGATCTCCACGGTGACGGCACGTTCGACGCGCACGCGGAGACGCACGGTGGCGAGTCGCGTGCGATTCTCTGTCTTGACGCGCTCGAACTCCTGCGACCACTCGGAGCGCAGGGTGTTGTTGAAGGCGATGTTCTCGGGGACCGGCTGCGGACGGGTGGCGGTGGCGAGTCCCACCAGGCCGGCGACGCTGATGCCGGCCGCCACGCCATAGCGGAGCGAGGACGCATCGGTGGCGCCTATCAACGTGGGAAGCACCACGACTGCGGCGGCGCCGACGAGTCCCGTGATGATCTGACGGGTGCCATTCGCACGCACGACTGTTTCCGGTCGCAACTGCCGCGCGTTGAGCGGCTCGGGCCACGGGAGGGTGTCGATCGGCAGGTGCTCGACTTCCAGCGGGATCTGCACTTCGCGCTCCGGGGTTCCGCCGGGCCCGCGCGATGCGATGCGCAGGAGGTAGCGTCCCGGGCGTCCGGCGGCGCCACTCGCTTCGCGTCCGTCCCACGAGACGAGGAGTGAGTCGCCGATCACGCCTTCGTAGAGGATACGCTCGGGCGCCCCGAGTGAGGTCGTGACGCGGACGCGGATGTCGTGTAACGTCGAAGCGAAGAGCTTGATCGGGAGGCGATCGGTGGGGATCACGATCTCAGAGAGCGGTGCGATCTCCGCACTGGTCGCGCGCACGCCGATGCGTGTCTCCTGGTACAGCGCAATCACTTCTGGCGGGAAGACCACTTCACTCGGGCGATACCGCGGATCGAGAATCAGCAGGGCACGAAATGCTTCGATGGCACCGGCCCGCGCATTGCGAAAGTTCTCGGTGGCGCCGAGGAACATCAGGGCGCGTGCGCGATCGATATCGACGAGTCGCTGCGCGCCGGTGAGGGCGATCGCGGCGCGCAAGCGTGTGGCGGCGACGTCGTAGTCGAGATCGTTGAATGCGGCGAGTGCGGGGGCGAGCGGATCGGTCGGCGTCTGCGCGTGCAGTGCACGCGCCGGCGCGAGGAGGAGGAGGATCAGCGAGCCGACC
>CAYUMN010000053.1:15175-16901 GCA_964445835.1 uncultured Gemmatimonas sp.
GCGCCAGCGACTCACGGGGCGACGGGGGTGAGGACGATGTCCGTGATGCGTACCGTCTCGCCCGCCTTGATGGTGACGGAGCGGGAGACGGACTCGAAGCCTTGGCGTGAGACGCGTAGGGTGTGCGTACCGGCGGGGAGTTCGATGTTCGCGCGCGGCGTGTTGCCGATCAAGCGATCATTCACGAAGACTTGGCCCCACGGGTTGGCGTTGACGGTGAGCTTGCCGCCGCCGGCAGCGGCAGCGGTAGCGGCGTCGGTGGTCGCGGGCGCCGGTGTGGCGGCGCGCGGAATACTTGAGGGCGCGACCGGGGCGCGCGTGTCGGTGGGCGTGCGCGCGGGCGTGGCCGGCGGCGTGGCCGGTCTGGTCGCTGTGGTGGTGCTGCTTCGCGGTGGGCGCGCCGTTTGCGTGCGTGGCGCGGGCTCGACCGGCACGGGTGCCGCGACACCGACATCACCCGTCACGCGTTGCGCGCTCGGCGACGGTCGCGTGAGCGGCGCGCTCGGCAGCGTGACTGGGAGCGGCGAGGTGATTGCCGACTGCGGTGCACGCGCCGCCTGGAACTTCTTGACGAGCGTGGGGGTCACGACTGCGACGGCGAGCACGGCGACGATGATCGCGCCAATGGCGACCGGATTCTTCTTCGGCTTGGTGGCCGCTTCGGGGGGTTCCCAGTCGTGGATGAGCAGCGCGTCGGTGGACATGCGTCCAGACGGGCGATGCGCGGCGACCGGTGTCGGTGCGTTCTGTTCGAGCGCGGAGAGGAAGTCCGTGCAGGTGGCGAAGCGGCGAGTCGGCTGGGCATCGAGTGCGCGGGCGAGAGCGTTCGACATGGCGAGCGGCACTTCGGGACGGAAGCGCGCGACCTGTTCGCCTGGTTCGAGCGGCGGTTCACCGGCGACGCATTCGAAGAGCAACGCCGCGAGCGCGAACTGATCTGAGGCCGACGTACGATCGCTCCCCGTGTGTTCCTCGGGGGAGACCCAAGGCTCGCGTGGCGCATTCTCGACGATGACCGGCTGCGAGCCAGAGATGCGACGGCGGGTGGTGTTGCGGCGCCCGAAGGCGGGATCGACGAGGCGGGCCCAGCCTTGGGAGTCGAGGAGCACGTTCTCCGGCTTTACCGCCCCATGGGTGATGCCGCGGCGATGCAGATATTCGAGGGCGCTGACGAGTTGCGTGGCGATGCGGCGCGCGGCGCGCGCGTCGAGTCGGCTCTCGGTCGTGAGCTGCGCCCGGAGCGAGGTGGCGCCGTAATCCTGCATGGCGAACCAGAGCACGGAGTCGGTGACACCGAATCGTGCGACGGGAATGAGATGCGGATGATCGAGTTGCGAATGCGAGTCCATGGTCGCGCGGAAGCGGACTTCGGAATCCGGATCATCGGCGCGTCGCTGGCGTGCCTTGATGATGACTTTGCGGCCGCCGTTCTTTTCGATGGCGCGGAGGACGATGGAGCCATCGCGTCGGCCGACGGTCTCCCCGATATCGAACTCATGCGCGAGCTGTCGTGCGACGAGATCCGCGAGCAGATCCTGACGCTCGACGGCCACGGCGGCGTCGAGCCGGAATCCGCAGACTTCGCAGGTACCGGTGTCGGGAGAGATAGCGGTGACGGCGCAGCGCGGGCAGGTCATGCGCGAGGTATCAGGGAGGGGCATGTTGGGCGGCTATGTAATGTAATGGTTTTGGTGTTTGTTCGGTCGAGTCGGTGTTAATGGGCGAC
>CAYUMN010000054.1:0-14590 GCA_964445835.1 uncultured Gemmatimonas sp.
AGCGAGGACTTCCCCGACCCCGAGAGCCCCGTGATCACGGTCAAACGGTCCCGAGGGATCGTGACACTGATGTTCTTGAGATTGTGTTCGCGCGCACCGCGCACGATCAGAGCGTCACCGGGCATAGTCAGATAAGTTCGCTTGGGGCGGGCATTTATGGAAGTCATCGGCAGTGGTGCCGGGCCGATGGCGGAGGGAGGATGCAGGCTTCCCGTACCGCCGCTGGACCTTCCGGGACGCCCGAGCCATTCGTCCTACCAACCGCTAGATTGGACTCGTAGTTCGCTGGAATCCTCCTGCCTCCATCCTCCCGCCTCCATCCGCAGTTGAACGAAGCCGCCCCCGACCCGCAGCAGCTTCCCCTCGGCATGCACGAGGGCGAGCCGCTCGTCCCTGTGGAGCTGTCGGCCATGGGCGAGGAGCTGCCTGCGGTCCCACTCCGGGAGCCTCCCGTGTGCGGGGAGTGGTCGTACGACGACAGCGAACTCGAGGAGACGCGATTTGTCGCGCGACGGATTGACGGCATTTCGGTCCCGACATCAAAG
Source organism: uncultured Gemmatimonas sp. (assembly GCA_964445835.1). Lineage (GTDB taxonomy): Bacteria > Gemmatimonadota > Gemmatimonadetes > Gemmatimonadales > Gemmatimonadaceae > Pseudogemmatithrix. Next base: position 546 of record CAYUMN010000054.1, read on the forward strand.
GCGACGCCAGTGATGCCGATCCGCGTCCTCGTCGATTCCAAGGCGATGGCGGCGCGCCAGGAGCGAGTGCTGATCAAGGAGCACGTCAGCGCCCCCCGCCCCGATCCGCTCGCGCGCGGCCAACGTCCGACGGTCGAGGCGCTTCGCCTGGCGTTCGAGCAGTCTCCGGGCGACACCCTGCGCGCGCTCACGTACGCGGCCGCCTTGGAGCGCTCCGGCGATGCCCCCACCGCGCTCAAAGCACTCGACCAAGCCAAGGCCGATGGCGCGGAGCCTTTTCCGATCGAATGTGCCCGCGCCAGTGCGCTCGGCGCGATGCTCAGATACGACGACGCCGCCAATGTCATCAAGGCGGCCGCGAAGCTCCGCCCCGACGATCCAGAGATCCTTGTGCAGGGCGGCATTCTGAACTGCCGCCGTGGCCGCTGGAAGGATGCGATCGATCCGTTGCAGAAGGGCATCGCGGGAGCGCCGGAGCATGCGCAAGCGCACTACTTCATTGCCGAAGCGCTGAACAAGTCCGATCGCCTCGAGGAGGCCCGCGCCGCCTACGAGCGCGCGGCGCAACTCGACCCAGAGAATTGGCGCGCCCTCAAGGGCGTGGGCGTGGTGTTGGATCGTCTCGGCCGGTCGACCGAGGCCGCCTCGTGGTATCGTCGCGCCCGCGAGGTACAACGCGCATGACCGTCACCACCGTTCGAGGCCCAGCGCGGGCGCGCAATCGCCGCGTCGTCGCGATCGTCGTGTTGCTGGCGTGGAGCGCGGGGCTCGTCGCCTTGGTGCGTCGCGAGTTCTTCCGCGAGAGTGCCGCCATCCTCGCGGAAGCGGCCATGCGACTCCCGCCGGGTGCGAGCTACTACATCGTCGAACAGAATGGCCGGCAGATCGGGTTCGCCTCGACGACGATCGACACCACCGGCACCACCTTCGAAGTCGTCGACTATTTCATTGCCGACCTCCCCGTCGCCGGTCGTGAGTTCCGCGCGAGCGCGCGCAGTGTCATCACGCTCTCCCGTGCGCTCTCGCTCCGGAAGTTCGAGGTGCAGGTCGAGGCCCCGGACGCCCCAATGTCGGCGAGCGGCGTCGTGGAGGGGGACAGTGCGGTGCGCTTCGTGCTCCGCATGCCGGGGCAACCCACCGACACGCAGCGCTTGGCGGTGAAGGGGCCGATCCTCGTGCCGACCCTGTTGCCGTCGGCGGCCGTGCTCGTCGCGCCCCCGAAGGTGGGGCGCACGGTGACGCTCGCCAGCTTCGATCCGCGCACGATGTCGCCGGCCGACGTGCGCTTTCGCATCGCGGCCGAATCGCTCTTCGTGGTCATCGACAGCGCGGCGTTCAATGCGGACTCCGCGCGCTACGTCGCCGCGCACTCCGATACCGTCCGGGCCTGGAAGCTTGAGCCCGCCGAAGGGCAGAACAGCTTCGCCGGCTGGGTCGATGCCAACGGCAGCGTCGTCGCCTCGACGCAACCCGGCGGCATCACGCTGCGCCGCATCGCGTACGAGATCGCCTTCGAGAACTGGCGTCGCGCGCGCGCGCTCGGCAATTCGACGCGCGATCCCGCGAACACGACACTCGGCGATCTTCTCGAAGGCACCGCCATCGCCGCGGGCGAGCTTCCCGGCGGCGCGACTCTGCGCATCCTGAAGGTCCGACTCTCCGGCGTCCTGCTCGACGGCTTCGATCTCCGTGGCGGTCGTCAGACGCTCAACGGCGATCAACTCACCATCACGCGCGAACCCGCCTCGATGCTCGTCGCCGACTACACGCTCGGCTCCGGCGGACGCGGATTCCGCACGCGCTTCCCCGCCGAGCTCAGCGAAGAGCCGCTGCTGCAGGTGAATGACCGCGAGATCACAGCACTGGCCGTGCGGATTGCGGGCAACGAGCGCGATCCCGCCGTCGTCGCCGAGCGCATCAATCGCTGGGTGCACGACTCACTCGAGAAGAAGATCACCATCTCCATCCCGAGCGCAGTGCAGGTGTTGCGGGCCCGGGCCGGCGACTGCAACGAGCACACGCAGCTGTACGTCGCACTCGCACGCGCGGCGGGCATTCCCGCACGCATCAGCACGGGGCTCGCGTTGGTGAATGGTAAGTTCTACTACCACGCTTGGCCGGAAGTCCGCCTGCGTGATTGGGTGGCGGTGGACCCGACCTTCGGGCAGTTCCCGGCGGACGCGGCGCATCTGCGCTTCGTCAGCGGGGGACTCGCGCGACAGGGCGAGTTGCTGCGACTGGTCGGTTCCCTCAAGGTCGAGGTCCTGAACGTCCGATGATCGAGATCACCAATCTCACGAAGCGCTATGGCGACTTCACCGCCGTGAAGAACATCGACCTCCTCGTGCCGCGGGGCGAGCTGTTCGGCTTCCTTGGCCCGAATGGCGCCGGCAAGACGACCACCCTGCGCATGATGGCGGGGATCCTCAAGCCGACCAGCGGCGCGATCACGGTCGCCGGCGTCGACATGATCGCCGATCCGGTGGCCGCCAAGTCGAAACTCGGGTTCATCCCGGATCGTCCCTTCATCTATGAGAAGTTGACGGGGGTTGAGTTCCTGCGCTTCGTTGCGGGCCTCTATGGTCAAGAGGGGCTCGACGTCGAGCATCGCGGGCGCGAACTCCTCGCCCTGTTCGATCTCGAGAGCTGGGCGAATGAGCTCGTCGAGAGCTACTCGCACGGGATGCGGCAGAAGCTCATCATCTCAAGCGCCTTCGTGCATCGCCCCGAGGTGATCATCGTCGACGAGCCGATGGTGGGACTCGATCCCAAGGCGGCGCGCATCCTCAAAGATCTCTTCCGCGAGTACACGCGCCGCGGGCACACGATCATCTTTTCGACGCACACGCTCGAAGTGGCGGAGTCGCTCTGCGATCGCTTGGCAATCATGGTGCAGGGCGAGATCAAGGCCTACGGCACGATGGATGACCTGCGGCGCACGCTGCAGGGGGGCGAGAAGGGACTCGAGGAGCTCTTTCTCCGTCTCACCGGCGAGAACGCGGCGCGGGATCTGGTGGATGTCCTTGACGCCTGAGCTCCCGGATCCTGCGCTGTTGCATCTGTTGCTTCCGAAGTGGCTGACGGCGCGCGCACGCGCGGCCAGCGGGGAGAAGGGACGCGGCGCACGAATCGGCATCCTCGGCTTCGTCGGGGTGCTCTTCTGGGCGTTCATCTTTGGCGTGCTCTACCGCTTGCTGACGTACTTTCGGGGCGTCGATGAGATCGGGGCGCTGCTGGCCGGAAAGCTTCTCGGCCTGATGCTGCTCGGCTTCACGTCCATTCTGTTGTTGTCGAACGTCATCACCGCGCTCTCGAGCTTCTTCCTCGCGAAGGACCTCGACATGCTCGTGGCGGCGCCGGTCGATTGGCTGAAGCTCTACGGGGCGAAGCTCCTCGAGACGGTCATCGCGTCGAGCTGGATGGTGGTGATTGTCGCCATTCCGATGTTCACGGCCTACGGCATTGCGTATGAGGGCGGGATGCTCTTTCCGCTCCTCGCGGTCGGCGCGATGGTGCCGATGTTCATCATCCCCGCGGTGATCGGGAGCGCGCTCACCCTGATCCTCGTGAACGTCTTTCCGGCGCGGCGCACGCGCGACATCCTCAGCGTGATCGCCGTGCTCGCCGCGGGCGGCATCGTCCTGCTCTTCCGCTTGGTGCGTCCGGAACGCCTGGCCCGCCCCGAAGGATTCCGCTCGCTGATGGAGTTCATCACCGTCCTCCGCACGCCGACCTCCCCGCTGTTGCCGAGCGAATGGGTGGCGAAGACGACGATGGGCTATCTCTCGGGGAATCCCGACTGGCTCTCGCTCTACATGCTCTGGAGCACTGCCGGCGCGTTGCTGGTGTTCGGCGCGTTGCTGCATCGCGGGCTGTATCACACTGGCTTCAGCAAGGCGCAGGAGAGCGCGCAGACCGTCGTGAAACGCGGGGGATTCTTTCATCGCCTGGGACAGCTGGTGCTGTCGCCGTTCGGCATCCTCAAGCGCGAGCTGCTGCTGAAGGAACTTCGACTCTTCTTCCGCGACACCACGCAGTGGTCGCAGTTGATCCTGCTCGCGGTGCTCGTGGTGGTGTACGTGTACAACATCAAGTTCCTGCCGCTGCGGGGTGAAGGCATCACCTTCTTCTTGGTGAACGTCGTCCCCTTCCTGAACCTGGTGCTCGCGGGCTTCGTACTTGCCTCGATTGCGGCACGCTTCATCTTCCCCGGCGTCTCGCTTGAGGGGCGCACCCTGTGGCTGCTCCGCTCGAGCCCGATGGCGGTGCGCGACCTGTTGTGGGCGAAGTTCTGGGTGGGCACGCTGCCGTTGATCATTCTCGCGGTCGCGATTGTCGGCGTGACGAACTATCTGCTGCAGGTGAGCGACTTCATGTTCTTCGTGAGCGTCGGGACCATTCTGCTCATGACCTTCGCACTCTCCGGAATGGCCATCGGATTCGGTACGCTCTTCCCGCAGTTCGAGACGGAGAATGCCGCGCAGATCCCCACCTCGTTCGGCGGGCTCGTGTACATGATGGCATCGGTCGCCTTGATCGGGGCCGTGATTGTCCTCGAGGCGCGCCCGGTCTACGGGTTTCTCGCCGCCCGCGCATTCGGACAGCCCATTGAGCCGACCGAAATGGCCCTCGGCTTTGGCGCCGCCGCCCTGCTCTGCGTGCTCGCCACGCTCATTCCCATTCGCATCGCGATTCGCCGGCTGGAGGCCGTGGAACGATGACCCGCATCGGACCCGCGCACGAGACGGACATCCCGCAACTGCTCTCCCTCAACAATCGGTACTCCTCCGAGGGACTCACACTCGCCCGCTCACCAGAGTTCGCGGCGAACCACCTCAGCGACTATCGCGTCCTCCGCGACGCGCAGGGCGGAATCATCGGGTGCGTTGCACTCGACGACTACTCGCCCTCGGTGGCCGAACTCATCTCGCTCGCCGTCGACCGCGATGCCATGGGACTCGGCTACGGCCGCACGCTGATTGCATCGCTGGTCGAGCTCGCCAGGTCGCGGGGCTATGCCGAGCTGTTCGCGGTGTCGTACTCCGATGAATTGTTCCTGAGCTGCGGCTTCGATCGCGCGCCGCTCGATACCTACCCGGAGAAGATCTCCCGCTATACCAAGTTGGACCGCACGGAGATCGAGGTCGGGCAGAAGCACTGCTTCGCGATCAAGCTGGCGTAGGCCGGCAGAGCACGGGCGCGCGCAGGTACGGACGCGCACGCCGGACCGGCCTGGAGCCGTGACCCCCGTGACCTCTCCCTCCCGACTCTAACCGTCCCCTGAGTTGCGCCCAGCGCCCGTTCGGTCGAAGTTTGCGCGATGATCGACCCCACATTTGCCGCCGCACTCGCCGATCGCTACCGCCTCAGCCGCGAGCTCGGCGCCGGCGGGATGGCCACGGTGTATCTCGCCGAAGACCTCAAGCACTCGCGTCAAGTCGCCATCAAGGTCCTCCGGCCCGAGCTTTCCGCCGCACTCGGCGCGGATCGTTTTCTGCGGGAGATCACGACCACCGCGAACCTGCGGCATCCGAACATCCTGCCGCTGTACGATTCGGGGGAGCACAACGGCATCCTGTATTACGTGATGCCGTTCGTCGAGGGGGAGTCGCTCCGCGCGCGCATGGATCGCGAGAGCCAGCTCGGCGTCGAGGAGGCCCTTCGACTCGCAGATGAGATTGCCGATGCTCTGCACTATGCGCACGGGCGCGGTGTCGTGCACCGCGATATCAAGCCGGAGAATATCCTGCTTGAGAACGGTCGCGCGGTGGTGGCGGACTTCGGGATTGCGGCGGCGGTGAATTCGTCGGGGAGCGAGAAGCTCACCATGACCGGGATGGCGATCGGCACGCCGCACTACATGAGCCCCGAGCAGTCAGGTGGCGAGAACGTGGACGGCCGGAGCGACCTCTACGCCCTGGGTTGCATGCTGTTTGAGATGCTGGCCGGCTCGCCGCCGTTCAGCGGAGCGAATGCCATGGCGATCATGTCGCGCCACATGATGGACCCCGTGCCGAACATCACGACCGTGCGGCCGACCGTCCCGCGTCACGTCACCGAAGCGATCGCCCGGGCGATGGCGAAGCATCCCTCCGACCGCTATCCGAGCGTTGCCGCATGGCGCGAGATCATCGCGCGTCCGGGTGCAGAGCGCGAAGCCGCGGCGCAATTGACCGCGCCACTCGTCGCGCCACTCGTCGCGCCACTCGTCGCGCCACTCGTCGCGCCACTCGCCAAGTCGCCCCCCGTTCCCGCCACGCCGCTCCTCGGGCGTGAGGCCTTGGTCGTCGAGGCGATCGATCGGCTGCGGGGCGATGTGCGTGTGCTGACCATCACCGGGGTGGGCGGCACCGGCAAGACACGCTTCGGCATCGAGCTGCATCGGCGGCTGAAGGGCTCGTATCCTGGGGGCGCGGCCTTCGTCTCGCTCGCCTCGGTGACATCGGCGCAGGAGGTGATGCCGACCATCGCGACCACGCTGGAGATCGCCGAAGCGCACGGTCGCTCGGCGATCGATGCGATTGCCACGCTCATTGGTGATCGCCGCGTACTCCTCGTGCTCGACAATCTTGAGCAGGTCGTCGATGCGGCGGCGGACATCGCCACGCTCGTCGCACGTTGTCCAGGCCTGCAGGTGGTCGCCACGAGCCGGCGCCCGCTGAAGATCGGCGCCGAGGCGGAGCTCGCGCTCCCGCCGCTCGACCTCCCGGCCGCCGGCACCACGGGCGTCGCGGCCCTGCTCGACTGTTCCTCCGTTGCGCTCTTCGTGCAGCGCGCCGAAAAGGTGAAGCCGGGCTTCGCCCTCACCGTGGAGAATGCGGCCGCGGTCTCTGGGATCTGCCGAAGCCTCGATGGCCTCCCGCTCGCGCTCGAGCTCGCGGCGGCGCGCGTCCGTATCCTGGAGCCGTCGGCGCTGCTGCAGCGGCTCGATCACGCGCTCGACCTGCTGACCTCGGGCGACCGCGACCTGCCGCTGCGCCAGCGGACCTTGCGCGCAACCATCAGCTGGAGCTACTCGCTTCTCAGCATCGACGAGCAACGGCTACTCCGCCGGCTCTCAGTCTTTCACGAAGGCTGGACCTTCGACGCCTTCGAGCAGGTCTGCTATGCCGACGATGCACGGGGGCGTGCGCTCGACGAACTCGAGTCGCTCGTGGAGAAAGGACTTGTCCGCGTGCTCGGCGGGGGCGCACGGTACTCGTTACTGGAGACCATTCGTGCCTTCGCCGCTGAGCAGCTGCACGCGGGGGGAGAAGTGGAGCCGGCGCGTCAGGCGCACGCGGAGCACTTCCTCGAGTTCGCGCGACTCGTGGACCGCGGCATCCAGGGTGCAACTCAGCTCGATGCAATGGCGCGCGCGCGCCTTGAGAACGCGAACACCTTCGCGGCGCTGAACTGGCTGCAGACGTGCGCGAAGTCCGGACACGACGATGCCGTCGAGCAGGGGATGCGCCTGTGCGGCTGGCTTGGCTGGTACTGGCACATCGTTGGCCTTCACTTGGTGGCGCACGACTCGGTCGAGACTTTGCTCGATCTGGCAACCGACCGACCGCCGAGCATCGGGCGGGCCGCCGCGCGCTTCACGGCGGGGATGGTGGCAGCGAACACCGGCGACATGCAGGCGGCGACCGCCCATTGGCAGCAGATGGCCGACGATGGACAGGCCATCGGCGACGCCGAGCTTGAAGCTTTTGGTCACGGCGGCATCGGCTACGCCTCACTCGGCATGGGGCTCGTGGTGGAGGCAGGTCCACATCTGGACCGAGCGCTGACGGCGATCGAACCCACCGGCAATGAGTTCCTCACCGAACTCTTTCGCACCATCAAGGGGATGCAACTCTTTGCGACGGGCGAGGCCGAGGCCGGCGCGGCGATGGTGGAAGCCGCCAATCGCGTTCAGGTGCGGAACGGCGACTTCGAAGGAGGCGGTATGGCGTTGAGCTTCCTCGCGTCGATGCGATTCGCCGCGGGTGACCTGCCACGGACGCGTGAGTTGTATCGGCAATCGGAGATCGCGTTCGCGACCGTGGGCGACAAGCCGGAGATGGCGCGCGTGCAGGGCGAATCGGGCTATGCCGCCCTCGCTGCCGAGGATGCGCCCGACGCGCGGTGTCACTTTCTGCGTGCGCTGCGCTCGTACGAGGAGGTCGGCAGCCCGCGCGGCGCGGCGCAGGCGCTCTTCGGATTGGCCGCCACCGAGGCCGCCGCGGGCAATGTCGAGCGCGCGGTGACGATTGCCGCGGCGGCGCAGGCGATGTCCACCCGCACCGGGGTGATGGTGGAGCACCCGATGGCTCCGGGCGTGTCGGAGCGCATTGAGGCGTTGCGTGCGTCCATCCCGCGGGAGGAGCTGCAAGCGCTCCTCGATTCGGGGAACGCGCTCTCGCCGGCCGCGGTACTCGCGATGGTTGCGGGGTAGGCGAGCCGGAGGGGGCGCGCGCGGCGTCGCGATTCGGTGTCTCACGGGGCACATTTCTTACCGTCAACTGTCCCTCCAACACGATGGCGATGCCCCGACCCTCACGTTTGCGCAGCCTCTGCGCCGCTGTCGCCCTTTCGGCGCTGGTCTCTGTTCCTCTCGCGGCGCAGCGCGCGCCAGCTCCGCCGGAGTCGGTCGATCGCGACGACCCGAACATCATCGCGTTCGAGATCTTCAACGAACCGTGGCACGACTTGTCGCCGCCGGACGAAACAACGCGCGACCTCCCGCGCGACCTCCCGCGCGACCTCCCACGGATCGCCGTGATGGCCGCCTTTGATCGCGAACTCGAAGTGATTCTCTCCAAGGCCACCATCACCGAGACGCGCACGGTGAACGGGCGCACCCACCACTTGGGCACACTGGGCGGGCAACCGGTGGTGATTCTGCTGAGCGGCTACAGCATCATCAATGCCGCCATGACGACCCAAGCGCTGCTCGATCGCTACCAGATTCGGCAGATCGTATTCTCCGGCATCGCTGGCGCAGTGAACCCGGCGCTGCAGGTGGGAGATGTCGTCATCCCGGCTCAGTGGGGCAACTACCAGGAGAACGTCTTTGGGCGCGCCACTCCCACGGGCTTCCAGTCCGACCGCATCACCACGCCGTTCGCCAACTACGGGATGATGTTTCCGCAGGGTACCTCCGTGACGGTGCGCGGGGCCCCGGCGGATTCACTCGAACGGCGCTTCTGGTTTCCCGTGGACTCCGCCGCATTGGCGCTCGCTACGCAGATTTCGACTTCGGTGCGCCTCAGCCAGTGTATGCGCGTCGATGTCTGCGTGGCGCATCAGCCCCGCGTCCTCGTTGGCGGCAATGGCGTCGCTGGACCGACCTTCGTGGACAACGCCGAGTATCGCGAGTGGGTCTGGGCCACCTTTCGCGCCGACGCGCTCGACATGGAGAGTTCCGCCGTCGCGGTCGTCGCGTACGAGAACCATGTGCCGTACATCGTCTTTCGTGGACTCTCCGATCTCGCCGGCGGCGGTGAGGGACACAACGCGGTGCGCAGCTACGGCCAGCTCGCTGCAGCCAACGCCGCCACGGCCGTGATTGCGTATCTGGAGGCCCTCCCACGGGCGAGCGCGCCGTGAGGCGCTACTTCGACTTCGCTGGGCACGGCACGTCCTACCGCGCCGAAATTCGCGGCGGGATCGCGACCTTTCTCACGATGGCGTACATCATCGTCGTGAACCCCGCGATCCTCGAGAGCGCGGGACTGCCCCGCGACGCCTCCATCACCGCGACGATTCTCTCGGCGGCCTTCGGGACACTCTTGATGGGCGTCTACGCTAAGCGCCCCTTTGCGATCGCCCCCTACATGGGCGAGAACGCCTTCATCGTCTTCACGGTGGTGAAGGGGATGGGCTTCCCGTGGCAGACGGCCCTCGGCGCCATCTTCCTCGCCGGCGTTGCCTTTACGCTGCTGACCGTATTCCGAGTGCGGAGCTGGCTCGCGAATGCGTTGCCGATGTCACTCAAGCACAGCTTCGCCATCGGCATCGGGCTCTTCCTCGCCTTCATCGGGCTCAATCAGATCGGCGTGGTGGCGCTCGGCGTGCCGGGGGCTCCCGTCGCACTCGGGGCGCTCAACGCACCGACGACGCTCCTCGCGCTATCCGGGTTCGTGTTGACCGCGTGGTTGCTTGCCAAGCGCGTCACGGGCGCGCTCATCCTCGGCATTGTGGCGACCACGGTGGTGTCGGTGATCATCGGTGTGACCCCGTTGCCGACCGCGATCGTGAGCATGCCGCCGAGTCTCGCGCCGTTGCTCGGGCAGTTGGACATCGCCGGCGCCCTCACGCTCAAGGCGCTCCCGGTGGTGGTGATCGTCTTCGTGATGGCCTTCGTCGACACCATCGGCACCCTCATTGGCCTTTCGGCGCGCGCCGGCTTACTCGACGCGAAGGGAAATCTCCCCGACATCGAGAAGCCGATGCTCGCCGATGCACTGGCGAACATGTTCGCCCCGATTGTCGGCACGACCACCACCGGGGCGTTCATCGAGTCGGCCGTTGGCATCGAGGAAGGCGGGCGCACGGGATTCACGGCGCTGGTCGTGGCCGCACTCTTCGTCCTCTCGCTCGCGTTCGCGCCGCTCTTTACCGCCATCCCTGTACACGCGAGCGGCGTGGCGCTCGTGACCATCGGACTGCTGATGGTCGGCCCCATCGCGACGCTCGCGGTGGAAGATGCCACCGAGTGGATCCCCGCGGTACTCACGATCGTGTTGATGAGCTTCACCTTCAACATCGGCGTCGGAATGACCGCTGGACTCTTGCTGCATCCCGTACTGAAGTTGCTCACCGGGCGCGGCCGCGAGGTCCCCGCACCGATGTGGCTGCTCGCGGCGATGTCACTCGTGTTCTATCTCGTGTATCCGTATCACTGAGGCGAGCGGGGCGGCGTCCAGTCGGCAAAGAGGTACTCGAGCGCCGCGGGCAACCGCGCCGCCCAGGCATCCTCGGTGTGACGCCCAGTGGGATCCACGACCATCTTCATGCGCGTCGAGTCGAATCCGGCGGCGCGAAAGTTGGACTCGAGTCGGCGATGCAATCGCAGCATCAGGTCGTTGAACTCGCCGCTGCCTCCGGCTTCGATTGCGCCGATCCCGACCCAGACCCGCCGAAAGACTGTGGCGAGAGGATCGGTGTCGCGGAGCACCTGCCCCGCCCCGACCCAGAGCGGCGTGCTTTCGATCAGCGAGTATCCCGCGAGTCTCGGCGCGGCGACGAGTGCGTGCAGTGTGGCCACGCCGCCGTACGAGGAGCCGCCGAGTCCCGTGTTCTCCGGACCAAGGAGCGTGCGGTAGGTGCCGTTGAGCAACGGCATCACCTCCGTGGCGACGAAGCGCGGCCACTGCTTCCCGATCGGTTCACGCCCAGGCGGCCCGCCGAAGGGATCCGCGTATGGGAGAAACTCGTGCCCGCGGTCCCGCCCCGCGTGATCGATCCCCACCACAATCATTGCCGGGATGCGCCCCGCCGCCGTGAGTCGGCGCACCGTCTCGTCCACCTGCCACTCGCGATGGCTCACGTCGGAGAGACACGCGTCAAAGAGGTTCTGGCCGTCGAGCAGGTAGAGGACCGGATACCGCTTCTCTTCGTTTCCGCGCACGGTGTAATCATCTGGGAGCAGCACTCGAATTGTGCGCGTATTGCCGAAGATGGTGCTCGTCAGCGTATGCAGCCGGAGATCACCGGTCACCGTGCTGCGGCAACTGTCGGGAGTCTGCGCGTGCGCGGTACCGGCCGAGATGCCAATCAGCGCGAGCAATAGGGAGAGCAGCAGAGAGAGCAGCGGAGCGATGGCGAAAGGGCGCATGCTCGAAGCTGTGGAGCGGGTCTCCGTCGGGCAAGGTGCGGCGCGGTGCCAGAGCAGTTGCGTGTCCAGCCAGCCGCGCGCCATTGCGGTGTCTCCGCTCCTCGCTCAGCTTGCGTGGTGATGTCGCGCCCAGACGCCCCGCTCGCCCAGTCAACAGAGGCCGCCCCGATCGCCGTCTTCGATTCCGGCGTTGGTGGTCTTTCGGTGTTGCGCGCCATTCGCGACCGGCTGCCGAATGAGCCGTTGCTCTACGTCGCTGATTCGGGCAACGCCCCGTACGGCGACCGCGATATCGATTTCATTCGGGGCCGTGCAGTTGCCATCGCCGCATGGATGCTGGCGCGCGGCGCCAAGGAGATCGTCGTGGCCTGCAACACGGCGACGGTGGTCGCCGTCTCGGCCCTGCGCGAACAATTCACGGTGCCGATCGTCGCACTCGAGCCGGCGATAAAACCCGCCGCGGAGGGCTCGCACTCACACGTGATCGGCGTACTCGCGACGTCAAGAACGCTCGAGAGCCCCGCCGTCGCGCGTCTGCAACGCGAGTACGGCGCACACACACGGATCATGCTGCAGGCCTGTCCCGGATTGGTAGAGCAAGTCGAGCATGGCCGGATCGACAGCGACGAGACCACGGCGCTGCTGCGACGCTATCTCGCGGCGCCACTCGAGGCCGGCGCCGACCATCTCGTCCTCGGCTGCACACACTATGCCTTCCTGCGTGACCGCATTCGATCGCTTGTGGGCCCCGGCGTGACCCTCGTCGATTCCGGCGATGCCGTCGCACGGCAGACCGAGCGCCGGTTGCCATACGCCGCGCCCGTCGGAAGCGCTCGCGAGGAGTTCTTCACGACGGGCGATCTGTTGGAGTCGACGCAGCGATTCGCCGCGCTCTGGGGCCCGGACACCATCGTGCGTCCGCTGGACTGAGGCGAACTCTACTTCCCCGACATCACCTGGAAGAGCGCCGGCAACGCACCCAGCACCCAGATCAGCGCCGCCCCCGCGTACGCCTTCGACTGCGGCACCTTCGCCGAGTAGGCGAGCCCGAGTGCAATCAGGATGGTCGCCCAGAGCGTGAAGAGATCGACGCGCCCAAGGAGATTCTGCATCCCCTGAGGCATCGAGGGGTCGAGAAATCGTCCGACGCCCCACGAGTACTGATAGCGTCCGGTGAACGTCGACGTGTCGAGTACCAATGACTGCACCGACACGAGCGCCGACTCCAACACTTTCGGGAGATACGCGAAGGCCGCGATCATCACGCCGCCGCCGAAGCCGAGCTCGCCGCCGAGCACCTTCGCGACCAGCCAAATGCAGAGCCCGAGCACGAGAACGATGAACGGTATCACGACGAAGCCGCCGTACTTGAAGGAGGCCTCCATGGCGACCTGCATTCCCGCGAGTTGTTCACCCGTCATCTGAGGATTCTTGGCCGCTGCCTCAGCCATTGCGCGCGCCATCTCGGTGTCGAACACGCCCTGCAACGCCCCGAGGCTCGCATAGAATGTTGCCGCAAGCAACAGGGTGACAATCCCGTAGGCTGCCCACGAGGGGCGCCCCGCGCGGCGCGTGAACATCGCGACCGGCGCAAAGAATGCATCGACCATATCCTCGACCAACGAGGACTTTTCTGCCGTGACGGGTTCCATTGTATACCGCTCCTACGAGTGGAGGAATTGTCCGAGGGGGGACACACCAAAGGTGCGTCCCCCCTCGACTACGCGCCAATCCTTCCCGCGGTTTCTGTTACTCCGGGCGCCCATTTTCCGGGCGTCCGGCCTGCCCTGGCCGCATCTTCCGGCCGCCGCGCTGGCGACCACTCGGTTCGCCCATTCCCCCCGCTCGCCGACCACGCTCGTACCCGCGACGCTCGGCCTGCATCTCGCGTAGTGTCGTGCGCTGGCCATCCGTCAGGATTCGCTCGGCGGCAACCCGCGTGGTCGAGTCGCGCTGGCGCAGGGCGTCCATTTGCGGACGGATGCGGGCCATCCGTGCCTCGCCTTCGCGGCGCATCGACTCGCGGGTCGCCGAGTCCTGCCTGGGGCGCGCACCGCGCTCCATCTGCTGACGCATCGACGCGCGGAGGGAATCGCGCTGCGGCTCCGCTTGGGCACGCACCCGCTCGCGTGCGCTCCAGAGCACGCGCTCCATCGAGTCGAGCTGCGCCACTTGGCGTGCTGTCAGATCGAGTTGGCGGCGGGCGTTGAGGATGTGGGTCACCGCCGGCGGCGGCGCATCA
>CAYUMN010000054.1:14690-16756 GCA_964445835.1 uncultured Gemmatimonas sp.
GCGCATCACCGCGAGGATTATCCCCGCGAGGCGCGGTTCCGGGGCGCGGCGCCCCGCGGCCGCCAGGCGCCTGCGCTATCGCCAGTGCCGGCGCGAGGAGAATGCCCGCGAGGAGCCCTGTGAGGGCCAGAGTTTTCAGTTGGGTACGCATCGTGGATCTCCTGGTTGTCCGTGACGGTGGGGGCACCGTGGTCATTCAGGCAGACGCCCGCTCCCCAGAGATGTTAAGCTTCGCGTCCTATGCCCGCCTTCCACGACCGTCCCCGATTCCCGCGCGGATTCCGTTGCGCGAGCCGCAACGTCGGCCTCAAGTCCGAAGCCAAGGATCTCACGCTCTTCGTGAGCGAGGTCGAAGCCAACGCCGCCGCGGTCTTCACGCGCAATCATTTTCCTGGCGCGCCGATCATTCTCGGGCGCGAGACCATTCGCGCGGGACGGCTCCGCGCGATTATCGCGAACAGCAAGTGTTCGAATGTCGCGACAGGGGCGCCTGGCGTCGCGAATGCACGTCGCATGGCCGACGCCGCCGCCAAGGAACTCGGCACCACCGCCGACCGGGTGCTCGTCAGCTCCACGGGCGTGATCGGCGTACCGTTGCCAATCGAGAAGATCGAAACAGGTGTCGTCGGGATGCAGGGTGATCTGCAGGATGACCCGCTCGTTGGCGCGGAGGGCATCATGACGACGGACACCTTCCCGAAGGCCTTCTCCTGTTCGGTCGGCGACGCGACGATCACCTGGGTCGCGAAAGGCTCCGGGATGATTGAGCCGAATATGGCGACCATGCTGGCCTACATCTTTACCGACGCGGCCTTCGATGCGGCAACGCTCGACCGCATGCTGCGCGCCGCGATGACGCGCTCGTTCAATATGCTGAGCGTCGACACCGACACCTCGACCTCCGATACGTGCGCGATCCTGGCGAATGGACTCGCGGGCGTCGTCGATGAAAAGGCCTTCAGCGAAGCGCTGATCGCCGGCTGCGTGAAGATGACGGAGACGCTGGGTCGCGATGGCGAAGGGGCCGAGCATCTCCTGCGCGTGACCGTGCGCGGTGCACTGAACGACCACGAGGCAACGGTCATTGCGAAGTCGGTCGTGAACTCCCCGCTCGTGAAGACGATGGTCCACGGCGCGGACCCGAACGTGGGGCGCTTGCTCATGGCCGTCGGCAAGTGCTTCGACTGCACCGTGCGTCCGACCTCGACCGATGCCTGGATCAACGGGCATCAGGTCGTCCGCGGTGGTGAGCGCATGACGTTCGAGGATACCGTGGTGCGCGAGGCCCTCAGCACCGAGGTCGTGGATCTGGAGATCGCCCTCGGAGTGGGTGAGGCGCGCGCCGTCGCCTATGGCTGCGATCTTACCAAGGGCTACGTGGAAGAGAACGCGTCGTACTATTCGAGCTGACCCGCCATCGT
This sequence comes from uncultured Gemmatimonas sp., assembly GCA_964445835.1. Classification (GTDB taxonomy): domain Bacteria; phylum Gemmatimonadota; class Gemmatimonadetes; order Gemmatimonadales; family Gemmatimonadaceae; genus Pseudogemmatithrix. The sequence goes on from CAYUMN010000054.1 coordinate 16,112, forward strand.
GCCGTGCAGCGCGCGCTACTGCCCTGGCTCGATGCGTACCCGCTCGCGTTCCGACATCAGCTTGGTCACGAACCGCTGACCTTCGGAGATTCGCTCCACTTCGAGCGCGATGGCGTCGACGCCCTGCTCGAGCCGGCGCAGCCGTTCGGCCGTTTCCTTGTCGATCATCGGCAGCGCCGGACGCGAGCCACGCTTCCAGAGATTGCGGGCCGCGGCAATCGCCAGCGGTGCGAGCACGAAGATCGTCACAACGACCGTAATAGCGGTCAGGTCCAGTTCGTTGCCTCCACCGATCGGAAAGGCAGGCGATTCGGTCGTGCTCAGGAGCTGCCCCGGGGCCTGCGCAATCAGCTGCCCAGTCCGGTCGATCTCCGACTCGATTTGCAGAATGCGCCCATCCAGCAGCTTGAGCCGGGACTCAAGTCCCGGCTTCTCCACGGGACTCGCCGTCGTGAGCAGCTCGGCCGTGGCCGAGCGGCGCCGCGCGGCCGACTGCAGTTGATCGGAGAGCTCCGAGCGCTGCGCTCGTAATGACGCGACTTCCCGGAAAGTCGTTGGCACGGCCGTTGCCACCGCGGGAAGATCCGGGACGGCGGGAGGGGAGGGGGGCGGCGCTGGCGCGGCCGACGAGGTCGTCGGCTACGT
>CAYUMN010000055.1:0-16157 GCA_964445835.1 uncultured Gemmatimonas sp.
GCCTCGGCGGACTCCACCATTGCGGCGTCCCCGCGCGGCAGAACGTTGCCGAGGCGCCACTCGGCGGCACGCACCCGCGCCCGCGCGATCGGCAGGCGCACGTTGACGCGGCCCGCATGCCATGGCGACCACATGTCGACGATCACGCGCTCGTCGTCGGCGAAGATTCCAAGGATGCCGTCGTACTGCGAGAACGGCGGGATGGTAAAGGCGTCGATATCAGGTGAGCGGTTTTCCATGATCATTGAACGCCCGACCCTGCCGTCGCGGTTCCACGGCTCGCCAGCCGTGCCGCCGGCCGCGCACAGGCGACGCCGAACACCGCCGAGATCAGGAGGGCGCGAACGGTCATGGCCGTGCCCGTGCCCCAGAGTCCGCACTCCGCTTGTCGTTCGCTGCCGTCGCGGTGCGGGTGCGTGCGTCATACACAATGGAATGGGCATCGCCTTGCGAGTGCGCCCGTGTTTCGTTCACACCGTGTCCCATCGCGCGGAGGCGAGCCATCACCTCACCACTCGCCGCCCCCGCCTCGAGTTCGAGCGTGTCCGGCATCCACTGGTGATGTACTCGCGGCGCATCGACCGCCGAGCGAATGTCCTCGCCGAACAGCGTCACGCCGAGGATCACGTCGAGTGTGGTATTGGGAATCGTTCGCCCACCGGGAGAACCCGTCACGAGTCGCAACTGGCCATCACGCGTGATGATCGTTGGCGACATCGAGCTCAGCATTCGCTTCTCGGGGGCAATCACATTGGCCGGCGTGCCAATGCCCCAGCCGGTGTTCGTCGCGCCGGGCTTCTTGTTGAAGTCTCCCATCTCGTTGTTGAGGAGGAAGCCCGCCACCACAACGCCTGAGCCATAGCCCGATTCCAGCGTGTAGGTGTTGCTCACCGCGTTCCCGTCGGCATCCACCACACTGAAGTGCGTCGTCTGCGGCGACTCCGGCGGCTCGGTGACAATGTCCGCGCCGAGTTCACGACTGGACGAGGCCTTGGCGCTATCTGTGCCCGCGACGAGCGCCGCGGCGTACGCCTTGGAAAGCAAGCGCTCGAGCGGAATCGAATCGTTGAAGTCGGGATCGCCAAGCCACCGTGCCCGATCCAGGAAGGCGCGGCGGGACGCTTCCGCGCGCCGATGCAGATAGCGCGCCGAGGTGCGCGTGAGTCCCGCAAGGCCACCCGCTTCGAGTTGATTCAGTACGGAGATCACCACCATGCCTCCTGAGGACGGCGGCGCCATCCCGATGATCTCGTGCCCATTGAACGTGCCGCGTAACGGCGCGCGCTCGACCGCCGCGTATTGCTCAAGATCCGCCCGCGTGATCAGCCCGCGATTCGCGCGCATCTGTGCGGCGATCGAATCGGCGATCCACCCGGTATAGAACGCACTCGGCCCACTGTCTGCGATTGCGCGCATCGCGCGGGCCAACTGTGGGAGCTTCAGGGTGTCCCCATCCTCCCACTCCGATCCGTCGGCTTTCGCATAGGTCGCGACGCTCGACGGAAAGGGCGCCAAGAACTTCGCGACGACGAAGTTCAGCTCGGCCGCCAACGCATTCGAGAGCGCGAATCCCCGTTCAGCCAGTTCCGCCGAAGGAAGCACGACGTCACGCCAGGCCAGCTTGCCGTACTTCGCGTGCGCGAGCGCGAGCCCCGCGACGGTGCCTGGGACGCCCGGGGCGCGCCAACCGGAATCGGTCGCCGCCTCGGCCCGCGTGCCATCTGGGTTGAGATACATCGTCGCGGTCGCCGCGAGGGGCGCCCTTTCGCGGTAGTCAATCGTGGTCGCGGTGCCATCGGCCAGACGGATGACCATGAAGCCACCGCCCCCGATGTTGCCCCCGCTCGGATGCGTGACCGCGAGGGCAAAGGCCGTTGCGACCGCGGCATCGATGGCGTTGCCACCCTTGGCGAGCGCGGCGGCGCCGATCTCGGACGCAAGATAGTGCGCGCTGACCACCACTCCCGTGGTGGAGGAGACGGCGTCCGAGGGCGCCGCGGGCTCGCGGCCGCACGCGAGCGAGAGCGTCGCGACGACCGCGAGGCCAGTGCGCAGACCATAGCGCAGACCATGGCGCAGACCATACCGCAGACCATAGCGCAGAGCGCGGCGCCGGGCGCGCAACCGTAGAGCGACTGCCATACTTTCGACCACACCGGTGACGGGGAGCTAGCCAGACGGCCTCGCGGTCGGAAAGATACCTATATTTTACCGACTCCTCACAGGTGACCCGATGGCAACCACTCTGCGCGCGCGCCGACTCTCCCTCGCGGTCCTGGCCGTCGGCCTCCTCGCCTGCACGCCCGAGCCGAAGTATCCACTCGTGCTGCGCGGCGGCCGCGTCATGGATCCGGCCACGGGGGTCGACACGATTCAGGATATCGCCATTGCCGATGGTCGTATCGTCGCCATCTCCGCTGCCCCGCTGCAGGGCGATTCGATTCTCGATCTCACCGGATTGGTCGTTGCCCCCGGATTCATCGACCTCCACGCACACGGGCAGACGACGTCGGATCTCGCCCTACGCGCGCAGGATGGCGTGACCACCGCACTGGAAATGGAAGTGGGGGTGTATCCCGTCGCCTCCTGGTATGCATCGATGGAGGGGCAGTCGCCCATCAATTACGGCGCAGCGGTTGGGCACATCACGGCCCGTCTCGCCGAGTTCGATGGGGTCGAGATCGGACACCAAGGGACGAATACCGGAGCCGTGTTCGCGATCGGCCCGCGCCCACGCGGGTTCAACGAAGCGGCAACACCAGCGCAGATCACCTCGCTCGCCACGCGCTTGCAACGCGGACTCGATGAAGGCGCGCTCGGGGTCGGCTTCGGCATCAACTACACGCCAGCGGCGACCACTGAGGAGATCGCGGACATGTTCCGCGTGGCCGCGGCGCGAAAGGCCACGGCCTTCGTACATACGCGTGCTTTCGGACTTGGCGCCATCCGTGAGGCCATCGGAACCGCGCGGGAGACAGGCACCTCCCTGCACATCGTGCACATTGGCAGCAGCGGTGGAAGCGAGATCGGGGCGGCGCTCGCGCTGATCGATTCCAGCCGCGCCGCCGGCCAGGACGTGACGACGGAGATCTATCCGTACACGGCCGCGTCGACGATGATCAACTCAGCGATGTTCAACGAAGGCTGGCAGGAGAACCTGAAGATCTCCTACGGCGACCTCGCGTGGCCATCGACCGGAGAACGGCTCACGGCGGAGTCCTTCGCGAAGTACCGCGCGGAGGGTGGCGCGGTGATCATCCATATGATGCAGGACCGGTACGTCGAGCTCGGCCTCGCCCGCCCCGACGTGATGATCGGGAGCGATGGCATGCCCTTCGTGAATGGCAGCGCGCACCCTCGCGGCGCCGGCAGCTCGGCGCGCGTACTGGGGCTGTACACGCGCGAGAAGCAGTTGATGACGCTGATGGAAGCGCTGGCGAAACTCACGATCCTCCCGGCGCGGCGACTCGAGGCGTACGTCCCGCAGATGCGACAGAAGGGGCGCATCGCGGTCGGTGCGGATGCCGACCTCACGATCTTCGATCCCTCCACGGTGCGTGACCTCGCGACATTCGAGAAGCCGATGGTCGCCTCGACGGGGATCCCCTACGTGATGGTGAATGGGGAGTTCGTCGTGTATCGCGGGACACCAGTGGACGGGGCGCGACCGGGACGCGCCGTTCGCGTCGCGCCTTGAACCTCGGGATCACGCCGACGCACGGCGGCGCTGCGCCAACGTCTCCACCGCCTCGAAGAGTTGATCGAACGACTCGACCACAAAGAGCACATCCTGCAGGTGATCGATCTCGAACGCCTGACCGATCACCGCGTCGAGCGAGAAGGGACGGCGCCGGCAGCGCGCACTGAGCGCGTTGGCGGCATCCCCATGCGAGGAGATCAGTCCACTCCCGTAGATGCGCACCTCACCGCGCTCACGAATCAGACCGAATTCCACCGTGAACCAGAAGAGGCGCGCCATCTGCGCCGTTTCTTCCTCGGTGCGTGCCCCGGCCGCGAGCGTTCCGAAGCGCTGCAAGAAATCGGCGAACACGGGATCGGCGTGCAGCGGCACGTGACCAAAGACATCATGAAAGATGTCGGGCTCGGGAAGGTAGTCGAGCTGCGCACGTGGCCGCACCGGGAGCGTTGTTGGAAAGCGCCGACGCGAGAGACAACGAAAGAACTGTTCGGCCGGAATGAAGCCGCCGACTCCCACCGCGTTCCACCCCGTGCTCGCATCGAGGCGGCGATTCACATCGACGAGATCCGGAACGCGATGCGGTGCGAGTCCGATACGCTCCATGCCCTCCAAGAACACGCGACTCGCTGTGGGCTCGAGCGCCGCCACTCGGCGACTGAACAGGAGCGACCACACCTCGTGCGACTCCTCCGTGTACGCGGCGTGGTCCTGGGCGTGAAAGTCGGGCAACTCGGCTTCGACCGGGACACCGGCGTCGTGGGCAGGATGAGCATGTGGGGCATGTGGGGCGTGGTGTGCGTGTGCGTGCGACATCGGAGTCCTCGGAGGTAGGCACAACAAAAAGCGGCCCGTGGAGAGATCCACGGGCCGCAGGGAGAAATCGAGAGTGACGCTACGCGCGCACGGCTCGGACTCCGCGTCCCGGGATACGGGGCGCGTAGTAATAGTACGAGGTGGCGTTGGGCGACTGATGGGACATGTTGAACGGAGATTACTTGAGGTGACCCGCACCTGTCAACCGAGACTCGTGGTCCGACGCCCGCATCGGATTCAGTCTGGAGGTCCTGGAGGCACCCCTTCCAGCCCAGACCATCTTTCCACCACACGGCTCGGCCCCACCTCCGCCACCTCCCCGTGACCCTGCTCCGCCGCGCGGCCATCGGTACCCTGCTCTCGATGGCCGCCGTCCCGACGGCACACTCGCAGATGATCACCCAGACGGGGCGCGTCGCACGCACCGGCCGCGCCACCGTGGTCAGCGCTGCGCCCAGGATCGACGGCCGCCTCGACGACGACGCGTGGACGAACGCGACGGTCTTCACCGACTTCGTGCAGCGCGAGCCCATTGAAGGCAATCCGGTCTCCGAGCGCACAGAAGTGCGGATCGTCACCGACGGTGTGGCCCTGTATGTGGCCGCGTGGCTCTTCGACCGCGAACCGCAGGGGATCGTACCGAGCGAGACGATTCGCGACGTCACGCTGACCAACAGCGACTACTTCGGATTCATCCTCGACACGTATCACGACCGCCAGAACGGCTTCCTCTTCGCAACGACGCCCTCGGGCGTGGAACACGACGCCCAGGTCATTCGCGAGGGCGAAGGGGGGGGCGTCTTCGTCGCGGGACAGAACCGGGCGCAGGCCGGCTCGCTCGGCGGCGTGAACCTCAACTGGGACGCGAGCTGGACCGTCAAGACCACGCGCGACTCACTCGGCTGGTACGCCGAGTTCCGGATTCCCTTCTCCACCATTCGCTACGGCGGTGGCGCAACGCAGACCTGGGGCCTCAACCTCATGCGCGGCATTCGTCGTCGCAACGAGGAAGCGCTCTGGTCGCGCGTCTCGCGGCAGTTCAGCATCATGCGCCTCTCGCAGGCGGGAACGCTCGAGGATCTCGCTGTACCGAGTCAGCGCATTGCCACCGTCACGCCGTACGTGCTCGGCAACTCCGCGCGCAACTTCGCAACGCAAACGACGTATCACGCTGCCGGTGAGTTCGGCGCCGACGCGAAATTCGGCATCACGCCGAGTCTGACACTTGACCTCACGTACAACACCGACTTCGCGCAGGTGGAGGTCGATGAGCAGCGCACCAATCTCACGCGCTTCCCACTGTTCTTCCCGGAGAAGCGTCCGTTCTTCCTTGAGAACGCGGGGATCTTTTCTGCGGGGACGCCGCAAGCGGTCGATCTTTTCTTCACGCGACGCATCGGCATTGATTCCCTCGGGCAGCCCGCGCCGATTCTCGGCGGTGGCCGCCTCACTGGACGCATTGGTGGTCTGACCGTCGGTGCGCTGCAAATGGTGACGGGGGCACAGAATGGCATTGAGGGAAACTCGTACAGCGTCTTGCGCGTCCTCCGCGAGATCTCCGCGCGCTCCCGCGTCGGCGTGATGGCCGTGCAACGCCAGCGCATTGGCGACTCGGGTGATTTCAATCGCGTGTTCGGCGTCGATGGTCGTGTCGGCATCGGCCAAGCGTGGACCGCGGATGCCTGGGCCGGCCGCTCCAACACCCCCGGGCGCTCCGGTGATCCGAACTCGTGGAGCGGACGACTGGCGTATCAGACGCAGGACTGGAACCACTCGGTGCGCGTCCTCCAGGTGGGGGACGCCTTCAATCCCGAAGTCGGATTCATGTCGCGTCCGGCTGGGTATCGCTTCGATGAAATGATGATCATGCGCAATGTGCGCAGCACCAAGTGGAAGGAAGTGCGTCAGTGGAATCCGCATATCAGCCTGCGCCGCTATGTGGGCACCGACGGCTTCTTGCAGTCCGGTTGGGCGCACATCGACCTCACCGAAGTTGAGTTCAATGGCGGCGGCCGCTTCGGCCCCGACCTCAACGTCTTTTCCGAAGGGCTTCAAGTGCCCTTCGAGATCGCCCCTGGCGTGATCCTGCAACCTGGGCAGTACACCTTCTCCGTTCCCGGACTCGACTGGGGCTCCGACCCCAGTGATGCGCTCTCCTTCCTGGCGCGCATCGAGGTCGGCGAGTTCTACTCCGGCAACAAGGCGGGCGGCAACCTCTCGGTCACCGCCCGCCGGGGCGCAACGTTCTCCTCGACGTTCACCTTCGACCATCAGGACGTCAAGCTTCCCGAAGGGGATTTCGTCCGCGATCTGATCGGCATCAAGCTCGCGTACTTCTTCACGCCGCGCGTCTTCCTGCAGTCGCTCACGCAGTACAACAACCAGGCGGAGATCTTTGCCGCGAACGTGCGCTTTGGCTGGCTGAGCACGGCGAACACGGGATTGTTCATCGTCCTCAACGACGGCGAGCAGGCCGAGAGTTTCACGCAGTGGCGTGAGCCCATCGCGCGGTCCGTGACCCTGAAGTACTCGTACCAACTCGGCACGGGACGATAAGCCCGAAGGCTACGGCTTCACCTCCACGCCCGCGGGGCATCCCCCACCGACGGTACATCCAGCCGCGGCCTTGGTAGATTTCTCATATGACTCGTCGACTCGTTCTCTTCGTTTGTCTCCTCGCGCTGGCGCCACTCACCGCCTCGGCCACTTCAGCAACCGTGGCGCATTCTGCGGTCTTCGGCCGGTGGGACGCCATTGGCCACCGTGCCATGGCCGCCATGGCGTACGATCGACTGCGCGCGCCGACTCGTGCCCGTGTCGACGCGCTCCTGCGCCAGCATCCCGACCTTGCGTCCTTGAGCGAAGGACTCGACGTTCAGACGCCGGCCGGCGTGCGCGAGGTCTTTATTCGCCTGTCGGTCTGGGCCGACCGCATTCGCAGCGACCCGCGGTTCTATCGTGAGAGCACCGCCAACGCGACTCCGACCCCGCTCCTCGCGGGCTTCCCCACGATGGCACGGCGCGAAGGCTGGCACTATCTCACGCGCTCGTTCTCGTCGGACGGAACGCCGACCATTGCCCTCGCCGAACCCAACGCGACGACCGAGCTGCCCCGCATGGCCGATGCCTTGGCGGACACCGCGGTGCCGGAGAGTGTCCGCGCGTATCACCTCGGGTGGATCATCCACATCATCGGCGATCTGCATCAACCATTGCACGGCACCTCGCGCTCCACCGCGACCGCACCAGATGGCGATGCCGGAGGCAATCGAGTCTGGGCAAAGATTCCTAATGTCACGTTCGATTCCACGAACCTGCACGCGGTATGGGATGGGATGCTGGGGCGAGGGGCGCGCGACATCCCGCTCGATGCCGTCGCGCGGTCGCTCGCCGTGGCCTTGCCGATTGCCAATGCGCCGAGCGACGAACTCGTGATTCCCGACGGCGCGGCGCTTGCCGCCACGGTACAGCGCTGGGCGGACGAAAGCGCGACGCTCGCGCGCTACGTCGCATACGACCTGCCGCCGCGGACTGGGAACAAGCCGCCGGTACTCTCGGACGAGTATCTCTCGCGCGGCGAAGCAATCGCCCGCACGCGGCTCGCCCTCTCGGCGTATCGCCTCGCCGCGTTGCTCGAGGCCAGACTGGGCGGGTCTCGCTAGCGGGACCCGTGCCCCCCGTTCCGTCAGCCATAGCGGGAACCCCGCCCGGGCGGGAGATTGCACCACTATGTCCGACACCCAATCCCGTCTCACCGCCGCCCTCGCCGACCGCTACCGCGTCGAGCGAGAACTCGGCGCCGGTGGCATGGCCACGGTCTTCCTCGCGCACGACCTCCGCCACGAGCGCGACGTCGCCATCAAGGTGCTGCATCCCGATCTCGGCGCGGCGCTCGGCGCCGACCGCTTCTTGGCCGAGATCAAGACCACCGCGAAGCTGCAGCATCCGCATATCCTCCCGCTGCTCGACAGCGGCGCCGCGGACGGACTGCTCTACTATGTGATGCCGTACGTGCGCGGCGAGTCGCTCCGCGGACGGCTCGAGCGCGTGCACCCGCTCCCGATTCCCGAAGCGTTGCGGATTGCCCGCGAAGTGGGGAGCGCGCTCGACTACGCGCACCGCGAGGGCATCGTCCACCGCGATATCAAGCCGGAGAACATCCTCCTGCTCGATGGCCAGGCGGTGGTCGCCGACTTCGGGATCGCGCTCGCCGTGCAGAGCGCCGGCGGCCAACGCATGACGCAGACCGGTCTCTCGCTCGGCACGCCGCAGTACATGAGTCCCGAGCAGGCGATGGGCGAACGCGCGCTCGACGCGCGCACCGACCTCTACGCACTCGGCGCAATCACGTACGAGATGCTCGCTGGCGAGCCGCCATTCAGCGGCGGCAGCGTACAGGCGATCGTCGCGAAGGTGTTGACCGAGCGCCCCGTCCCGTTGCGCACGCTGCGCGATACCGTGCCCAGCGGCGTCGAGCAGGCGGTGCTGGGCGCGCTCGCCAAGCTGCCGGCCGATCGTCCCGAGTCTGTGGCGGCATTTCTCGCCGCGCTCGACGCGGGGGCGACGTCGAGCACCTCTGGTGCCACCGCGTCGGTCACGCCGGGAGTTGCCGCACGGCGTGGCACGCGCACGCTTCAACTCGCACTGGCCGGGAATGTCCTGTTGATCGCCGTCGCGGGGTGGGCCTGGCTGCGCCCCACGCCGGAGCCGCCGACGATGCGGCACCAGGTCGTGCTGTGGAAGCAGCCACTTCCCGATATCTTCGTGGCCGGGGCAGCGATCATCGCATCGCAGGCGGCCATCGCCCCCGACGGCTCGAGCATCGTCTACGCCGACTCTGCGACCGAAGGCCGCACGCTGATGCGCAAGACACGCGACAGCGACGTCGCGGTGCCAATGGCGGGGACCGACGGAGGGGTGAGTCCCTTTTTCTCGCCGGACGGTCGCTGGGTCGGATTCGCCACCCTCGACGGCAAGCTGCGCAAGGTTCCCGTGGCGGGTGGGACACCCATCACACTGGCCGAGCCGATGCGCCCGGACTACAAGGTGGCGGGTTGGCTGGACGACGGCGCCATTGTCTATTCCGCATTCAGTGGCGCCATCACGCTACTGCCCGCAGAGGGTGGCGCGGCACAGACCCTCCCCTTCCCCGATCGGGCGAACGGGCAACTGACATCGCTCTCCTCGCTGCCGGGGGACCGCGGCTTTGTCGGTGGCACCTGCCTTGGCAACTGCGCATTCAGCAGCGATGTCTTCGTGTTCGATCGCCGGACCAACGAGTTCCGCATCATTATCCCACGCGCGACGGCGGCGTGGTACGCGAGCACCGGGCACCTGCTCTACACGGCTCGCGAGGGAGGGCTCTTCGCCGTGAAGTTCGATCTCGACCGCCTCGAGCCGCAGGGCGAACCCTTGGCGGTGATCGATGGTGTTGCCTCGGGGTCCATCGCCCTCTCGCGTGACGGGCATCTGCTGTATGCACTGCAGGAGACCCGTTCCGCCCGCGCCGAACTCGTGTGGGTGGACCGCAGCGGCAAGGAGTCCCCGATCGACCCGGGGTGGACCGGACGATTCGAGTACCCCGCGCTCTCGCCGGACGGACGGAGCCTCGCGGTGAGCCTGACCGATCGAAGCACCGACCTCTGGATCCGCGGTGCGGACGGCGACCGACGCAAGGTGACGGCGCCGGGGGGCGCCAACTGGCGGCCCAGCTGGAGCGCTGATGGCCAGAGCGTACTCTTCGTCTCGCTCTCGACCAGTGCGGGAGTCGACAATTCCGGGGTAATGCAGGTCCGCGCCGACGCGGCTGAGCCCGCCGTGTCGGTCTTTCGCTTTGGCGAAGGCGTTGGCGACGGCGTCTGGGAGGCAGAGCTGACGCCCGATCGGCAGCGGCTGGTCTTCCGCATAGACGAACCGCGCGGAACCTCGAACATCTACTCGCGGGCGATGTCAGGGGACACCACGATCCAACCCTTCGCCGCGGGACCGAGCGTCGAGATCCAGATCTCGCTCTCAGCCGACGGGAACTTCCTCGCGTACACCGACGAAATACAAGGGACGCGTCAGGTATTCGTCGCCTCATTCCCCGACGGCCGCGTTCGGCGAATGATCTCGCGCGCGGGCGGAAGTGAGCCGCGCTTCGGGCGGAGCGGCAACGAGGTCTTCTTCGAGAATGCGGACCGACTCTGGGCCGTCGCGCTCTCGGGAGGCAACGCCATCGTCGCCTCGGAGCCGAAGCCGCTCTTCCCGCTCACGGGCTATCGCCGCGCGCGTAACCGGCAACAGTATGACGTCGCCCCGGGCGACCAGCGTTTCGTGATGATCAAGGATCCGCCGCCACCGGCGGTCCCTCCACTCGTGTACGTGACCAACTGGTTCCCCGAACTCCTCGCCAAGGTCCGACCATGACCACCCAAGAATTCCCCTCCGCCAGCCGTCGCCCGCGCAACAACGAGCTCGACGTCTACGGCCTCTCGCATGTTGGCAAGATCCGCAAGGAGAACCAGGATCACTTCTTGATGGTCAACATCAACAAGCGGATGGAGGTCATCAAGACGAATCTCACCAAGGAGGATCACCTGATCCCCGAGGGAGAGCAGCGGATGGCCTACCTCGCGATGGTCGCCGATGGTGTGGGCGGAGGAACGGGCGGCGGCGAAGCGAGCGCCACGGCGTTGCAGGCGATCATGGAATACGTCGATGGACTCATCACCACGTATCTCGCGAAGCGCGACGACGAAGCCGAACTCGCGCGCTTGCTGCAGGAGGCCGCGATGCGTGCGCACGAGGCGGTGCGCGAGCGTCGCCGCGCGGCAGACATCACCGGGACCATGGCCACGACGCTCACGGTCTACATGGGCATGTGGCCCACGTACTACTTGCTGCAGGTGGGAGACTCGCGCTACTACGTCTTCAAGCAGGGCGAACTGCGGCAGGTGACACGCGACCAAACGATGGCGCAGGACCTCGTGGACCAAGGCGTACTCTCGCCAACAGCGGCGGCGCGGACGCCGCTCGCGCACGTGCTCTCGAGCGCCATCGGCGCCGACTCCACCGTACCCGTCGTGCATCGGCTTCGGTCCGATTGGGCCAACGTGCATCTCCTGTGCAGCGACGGACTCACGAAGCATGTGAGCGACGAGCGCATCGCCGAGGTGTTGGGGACAATGACGAGCGCACGGCAGGCGTGCGAGCTGCTGATCCAGGACGCGCTGGATGGGGGCGGGAGTGACAACGTCACCGTGGTGATCGGCCGGACCGTGCCGCGAGACGACGCGTGAACATCGGTGATCGGCTGCAGCGCGCGCTCGGCGACGCCTATGTCATTGAGCGCGAACTGGGCGGCGGCGGGATGTCGCGCGTCTTTCTCGCGACCGAGCGATCGCTGGGACGACAGGTGGTCGTCAAGGTCGTCACGGGCGATGCCGCGACGGGCATCTCGATCGATCGCTTCCAGCGCGAGATCCAACTCGCGGCCTCATTGCAGCAAGCGAACATCGTGCCGCTGCTCGCCGCCGGCGATGCCGACGGCGTGCCCTACTACACGATGCCCTTTGTGCAGGGCGAGTCGCTGCGGCAGCGTCTTACGCTCGGCACGCCGATTCCCCTATCCGAATGCATCGGCATCGCCCGCGACGTCGCGCGTGCGCTCAGCTATGCGCACGCGCGGGGTATCGTGCACCGCGACATCAAGCCCGACAACGTGCTCCTCTCGCACGGGGCCGCCGTCGTCACCGACTTCGGCATCGCCAAGGCCGTCTCGGCGTCGCGCGCGGCGGGCGACGCGGCAGCACTCACGCAGACCGGCACGGCGATCGGCACGCCAGCGTACATGGCCCCCGAGCAGATCGGCGGCGATCCGGAGGTCGGTCCCAAAGCCGATCTCTACGCGTGGGGCTGCCTCGTACACGAATTGTTGAGCGGGGCGCCTCCGTTCGTACGCGCGACTCCGCAGGGGATCCTTGTGGCGCACCTCACCGAAGCGCCGCCGCCACTGCGGCCACTTCGCGACGATGTCCCGGCGGCACTGGAGTCGCTCGTGCAGCGCTGCCTCGCGAAGGATCCGGGTGACCGTCCCGCCTCCGCCGACGACGTGCTGCGGTCGCTCGAGGGCATGATGACCGCCTCGGGTGGCACGACGGCGATGCCGGCGGCCCCTTCGCGCTCGAACCGGTGGATCATGGGCGTTGGTGCACTGACGTTGATCGTCGTACTGGGCATCGGGGCCGTGCTTGGTCGCCGCAGCGGCGCGAGTGCGGGCGATGCCGCCGCACTCACAGGCGAACGCCCGAGTGTGGCCGTGCTGGCATTCACGGACCGATCATCGGGACGCGACCAGGAGTTCCTCGGCGACGGCATCGCCGAAACGCTGATCAGTGCGCTGGCGAATGTGCCGGGGCTCGATGTCGCGGCACGGACCTCCGCGTTCTCGTTCAAGGGGAAGGACACCGATGTACGAGAGATCGCGAATGCGCTCGGGGTGCAGGCCGTGCTGGAAGGCAGTGTGCAGCGCTCAGGCGAACGACTGCGCGTGACGGCGCAGTTGGTGCGCGCCGCCGATGGGGTGAGTCTGTGGTCGCAGACCTTTGATCGGGACGCGGCTGATATTTTTGCCGTGCAGGACGAAGTCGCGCGTGCCGTCGTGGCCGCACTCGATGCCAAGTTGCTGGCGGGGGCGACCACGGGTCCCATTGGGACGCGCGATCCCGCGGCGTATGATCTCTTTCTTCAGGGGCGTGGCCTCGCGGCGCGGCGTGGCACCGCGAATGTGACGCAGGCAGTCAATCTGCTGCAGCGGGCACTGGTCCGTGATTCGTCGTTCGCCGCGGCGTGGGCAGCGCTCGGAGAAGCGTACATCCTCCAAGGGTTCTATTCGGATGTGCCCTCGGGAGAGACCCTGCAACGCGCGCGCGCCGCGACCCAGCGGGCGCTTGCCATCGCACCGCGGCAGGCAGATGCGCTGGCGAACGATGCCTATTTGCGACTGCTGATCGACTGGGATGCGCGCGCGTCCGACTCGGCCTTCCAACTCGCCATTGAGGTCGCCCCGGGCAACGCGAACGCGCACAAGTGGCGCGCCGACGTTCTGGATATCCTCGGCGATCCGAAGGGGGGGCTCGCGTCCACGATGACGGCGTATCGCCTCGACCCGCTCTCGCCGATCATCGTCGGGAACGTGGCCGGGCTCTACGGCAGTACGGGAGACCGGGCGAGTGAGCTGACGTGGACGAATCGGGCGCTGACGCTGGACCCCGATATGCCCTTTGCGCTCCGCGGGGGAAGTTTCTTGGCCTTCGACCGGGCGGACTCCACGGAGTTTTTCCGCTTGAGCGAGCGACTGGAACGCGCGTCCACGCGAAGCGGCGTTCCGGTCACGACGCTGCGCAGGGCGTGGCGTGAAGGAGGTCCGATGCGCGTGGCAACGGTGCAGTCCGCCGAGTTCGCCCGTCGCGGCCTCGCGTTCGAGCGCGCCCTCTGGGCGCTCCGAGGCAACGACCGCGCGGCGGCACTCCGTGCGGTCGAGGCGGCGCTTGCCGCACGGGACGGCTGGTCCGTGTTCCTCGGTCAATACCTGCTGCAGTATCAGGATGATCCCGAGTTTCTCGCGCTGCTGCGCCGCGCCGGGCATCCGTGGGCGGCGCGGGGACCGCGGCTTCTCCGCTGACCTGACGCGCCACGCCGCCGCTAGAACGCCTGCTGGACGCGGAGCATCAACGCGTGCTCACGCACGCGGCGCAGTCCGTCCGCCGCCGTGATGTCGTACGCCACCGAGAGCCGCGTGAGCGAGCTCGGGACCCAACCAATGGCCGCGCCGAGTCCGGCGATACGCCGTTCGGAGCGGCCACTGACGTTGCGGAACGCCGCAATCGGTTGCTGCCCCACCGTGAGCACCGCGGCCTGGACATCGGCATAGCGCGCCTCGTCGCGCCAGGCCCACGCGGCCCTCAGCAGCAGGTCGTGTCCCGAGCCGATCGTGGCCTCCACATCGCCGTCGGTATCGATTGCCGCGGCGTCGGTGCCAATCGGGGTCCGGAAGCCACCCGTTGCCAGCGTCCACGCACCGCGGGTGTAACGCATCTGCGTGCCAAAGGAGCGGCTCGGCATCAGCGAGTTGATCAGCGAGCGCTCGGGGAAGAGCAGCGTGCTCGATGATTGCATGCGCTCGAGCCCATAGTTGGGGCGGAACCGTCCGGCGCGCGCCAGCAGGCCGCCACGCTCGAAGCCGACGAACGCGTCCTGCACGAGCACGCGGCCCTGCCCAAAGTCCGGCTGCAGGCGCAGGTGCCACCCACTGGGCATCGCGGCATCCACAATGAAACGCGCGCGGCGAAGGACGAAGCCATCGGGCAGGCGTTGCGTCGCACCGGAGAGCCAGCGGCCGTCCGCCTGGATGTAGCCGCTGAGTGTGACGGCGATGTCATCGCGTGTGGAGAACGAGACCACGGAGCCCGCTCCGCGTTGGGGAGGCTCGTCCTGCGCGTTCGCCGGCGTGGGAACCCATGCCGTGAGTAGGGCCGCAATTTGCAGGGCCGCGGTACGCTGTGCCGGCGCGAACGGGATGAAACGACGCATGATGAACATCACGGAGAATAGTCGGGCGGGCGGTCGGCCTTCGTCTCGAACCCCATTGCCGCGGTACAGAGCCTTGGGCCGATGGGTGCCCCCTCTCCTGGAAACTCTTGTCCATCTCTCGCCCCTGAAACAGTTGAGGTCGACCGCCTCGTTAGCTTCAAGTATCCCCACCCACGCGAAATCGCCGATGCCCAATCCAGGCATGATGCGTAGCTCTCCGCCAACCTGGCGTCCGCTTCGAGCGTGGCGTCTGCCACAAGCGCGCCGACTGCTCCTCCCCGCCCTGCTTCTCCTGCTCGGCTTCGATGGGCGGCGAATCCCAACTCCTTCAGAGGTCCCGATGCCGATCACCCTCTTCGCGTTCGACCGCGCCGACGAAGCAGACTGGGATGTCGTCAACGACGGCGTCATGGGCGGTCGATCCTCGGGCTTCGTGGCGGTCGAGGGCGGCACCCTCCGCTTCACCGGCACGCTGGGGGGCGGATTCACTTTGGTGCGGGCGCGACGCGACGTCGACCTCACGGGCCAGGTGGGAATCGAGCTGCGCGTTCGTGGCAGCGGGCGCCAGTTCCAAATCGAAGTCGACGATAGCCTGCGCAACTCCCGACGCAGCGTGTCGCACCGGGCCCCGTTCCCGACCACGGCCGAGTGGGTGGTGGTCCGCGTGCCCTTCAGCGCGCTGCGGAGCACCATTTTCGGGCGGGCCGTGAACGCGCCACCGATTGATCTCGCGCAGGTCCGCAGCGTGGGGCTCTACATGGCCGATGGGCAGGACGGGGCCTTCCGCCTTGAGGTGGACTACATCCGGGCCTACGGCGCCGGAGACGAGTAGCTCCACGCTCGGCTCGGCCGCATTCTTCCACGGCCCCGCTCGCGCTTCCTCACCTCCGCGTCCCTGTCCCTGACGCCCAGGCGATCGCGCCTCCCGAAGCGGCTCCTCGGCCTCTCCCTGCTCGCCGCGTGTGCCGACTGGGAAGTCGATCTCATCGATGACTTCGCGCGATTCGATACAGCGCCGGTGTGGACGATGGAAGTGGACTGGGTGAAGCACGAGAGGCGGGTGAAGTAGGCC
>CAYUMN010000056.1:0-16108 GCA_964445835.1 uncultured Gemmatimonas sp.
CCCGGCGCGTGCGCCGGTGCAGGCGCTTGGGCACGAAGGGCGAGCGGAGCAGTCACGAGGAGGGCGGCGATCGCGAACCGGCGCATCTGAGTTCTCCGGAGGTAACAGAAAGGCCGCCATCTTCCCAGCGGCGGCGCACTGTCGCAAAATATACGGGTCTCCGACTCGGACCAACGGCATGTCTCTCCGCTTCGCTCGTCCTGCCATCGCGCGTTTCTCGGCCATTGCCGGCCTCATCCTCCTTCCCGCAATGCTCGCGGCGCAGGAAGGCGCGCTCACCACGGATGTCCTCGATCGATTCGTGACCGCGCACGACCGCGAGCGGGAGTTGCTCGTGGAAACCGAGCCGAAGATCGCGGAGATCGAAGAGCGCATTCGGAAGTTCCGCGAGTGCAAGACGGCGTTCGAGGCGGCAGGCTCGATGACGAGCAGCCGTCTTGGCGGGTTGGCCGCGCGCGCCGGCATGCGTGCGCGATGCGGCGCGAATAGCGAAGGCGATATCGCGAAGGAGAAGAAGCAACTGACGGACAAGGCGACCGCGGATGCCGCGGTCGCCTCGGGGTTCACGGTCCCGCAGTTCGGGCGGCTACGGACGCGGCTTGAGCGCATCTACGCAAATGGCGATCGTGCCGGACTGAGCGCGCCCGAGGTGGTGGCGGTGGACTCGCGTGCCGCGCGCTTCGCGAACGTGTTCGGTGGAAGTGGGGCGACGAGTGCCGATGCACGCGCGGTGGCCGACGCGATGGCCTCACTCGGCGTCGCGATGGGCGGGGCCGCTGGGGCCCGCACCATGCCGGGACAGTGGACCGCCGATCTCTCATGGATGTACGTGAACTCCATGTTCGCAATGATGTACGGCACGGGCGCGAACGTCTTCGACAAGCCGTATCTACCCGGACAGTGGACGCGTTGGGAGATGCAGGGCGACGATGACGACAGCAAGCAGATGGTCGAACGCGCCTTCCTGATGGCGACCGCCGACGGTGGTGAGTGGTGGCGCTTCAAGAGCATCAGCACGTCGCGCGAGCGGAATCGCGTCGTGGCGGACACCGTGATTCTTGAAGGGCTGTTCAAACGCATGAGCGAGGGCACGCAGCAGCTCGTGCGGATGCGCGGCAAGATGCCAGGAGAGACTGAGGCGAACGAGATGCTGGTGCCGCAGAACATGTCGACGCTGAGCACGTGGGGCATGTTCGGCGCGCGTCCGACGCCCGAGAGCGTGGCGGGAGCGACGGTCGGCACGGAGTCGATCCGCACACCCGCCGGCAGCTTCACGGCGAAGCGGGTGCGCTTCGGAAGCCCAGATGGACGCCAAGAGTGGTGGACGACCGACCAGGTGCCTGGGGGCTGGGTGAAGTACCGCGTGTCGGAGTCGGACACGGAGGTGAGCTTCGTCATGGAACTGGTGGCGCACGGTACGGGCGCGAAGTCCGAACTCGGAGTGCGCTAGATGCAGCGGGCGCGCTGGCGCCCGGAATTGCTCCTGCGCGCCGGCGCGTTGCTCCTCTACAGCGCCGCCACGCTCGCCGCGCAGGATACGCGACTCGTCGTGCTCGGCACCGGTACGCCGAACGCCGATCCGGAGCGGAGCGGCCCGGCGCTCGCCGTGGTGCGTGGCGCGCGTTCGTATCTCGTCGATGCCGGCCCGGGCATCGTGCGACGCGCGTCGGCCGCGGCCACGCGTCACGACCTCGCCGCGCTGCAGCCGAAGAATCTTCGCGTGCTCTTCCTCACGCACCTCCATTCAGATCACACGGTCGGGCTGCCGGACGTCATCCTCAGCGGCTGGACACTCGAGCGCGATGTCCCGCTGGAGGTCTACGGTCCGCCAGGCACCACGGCGATGGTCGAGCACCTCCTCGCTGCGTTTAGCGCAGATATCCGGAATCGTATTGACGGGCTCGAGCCCGCCAACGAGACGGGATGGCGCGTGAACGTGCACGAGATCACGCCGGGCATGGTCTTTGACGACGGCAACATCCGTGTGCGCGCCTTCGCCGTGCCGCATGGCGATTGGGAGGTCGCGTTCGGGTATCGGTTCGAGAGCGCCGATCGTTCAATCGTCATTTCCGGCGACACGCGCGCAAGTGATGCCGTCGTGGAAGCCTGCAACGGGTGCGATATCCTCGCGCACGAAGTGCTGTCGGCAGAACGCTTGGTCGCGCGTCCACCAGAGTGGCAGCGCTATCACAAGAATGCGCACACCTCAACGAGAGAACTCGCCGTCCTCGCGACGCGTGCGCGTCCGGGGCAACTCGTGCTCTATCATCAGCTCTTCTGGGGCACGGACGACGCGGGACTCGTACGGGAGATTCGTGCCGCCGGCTACACCGGCGCCCTCGACTCGGCGCGCGATCTCGCGATCTACTGACACGTCTCGTCCTCAAGCATCGCGTCCTGACGCATCGCGTGTAGCGTGGTCCGTACCGCCGCGCGGACAGACTCCGGCGCGATCACCTCGGCATCAGGTCCGTACCGCAGGACGTGTCGCACCGCCCAGTCCTCTTGGATCGCCTCCATCGTGACGGTCACGCTGCCGTCCGCCTCCAACGGCAGTCCCTCGCGCTCCGCGATCCAACGCGCCACCCGCGGTGAGTAGCGCACCTGCATCGGTGGCCCCACATCGCCGACGAGCACTTTGCCGTCGCGGAGCACGGACTCCAACGAGAAGTCCGTCAGCGGCCTGAAGCGCTCGAACTCGGCGAGCGCCGCCGAGATGCGGTCCAGCCGAAACACACGGAGGCCCTCGCTCCTCTCGCACCACGCCACCAGATACCAGTTCCCGCGCGCCCACACCACGCCAAGGGGCTGCACACGGCGGGTCTCGTTCGATTCGGCGGCGGCGCTGCGATAGGTGATGCTCGCCACGCGGCGCTCGCGGATACAGCCTTGCAGCGCGCGTCGTATCACTTGGGACACACCGGATTCCGCGGCGAGTGAGGCGTGTCGTCCGTTCGTCGCCGCCTGCTCACGGGCCGATGCGGCAATCGCGTGCACGAGACGTTCGCGCGCCCGTTGCAGCACGGGTCGCTCGTCGGGCGGGGCTTCGTGCGCGAGCATGGCGAGTCCCAGGTCGAGCGCGTGCAACTCGTCGCGCGTGAGCGCCATCGGACGACGAAAGAGTCCGCTCGGCGTCTGGAACTGCACGGAATCGGTGCCGAGGAGCAGTGAGACACCTTCGGTGAATCCCGCTGGCTCATCGCTGACCCGAGAGACCAACGCCGTCAGGTCGCGCCGAATCACCTGCTCACTCGCCCCGACGCGTTCAGCGATCTCCGCGAGGGAATGCGCCCGATCGTCGGCCAACGCGGGAAGCACGAGGAGCAGTCGACGCAACTGCTCGGCCGCGTGCGCGGCGTTCGCGAAGCCATGCATGGCGCTATTCGAATCAGGCATCGTTACGCCTCGTAGCGGACGCGCGTTTCGGACACCAGCGTACGCACGTGCTCGACCATCGCCACGGGCGCTTCGATCACGACATCGCCGGCAAAGCCGAGTATCCACAGCGCGAAAGTATCGGGGCGGCGGACGCGGAAGCGGCGACGCGTGGCATCCCCCGCGACTGCCTCGCCCAACTGCATGGCCGCGAGTGTGAAGCCGTTCTGCACACGGAAGCGCACCGTCACCTCCACCTGCTCGGCGTCGCCGAGCTCCCACGCCTGCCGCGAGTGCGCATGTCGCGCCAAGTCGAAATCCGCGGGAATGTCAAAGTCCGCCGACTGCGCCTTCTGGTCGTTGACCTCGATCTCCCGGATGCGACTGACTCGAAAGTGCTTGAGGGCATCAGCGTCAGCGTCGCGCGCGATCAGGTACCAGTGTCCTGAGAGAAAGGCGAGTCCGAACGGCTCTGCGGTCCGTGTGCCATCAGCATCGCGATGCATTGAGTGGTAGGTGAAGCGCACGCGCTTGCGCCGTTGCAGCGCGTCGCCGAGTTGGTCGAGCAGGTCCGGCGCGGGAGTACCCTCGAGTGCGACGAGCTCCTCGCGCGGCGCCTTGCGCGGTATTTCGAGATCGTGGCCAAGCTTGCGGAGGGCCCGCAGGGCTTCGTGGGCGAGCGCGGGATCGCCGAGTGCGGCGACGCGGTGTGCGGCGCGGGCGATGGCGTCGAGCTCATCGGGCTCGAATGCGAGCACCGGTAGTCCTTGATAGCCGGGACCACGGGGGCGCCTGATCGCCCTCGGCGTATCGTACGCGAGCTGCAAGAACGGGAGATAGAACTGCTTGGAGGCGAGTCGGTAGAGGCTCATCGAGCCGTCGCCATCGAGGGTGGTCTCAATGGGGACGCCGAGTGCGCGGAGCTCGTCTTTGTCGCGCTCGAACATGCGCATGAGTGAATCGTGCTTGCGTGTCGGGTCCGCATAGGCTGGGACCTCGTTGCGCAGCGTCTCGAAATCTGCCGAGAACTGTCGCCGCAGGAGCGCGGCGAGGAGATCAATCCAGCGTTGGAGTTTCGGTTGCGCGGGCATGAGCGGGAAGATGCGCGAGAGAGGGGACGCTCAGCCAGAGCGCGCGAGAGTCATCGACGAGCGAATAACGCTGTCGGGACTATGCGGTCGGGGTCTGACACTCCGCACCGATCACGCGGTAATCCACGAGACGCCCTCTCCGCGCGAGCTTCACCATCTGCCGCGTGACCATGAGGGGGATGCCGCGCCCCGGGGCGGCGGAGGTGAACCCATCCAGCACCCCTTCGCCGGCGCACTCGCTCCACGCAATCTGGGCGCCCGCGCCGATCATGACGTTCTCCATCTGCTCGGCCGTCTCGAAGTTCTTGGCCGGGATATGGCCGAATTGCGCGAGCTTGTTGATGCGCCACGAGGCGGCGGCCTTGGGTGAGAAGACGAGATCGGCAATGCCAAGGCGTCCGTGCGGGGGCAGGGCCTTGATGACGCGGGTCAGCCAGTCGCGTCGTGAGTCGAAGTGGCACGCGGCGTCCACACACACGACTGCCGTCGGGCGCGGGATCAGCTCGCTCGGCATCACGTCCTCCGCGCGCGCGGTCATCATCGTGATGCGGTCGCTCAATCCCCAGCCGGCGATGCGTGCGTGAACGCGTGCCACGATCGCCGGGTCGGGTTCGACGCCAATCACGCGTGCGACATGGAACTCCTCGATCCACAGCTTGAGCGAATCGCCGTAGCCGCAGGCGTAATCGACCACGATGTCACCGGCGCGCAGATGTGCGGCGTGCCCCACGCGGAGGGCGAGTGCACGGGCGGCCTCACCGTAGGACTTGGCCCCGGGCCAGTAGCCGAGGTTGGTCCACATGGCATCGACGCCGGGCGCGTTGAGCAGGGAGGGGTCGACTGGCGGACGCGGGTGCGAGGGTAGATTCACCTTGCTAACTTCGCGTCTTCCTGCCCGCAGAGCTACCCTGAGGCTCCATATGCGCTCGATAATCATCGCGCTCGCCCTTGTGATGCTGGCCCCCGCTGCCGCCTTGGCGCAGGGCCCCAGGTTCACGGTGACCTTTCCCTCCGCCCGCTCGACTGCACCGATTGACGGACGGGTGCTGGTCTATATCAGCCCTGATACGACCGCCGAACCACGATTCCAAGTGAACGATGCGGTGACGACCGGCCAGGTGACCGGGGTGGATGTCGACGGCTGGCGCCCCGGGGCACCAACGGTGGTGGATGCGAGCGCCTTTGGGTATCCGCTGGCCTCGCTGCGCGAGCTCAAGCCTGGACGCTACCGGGTGCAGGCGATGGTGAATCGCTACGAGACGTTCCGCCGGAGCGATGGCCACACGGTGAAGCTCCCCCCGGATCGGTGGGAAGGGCAGCAGCCGACGCGGAAGCCGGGGAATCTCTATTCCAAGCCGGTGACCGTG
The DNA here is from genome assembly GCA_964445835.1 of uncultured Gemmatimonas sp. Classification (GTDB taxonomy): domain Bacteria; phylum Gemmatimonadota; class Gemmatimonadetes; order Gemmatimonadales; family Gemmatimonadaceae; genus Pseudogemmatithrix. Next base: position 5,834 of record CAYUMN010000056.1, read on the forward strand.
ACCGTGGGGGCGGGGAGCCGCATCACGCTGGAGCTCACCGAGGAGATCCCGCCGGTCCAGGACTTCGCGCGGCAGGAGACGAAGTACGTGAAGTACATCCGTATTCGTTCGGAGCGGCTCTCGCAGTTCTGGGGGCGCGACATGTTTCTCGGCGCCTGGGTGCTGTTGCCCGAGGGCTTCGAGGCGCATCCCGATGCGCGGTATCCGCTGGTGGTGAACCATGGCCACTTCCCGTCTGGGGTCGATGGATTCCGCGAGACGCCGCCGGACACGAACCTCGCGCCGGACTATTCGACGCGGTTCAATCTCGCGGGCTACAATCGCATTCAGCAGCAGCTCGCACATCAGCTCTATACCGACTGGACCGGCCCCGGTTTTCCGCGCGTGCTACTGGTGCAGATTCAGCACGCGACGCCGTACTACGACGATTCGTACGCCGTGAACTCCGCGAACAACGGGCCGTACGGGGACGCCATCAACTACGAGTTGATTCCCGAGATCGAGCGTCGCTTCCGCGGGATCGGGCAGGGATGGGCGCGCTTCACCTACGGCGGTTCGACCGGTGGGTGGGAAGCGATGGCCGTGCAGATGTTCTATCCCGACTTCTTCAATGGAGCATGGATCGCGTGCCCCGATCCAATTGATTTTCGCCATTACACCGTGGTCGACATCTATAAGGATCGGAACGCGTACTTCACCGAAGGGCCGTTTCGCCGCACGCCGCGTCCGGGGCAGCGCAACTACCTCGGGCATGTGTCGGTGACGCTCGAACAGACGAATCATCGTGAGCTCGCGCTCGGCACGCACGGACGTTCGGGTGATCAGTGGGACGTGTGGGAGTCGGTGTACTCGCCTGTTGGAGCCGATGGCTACCCGAAGCCGCTCTGGGACAAGCGCACCGGCGTGATCGACTCGGCCGTTGCCGCACACTGGCGGGAGAACTGGGATCTCTCGTACATCCTGCGCCGCGATTGGGCGACGCTCGGCCCGAAGCTGCGCGGGAAGCTGCGCCTCTACGTTGGCGATATGGACAACTATTATCTCAACAATGCGGTGTACGCGGTGGAGGAGTTCCTGCGCGCGGCGAACCCGCCGGCCGATGCCGTGGTGGGTTATGGTGACCGCGACGAGCATTGCTGGAACGGCGACCAGACGCGTTCGAATGCGTACACGCGGTTGCGGTACCCGCAGATGGTGCTGCCGTGGGCGGTGGAGCGGATGTTGATGACGGCACCGCCGGGTGCGGACCTGCGGAGCTGGCGGTACTGATGATTCTCTCATTCTCGGAGCGAACGATGCGTGTGCTCATGCTCGGTGTTCTGGTCATGGCGGCGGCATGTGGCGCGAAGGAGACGCCGACGCCGGTTAAGCGCACGGCGGCTGAACAGCGTGCGGTGGATAGCACAGTCGGCGCGTCGCGGCTCCCAGGTGCGCGGGGCGTGCAGGGAGCGCTGCGTGCGAGTGATTCAGCGAAGGCGCGCGCACGCGAGATCGATTCGCTGTCGCGGACGCCCTGATCAACGATATGATCTACGAGCGGTACGTGGCCCTCGGCGATTCGTCGACCGAAGGGCTGGAGGATCCGGGCACCGACGGGCGGCACCGCGGCTGGGCGGATCGGTTTGCGAAGCACGTAGCCACGGCGCAGCATGCGCCGTTGCTCTACGCGAATCTCGCCGTGCGCGGACGTAAGACGCGTCAGGTGCTTGAGCAGCAGCTCGAACCTGCCCTCGCAATGCGGCCGATGCTCGCGACGGTGTTTGCAGGTACCAACGACATCATTCAGAATCGTGTGGATATCGATGCACTGCTCGCGGATCTGCGGACCATGCAACAGGCGCTGCGAGCGGCCGGCGCGACCGTGCTGACTATCACGATGCCTGACATCTCGGAGATCGCTCCCCTCGCCAAGAAGGCACGTCCGCGTCTCGTGGTGTTCAATGCCGGCGTGCGCGCGCTCTGTGCCGAGACCGGCACGTTGCTGCTCGATGTCGCGTCCGAACCGACGGCGGTGGACAAGCGCTACTGGCACAAGGACCGACTGCACGCCAATGCGGGCGGGCATCGGCTGATCGCCGAAGGGTTGGCGCGGACGCTTGGACTGCCAGGGTTCGCGGAGGCTGGACGCGAGATGCTATCACCGGCGCCGTCGGAATCCGCGCTTGCGCGCGCCGTCGCGGAACTCCGATGGGTCCAGGGCTATTTGTTGCCTTGGATGGTACGACACGCCCTCGGCCGTTCTTCGGGCGATGGCGTGACGCCCAAGCATCCACAACTGACCACCGTTTATCCGGATTGATCGTGGCGTCGCTTTACGATATTCCCATTCAAACGATCGACGGCACCGAACAGACGCTCGCCCCCTATGAGGGGAAAGTGCTCCTGATCGTGAATACCGCGAGCCAGTGCGGCTTCACTCCGCAGTACAAGGGCCTCGAGGTACTGCACCGCGAACTGGGCGCCAAGGGTGCCGAAGTGCTCGGCTTCCCCTGCAACCAGTTCGGGTCGCAGGAGCCGGGCAACGCGGAGGAGATCAAGTCGTTCTGCTCCCTCACGTATGACGTGAGCTTCCCGATGTTCGCCAAGATCGACGTCAATGGCGAGCACACGCATCCGCTGTATCGGCATCTCAAGGGCGAGAAGCCTGGCCTGCTCGGTACCGAAGCCATCAAGTGGAACTTCACGAAGTTCCTCGTGGGACGCGATGGCACGGTGCTCAAGCGCTATGCGCCGAAGGACACGCCGGAGTCGATTCGCGCGGACATGGAGAAGGCGCTGGGCTGATCGGCTACCGGATGCCCGCCCGCGGCGTTGGTGGCGTGGTGGCGCCATCGATCACTGGGCCCGGGCGCTGACGCGGCCATTCTTCGGCGAGGGTCGTGCCGTGATAGAGCCGGCCGTTCTTCATCACGAACGCGATGCTGGTGGTGTTGCGCAGGTCGGCAATCGGGTCACGATCAAGAATCAGGAGATCGGCCAGCTTTCCGGGTTCGATCGACCCCAACTGCGCACCGAGTCCGATGGCATCGGCGCCCACGACCGTAGCCGCGCGCAGCACATCGTGATTCGCCCAGCCGCCCATCTGCAGCATCCACATCTCCCAGTGATAGCCTAGCCCTTGGAACTGGCCGTGGCTTCCGACGCCGACACGTCCGCCTTGGCGGTAAATCGCGTAGGCGTCGGCCGCATGCTGCGGAAAGGCATACTCTTCGTCGCGCCACCAGCCGCCAGGCGTGCCGTCCTGCGGGCGCTGTGCCACGCGTCGCCGTGACTTGGCGGCGAGTTCGGCGTACGGCATCCAACGCTGCACCTTGGCGTCGCCGTACGGATTCTCCTTGGTATAGAACCAGTTCTCGCCCCACGGACCGCCGTAGTTCACAATCAGCGTCGGCGTGTAGGCGATCTGCGTGAAGGCGAGGAATCCGGTGACATCACGAAAGAGCGGCGTGACGGGAATGTTGTGCTCCTGGCCCGAATAGCCGTCCTGCGCCATTGAAAGGTTCAGTCGGATATCGAGCGAGCCTTCGGTCGTCGGCATGATGCGCTGCTCGCGCGCAGCCTGAATGATCCACTGCCGCTGCTCGCGATTCCCCGCCACGTACATCTTGATGGTGCGCGTGTCGTAATAGCTGCTGTAGCGACGGAGCACCTTGCGGGCATCGGCGAGGTTACGGACGTTCTCTTCCCAAAAGACACCCGGACCCGTGGAGTAGACGCGCGGGCCCATTGCCGCGCCGCTCTCGACCATATCGCTGTAGGTGAGCACGTCGGTGGTCGCCGTTTGCGGATCGCGCGTGGTGGTCACGCCGTAGGCGAGGTTGGCGAGATACATCCAAGGCTGCGGCTTGTGGATGCCCCACGCCGGCCACATGTGCGCGTGCGTATCCACGAAGCCTGGGATTATCGTGCGTCCGGCGACATCGCGCACCTGCGCGCCGCCGGGGATGGTGACGGTACCGCGGGCGCCGACGGCACTGATGCGATTGTTCACGACGACGACATCCGCGTTCTCAATGATCTCCATGCCGCGCATCGTGATGACGCGCGCGCCGCGGAGCACGAGCGTGCCCTGTGGGATGTCGCGCACAATCGCGACGCGCACGCGACGCTCGGTCGGCTCATAGGGCTTGGGGCGAAGGGCCGTGTCGGCCGGAAGGCTCGCGGTGTCACGCAGGACGAGATCGCGTGCACGCGCAAAGTCGAGGTCGTACGTGACGACGGCGTTGCCGATTCCCCACATCACCTGGCGCCCGTTCGCGAACCACGCGGGGAACTGCCCGCCGATATCCGTCAGCTTTCGCGACGGGAAGTTGGAGTTCGCCGGCTCCGCCACGGAGATGGTCACCGCTGTGCCATTCACCTCCGGCACGGTCACGGTGTAGAGATGATTCCCCACGACCGCGAGCGCTTGATCTCCGCGCGGGGCCATGAGTGTGAGGTTGGCCCCTGGCGGCGTTGGAGCATTCTCGCGTGGATCTGCGTCGTCCATAACATCGGCATCGCACAGGATGTGGCACTCGCGCGTCGAGCCCGGCGGGATCGGCCCGGTCACGCGCACGATGCGTCGCTCATCGGTGCCATCCCAGCGAATCGACGAAAGTCCCTGGCCACTCGAGAGGAAGATTCGACTCGTGTCCTGCGTGAAATGCGGGCGTGCGCGTCCCTCTGTTTCGGCAATAAGCGTGGCCGTGCCACCGGAGGACGGCAGCCATACGAACTCTGTCGCAGCGCCCGGCGCACTCTGTGCCGCGGCGTCGTAGAAGGCGCGCGCGGGGCCGCGCGTGACGACGATACGGCGGCCATCGGGCGACCACGCAGGCTGTTGCCAGAAGGCTCGCTCCGTGGTGAGCGAAGTAGGTGGTGCAGTACGCCCATCGATGGTTGCGCGCATCACACGGCCGAACGTTCCCTCCCACGTGATGTACGCGAGCGAACGACCATCAGGGCTCCACGCCGGCTGCGCTTCAGTGACGTCAGCGGAGGTGACGCGCCGCGGCGTGCCGTTCGGCCAATCCATCACGAAGAGGCGATCGAGCGCGGTGAAGGCGAGCTTCCTTCCGTCCGGCGACGGCACGGGATCGCGAACCTGCCGTGCATCGAAGCGCGCGGAGTCCGGCACATCATACTCGAACTGCACGCGCGGTCCCGCCGCGATCGTCGCCTGCACGCTGAACGGAATCTCCGCTTGACCGCTGCCGTCGACGGCAATGCGCCAGAGCTTTCCGCCATACGAGGCAATGAGGTGACGCGAATCGGTGGTGAATGTCATGCCCGGCAGGGCATCCAGTGCCGCGCGCGATTCCATATCGTCGCGTTGCGTCGGGAAGGCGAGCCAACGATCCTCGCCCGTCACGAGGTCACGAAGGCGAAGCCCGGTCTGCGCTTCGAAGCGCGACCCGTACGCCACGTACTTCCCGTCGGGGGAGAGCGTGGGCCGAACGGCCGAGCCGTAGGCGAAGGTCAGTTGGCTCTGACGCCCGGTCTGGCGATCGAAGCGCTGGAGTTGGTACTGGTCGAAGTTGGCATTGTAGTGCCACGAGCCGAGCCGTTCGGCGAAGTAAACGAAGCGCCCATCGCGGCTGACGGCAGCGCCGGCGTGGGAGCTCGCGGTGCCAGGCGCAGCGTTCGCGGGCGGCGTGAGGAGTTGCGCGCCACTGCCGCCATCGCGGTGATAGATCCAGAGCCGCACGTTGCCGCCGCGAAAGGGCGCACGCGAGGCAATCACATATTGGCCATCTGGGGTCCAACCCGGGGAGACGTAGCGGGTCGTCTTTCCGCGCGTGATCTGCGTGCGCTTGTTGGTCCCGACCTCAAGCAGCCAGAGATTGTCGCCGCCGTCCTCGTCGCTCACGTAGACGATGTGTTTACCGTCCGGTGAGAAGCGAGGCTGCGCATCGAACGGCATCCCGCTCGTCAGTGCCACGGCCGTGCCGCCAGCCACAGGCATGGTGTAGAGATCGCCAAGCACGTCGAAGACGAGTGTCGTGCCATCGGGGGAGAGATCGACCGACATCCAGGACGCTTCGGTGGTGTTCAGCTCCCAACTGCGGGTCGCCTCGAGCGGGAGACCAATGCGTCGTGGGCGCGCGGCGGGCGTTCCGGCTTGCGTTCCGGCTTGCGTGGAATCCTGCGCAGGGAGCGGGACAAGCGGCGCCAAGGCGAAGACGGTGAAGACAGCGAAGACGGCGAAGACGGCGGGGGCGAGCGAGAACCGAGCGTGACGCATGACAGCACTCCAACCAACATGTGGGCGATTATCCCGTCGAAAAGTCCGGCAGGAGGCATGGAGGCAGAACTTCCCACGTTCTTGGCGTATTGTCCACTCACGACCATGTCCAGCGAACACAAGAAGGGCACACGCGAGGAAGCAGAGACGGCGGCGTCACCACCGCTGGCACCACCGCTGTCAGGGCCGTTGTCACCGGAGGTGCCGCTGACGCTCGCGGCCCGGTTCCGGAGACAGCTGACCCTGTGGAACCTCCTCACGGTGGTGATCCTTGCTTGGGCCGCGCCTCGTCTCCTGCCGCACATTGGGGCGCTTGTCGGTGTGGACTCTGGCCCGGCGACCTCGCCGCAGTACCGCTATGTGACGCTCGATGGCGCGGAAGTCAGCCACGAGTCCCTGCGCGGGAAGGTGGTGCTGGTGAACTTCTGGGCCACCTGGTGCACGCCGTGCCGAGTGGAGATGCCGCTGCTGGAACAGATGGCCGCCCGGCACAAGGACGCGGGCTTCGTGATTGTCGGGCTCGCGGTGGACCGCGTGAGCACGGCGCAGGTGCGCGCCTTCGTGGAGGATCGTGGGGTGACGTATCCAATTGCGCACGTCGATCGTTCGGCGGAGCAGACGTTCGGTGGGGTGCGCGGGTATCCGACGTCGTTCCTGATCGACCGCACGGGGAAGATCCGCCAAGCGGTGATCGGGCCGATCGGGCCCTTGAGCCTCGAGCCGGCGGTGCGGCGGCTGCTGGCAGATTCGAGCGGATTGTAGCGGATTGTAGCGGCTCCTCGCGTTGGCCGCTCAGCCCTCCACGAGCGCCGTGCGCACATCGCGCGCGATCACACCCGCAATATCATCGAGCGGGAGATCGTTGCGGTCCGTTCCAAACGGCTCTTCAATCTCGCCCGCAAGCAGCTCGAGGCCCATCGTCGCAAAGAAGGTGAACATGCTGGCAATCACGGTGCCGTAACCGAACTCCTTCACGAGCCCGAACGGCATGATGAGCGCGTACAACAGCACGAACTGCTTGACGTAGCTCGAATACGAGAAGGGAATCGGCGTGTTCTTGATGCGCTCACAGGCGCCCATCACGTCATCGAACTGCTGCAGGAGCGGCGCGAGGGCGAGCCGCGCATCGGGGCCGAGCGTGCCGGCGTCCACATCGGTCCGCACCTCGGCATGGAGTTCGCTGAGGAGACCGCCCGGGAGGTGCACCCCGCCCACGCCGGGCGCGCGCCGGAGGTGCGCCGCGAGCATTGTTGGGAACTCGGTCAGGATTGCCGCATAGCGGGCGCGGCGCTCAAGCGGTGCGCCCGCAAGCTGGCGAGCCAGTCCGCGGGAGACGTTGACCAGTTGCCCCCAGAGGCGGCGCCCCTCCCACCAGCGGTCGTAGGCGGTGTTCGTGCGGAACACGAGCAGGAGGCCGAGGATGATGCCGAGGATGGAAAGGAACGAGGGACCGAGCGGCACCGCGATGCGGATGACATCGGTCTCCAGCCACACAACGAGGGCGGCGTAGGCGCCGGCGCCGAGCACGTCAAGAAACAGCGTACGGAAGACCGGGCTCCGAGGAAAGTCGAGGAGCACGCCGATCCAATTTTTGGGGTCGTAACTAATCATGGCGATATTATACGGTCGTGCCGCGCCGTCCACCTGACTCCCGCCAATCTGCACTATGCGCCTGCTCTCGCTTCTGACCGCCGCCGCGCTCGCCACAGGCGTCCTTCCCGCCCAGCAGGCGCCTGCCGGCGCACCGACGCGGGCTCGCCAGATCATCCCGATGGACTCGGCCCGCGTTGCACAGCTGTACGTGAGCAATCGGCCGGAGGACCATCCGGCGGCGAACTACGCGCAGGACATCGCGGCGAAGGCCCGCACCGACAGCATCTTCGCGGCGCGAAGCGTAGGCGTGATGGGATACGAGAAGATCACGTATCGGTCCACGATCGACGGGCTCGCGATTCCCGCCTATGTGTTCTCGCCGCTGCGCAGTCGCGGCGCGAAGGCGCATGCCGCATTGGTGTGGGTACATGGTGGCGTACACGGCGACTGGGACCAGAACTATCTCCCGTTCATCATTGAGGCCACGCAGCGCGGCTACGTGGTGATTGCGCCGGAGTATCGCGGCAGCACTGGCTATGGCGAGGCGCACCATCGCGCGATCGACTACGGCGGCAAGGAAGTCGATGACGTCGTGTCGGCGTTCGACTACCTGGTCACGCGTCCCGAGATCGACTCGACACGCATTGCCGTGATGGGCTGGAGCCATGGCGGCCACATCACCTCATTGATCCTGATGCGCAATGCGCCGACGCGTTTCGCGGCCGGCGTGGCGATCGTCCCGACGACGAATCTCGTGTTCCGGCTCTCGTACAAGGGGCCGAACTATCAGCGGAGCTTTGCGACGCAGGAAGGACTGCGGGGACTGCCGTTCGAGCAGCGCGCCGAGTACGTCCGGCGGTCGCCGTATTACCACGTGGACTCGTTGAAGCGCCCGATCCTCGTTCATGTGGCGACGAACGATACGGACGCCGACTTTGTGGAATCGCAGCCATTCATTGACGCCTTGGTGGCGCGCAAGCCGGAGCTCGCGGAGACCAAGGTCTTCGTCAATCCCACGCCGGGGCCGGCCAGTGGTGGGCATACGTTCAGCCGTCGCGTGAATCGCGAGACATTGTTGCGCGACGATTCGCCGGAGCAGATCGATTCGTGGAATCGCGTGTGGGCGTTCCTTGAGCGGCATGTGAAGCCGTGAGTGCTGCAGGCGCGCCGCACGCGCCGCCGCCCTTCGACGACCGCATCCGGTTCGTCACGGAACTGGCGCGCCGCCTGCATCTCGCCGGTGTGTCTTCATCCCGTCTGGAGGGTGCGGTGCGCTCGGTGGCGAGTGCCATTGGGGCGCGCTGTGAGATCTGGGCCACCCCGACTGGAATTTTGATGTCCCTGAGCGATGCCGCGCTTCCGAATGGCACGCAGGAGACGCGTGTGCTCCGGCTCGACCCTGGAGAGATCAATCTCGGGGTGCTCACGAAGCTCGATACGATCGCCGAGCAGGTCGTGCATGGCGCGATGTCGCTCGATGCGGCGTGGGAGGCGATGCATAGGCTCGACACGCCGTCAACGACAAAGCAGCAGTTGGCCACGGTGGCGGCCTTCGGTCTCGCGGCCGCGTCCGTTGCCGGATTGCTACGTACCGGGTGGATCGACGTGTCTGTGTCGGGCGCGATCGGGCTCCTGATCGGTTGGATCGCGCTACTGGCACAACGCCGCCCGCATCTTGGTGCGGCGTTCGAGGCGGTCGCAGCGATTATCGCGACGATACTGGCGACGGCCTTCGCGCACTTTGTCGCGCCGCTGTCGCTGCAGACGGTGATCGTCGCCGCGCTGATCGTGTTGATGCCCGGTCTCGCGCTGACTACCGCCGTCTCTGAGCTCGCGTCGCAGCAGTTGGTGACGGGGACCGCACGCTTTGCCGGTGCGATGACCGTGCTGTTCAAGCTGACGTTCGGGTCGGTCGCCGCGTCGCAACTGATGCGCGCACTCGGGTGGGCGCCGCTCATGGGCACACCGGAGTCGTTGCCGCAACAGGTCGAGATTGTCGCGACAATCGCCGCCGCGCTCTCGTTCGCCGTGCTCTTTCGCGCGCAACGCCGCGATGTATTGCTCGTGATGGGGAGCGCGATACTCGGCTATGTCCTCACGCGCGTTGGGAGTGCATGGTTCGGCAACGTCGCGAGCAGCACCTTCGCGGGCGCGGTGTTCTTCGCGAGTCTGACGATGGGTGCGCTGGGCAACCTGTACGGGCGGATCTGGAATCGACCCAGCGCCCTGGTGCGCGTGCCGGGCATCATGCTGCTCGTGCCAGGGAGTGTGGGCTTTCGCGCCCTCTCGTTCGTGATGGAGCGCGATTACACGCTCGGATTCGACACGCTGGTGGCGGTCTTGAGCGCCTTGCTTGCTCTCGTGGCCGGTCTGCTCTTTGGAAGCCTCTTGATTCCGCCTCGGCGATTCCTATAGAAGCCCTAGGAATCGCCTTGAAGGGGGGCTCCTCTCACGGA
>CAYUMN010000057.1:0-15431 GCA_964445835.1 uncultured Gemmatimonas sp.
GCTGAGCGCGTTCGTGACACGCGTGTCGAGCGTGCCGACGAGCTGCACCGGCACGGCGACGGTCGAACCACGCCAAGTGCTCGCGCTTCCCGCCGGGAGCGTCACCGCACCGGCCCCGTTCACCGTCGCGTTCGTGAGCGGCATCGCGCCGCCCGCGAGGACGATGCCGCTGCCGATGCTGAGCGTGCCGCCGTTCGCGCCGATGCTCGCGAGCGCCGGTGCCATCTGGAAGACGGTCGTCGCCCCAGTGTTGGACGAGTAGCTGCCGCCGCCGCTGAACGTCGACCCCGACGTCATCGTGAACGTGCCGCTGTTGGCGGTGGTCCAGCTCCGCCCCGTGGGCAGAACAATGCTCCCGGTGTTGCTGAAGGTCGGCGAAGCGCCCGAGAAGGCGAGCGTCACGTTGGTGAGGGAGTCGACCACGATGCTGCCGCTGTTGCTCCCGGCGCCGCTCGCGTTGAGCGTGAAGGCCGCGCGGAGCTGCATGGTCCCCTGGTTGACGAGCTGCGCACTGAGAAAGCGCGCGGCCGTCGGCGAGGTCGGCGTCGCCTCGATCACGCCCTCGGCGGCGTTCACGAGCGCGCCGGTGGTCACGGCGAAGGTGGAGGTCTGCCCGCCGGTAGTGTTGAAGAAGTCGATCCTGATGGTGCCGCGGTTCGTGAAGCCGTTGGTGACGGTGAGCACGCCGTTGGTCGAGAACCCCTCACCGGTCACGCTGAGCACCGAGCCCAGGACGGTGGTGAGGGCACCGCTGAGCGTCACGTTCGCGCGCCCGTCGATCGTGCCGGCGTTCTGCACCGCGAGCGCGACGGTGCTCGCGCGTAGCGTCACGCTGCCGGTGGACGCGTTCACGAGGCGACCGGCGCCGTTCACGGTGGCGCTGGTGAACGAGAGCCTCCCCGTTCCCTGCGTGGCCAGCGCGCCGCTGATGGTGAGCGTGCGGTTGCTGAGGCTGAGCGTCTGCGACCCCGACGCGCCGCCCACTGTGACCCAGGCCCCGATGAAGGTGGTGTCGAGCGTGACGGCATACGTTCCCGCGAGGCCGATCACGACGCTGTCGGTCGCGACGGGCACACGTCCGAGGTTCCAGTTCGTCGCGAGGCTCCAGTTGCCGCCCGACGCGTTGCTCCACGAGATCACGCCCGTGGTGGCGGAGAAGCCCGTGCTCGTCGCGCCCGTCAGACCGGTGGCGGCGGCAGTGAGAGTGTAGCCCGCCCCCACGGTGTTGAGCGAGAGCCCGCTGAAAGTCGCCACACCGGCCACCGCATTCACGGTGAGCGTGCCGCCGAGCGTCGCCCCGCCGGGATTGGCGCCGAGGGCGAGGGTCACCGCGCCGGTGAACGCGGTCGCGATCGCGCCCTGCGCGGCACGCGCGCTCACGACCACCGCCGGCGTCATCGTTCCGCCCGCCGCGAGACTGCTCGGCTGCACGGTGAACGAGAGCTGCGTTGCCGCGGCGACCGTGGCTGTTGCGGCGAAGGTCACCGGACTTCCGGTGAGCCCCGCTGCCGTCGCGGTCGCCGTCTGGGCCCCGGCGATGCCGCCGAGCGTCCACGTCGTCTGTGCGAGACCGTTCGCGTCGGTGATCACCGTGTCGGCGGAGACCGCGCCGCCGGTGGTGGCCGCGAAGGTCACGCGCACCCCGGACGTCGGCAGCCCATCGGTGGCGCGGACCCGCGCGACAATTGGCGCGAGGAGGACCGCGCCCGTCGGTCCGGTCTGTCCACCCCCCGAGACCGCCTCGATCGCCGACGCGCGCGGGGCGACGAGGAGCGTCACCGTGTCCGACTGTCCGCCCGGGAGCGCGGCGACGATGCGGGCCGTGCCGCGGCCGGGGCGCGTGGTGCCGGCACCGGTGGTGAGCACGGCAATGCGCGCGAGTGCGGTGTCGAGCGAGATCCACCCAATGGGCACGCCGGCGAGCGGCGCGCCCTGCGCGTCGAACACCTGCGCCGTGAAGGTGAACGGATCACCCGAGACCACGCTCGCGCTCCCTGGCGATACGACCACTGTGCCGGCGTTCGCCGCCGGCCCGGTGGGAACGACTTGTATCACAGGCACCGGCGTGGGCGGGCGACCCGCCACGGTGGGCACCACCGGCACCGACTGCGGCCCCGCGCGGAAGACCGTGTCCCCTGCCGCGTTCACGAAGGCGAGCCGCAGCACCATCGACTCCCCCTCGGTCCCCGTGCCCGGGGAGAGCGGAACATCGAGCGTGAGCGCGACCGAATCGCTCGTGCTGGGGAACTCGATGACGCGATCGACCACGCGCGCGCTCTCCACGTTGTCGAGCGTGACTCGGAGGCGGACGAAGGGGACGAGGTCGCTCGCCACCCCGTTCGCCGCGCCGCGCGGACCGAACTCGAGCGCGAACGCAAAGCCGCGCGCCACGAGTCGCGGGCCGTCCCCCGGCGCCGTCACCTCGCGCCCGCAACTCAGTGCACCGGCGAGCGCGAGCACGATGCTCAGGGCCCGCAGGGTGCGGTGCACGACCACGCTCAGGACTGCGATGCGGGCGTTCGACACGACAGCTTGCGTCTGACCATGAAGGAAAGTCTCGCCTCTCGCTCAGGTCGGGGCAAGGCGACGGGGCGCTGAGCAGGGGGTCAGCTCGCGGACGCGACCCCTCGACGCGCCGCATCCGCCAGGGCCGTCAGCCGACGCACCGACCGCTCCCCCGCGGACGCGTCACCAGACTTCGCGGCCGTCTCGAGCACCGCCACGGTCGCCGAAATATCGGGATACCCATAGCTTCCGGCGCTGCCCTTCAACTGGTGCAGCAAGCGCGCGCCTTCTGTTTCATCGCCGCGGGCGAGCGCGTCAACAATCGCGCCGACGCGATCCGGCAACGCCACGGCGAAGGTCGCTACGAGGCGTCCAAGGAGCGGGTTCGACTCGTGCTCACTGCGGAGCACCGAGAGCGCCGAGAGCGCCGAGAGCGCCGCGCTCGACGCGCTCGCCGCGCTCGCGGGCTCGCTTGCAACACCCCCTTCACGAACGCGCGCGCGACGAGCACACGTCTCAATCAACGACAGGCGCTCAATTGGCTTGCTCGCGTAATCATCGCATCCCGCCTCAAGGCAACGCTGGCGGTCCTCCGCCATCGCATGCGCGGTCAGCGCCACAATCGGAATGTCACTCCCGATGGCGCGCAGATGCGACGCCAACGTATAGCCGTCCATCTCCGGCATCTGCATATCGGTCAACAGCAGATCGAACCCGCTGCCGGCGGGGGTGGTCGCCGAGAGAATATCGAGCGCAATACGACCATTCTCCGCGACGCGCACCTCGGCGCCTGCCGCTTCCAAAATGATGGAGAGGAGGCGTTGATTATCCTCGCCATCCTCAGCGAGCAGAATACGACGGCCCGCGAGCGCGTCATCCGGGACGCGCCCCTGAATCGTCGCGCTGATGGCCGAGCTGAGTTCGCAGATCTCCTCCGCGTCCTCAGCGCCTCGCAGCGGCAGCGACAGCTCGAATCGACTGCCCTGCCCAGGCGCGGTCCGACTCAGCACGACATCGCCTCCCATGAGTTCCGCGAGCCGTCGACAGATGGCGAGGCCGAGCCCAGTGCCACCGAAGCGCCTCGTGACGGAGTTATCGGCCTGAGCGAACGGCTGAAAGAGATGCACCGCGGCCTCCGGATCCATGCCGATGCCGCTGTCCTCCACCGCAATGCGCAACAGATCCTCACCACGCTCACGCACGCGACTCACCTCGACGGTGATGCGCCCCTGCTCCGTGAACTTGGTGGCGTTACCGACGAGGTTCACGAGGATCTGGCGGAGGCGCGTCGGGTCCGTCATGATGCGGCTTGGAATCGGCGTCCGCACGTAAAAAGCGAGTGCCACCCCTTTGCCAATGGCGCGCGGGCGCATGAGACTTTCCACATCGCGGAGCACGGCCGAGATATCCGTATCGAGTTGCTCCATCGTCATCCGCCCGGCTTCGATCTTGGAGATATCGAGGATGTCGTTGATCACGGTGAGGAGATGCTCGCCCGCCCGCCGGACGGTGTCGATCGTACCCTGATGCTCCGCTAAGGCCGGATCCCGGCGCGCGCGGTCACGGAGGACGTCCGTGTACCCAAGGATGACCGTGAGCGGGGTCCGAATCTCGTGGCTCATATTCGCGAGGAACTCACTCTTCGCGTGGCTCGCGGCTTCGGCGCGCCCGCTGGCCGCGCGAAGCCGCTCCTCAAGTTCGACTGCCGCTGTCACGTCGGTCACCGTGCCGAACAACTGCGCAACGGTCCCGTCCGGTCCACGCCGTGCGCGGCCATCGGCCCGAACGAACCGTACCTCTGGGTTGGCCGCCGAGGTCCTGAGGATCAAGCCGTACGGCTCGCCAGTGCGCAGGGTCTCCCCGATCGCCTGCTGCAAGCGCTCCGAGTCGCTCGGTGCGTACCCTGCCATGGCCTCCCCAAAATTCGGCGTCCCCAGGTCTTGGGTGCGCCCGAACAGCCAGTACACGCCCGACGACCACTCAATGGCCTGTGAGGCCAGGTCGAACTCCCAGTTCCCCACGCGCGCCACCACCTGCGCCTCTTCGGCCTGCGCCGCTAAACGGACCAGGGCCTTCCGCTCGGACGCGAGCGTTTCGCGTGCCTCGACCTGTTCCGTGACGTCGGACTCCACCGCAATGAATCCCGTCAACGCGCCGTCCGCAAAGAGCGGCTCAATGGAGAGGTCAAGCCAGTAGGGACGTCCGGATCTGCTCTGATTGAGGATCGTCGCGCGCACCGACGTCTGCGCGTCGAGCGCCTGCCGGAGGGCCGCCACTGCGTTCGGGTCCGTCCGGCCCGGCACCTGAAGAATTTCTCCGGGACTCTTTCCCACGACGTCCGCGAGGGTATATCCGGAGACGGCCGTGAACGCGTCGTTCACCCAGGTGATGCGCCGCTCGGCATCGGTGATCACCACGGCGTTGCTGGTGCGGGTCGCGACCAATGAGAGCCGCTCGAACGCCTGCGCCTGCTCCGACTGGGCCTCATGTTGCCGCTGGAGCAGGCGCACGATCGGCTCCAGCACCAGCATGACGATGCCCAGGAGGACGGTGAGGATAAGGAAGGCGAAGCGCTTCCCGGTCTCACGCAACGCCTCGACTTCGGCCCGCGCGGCAACGCTGAGTGCGCGAACGAGTGAGTCCTGCACTCCCAAAAAGGCGTCAGACTCGACGCCGAGTCGTTCCCGGTCGGCGTCCGTGCGGATGTTGCGCGCGGTGACGAGCATCAGCGCGCGCGCGGAATCCGCGCGCGCGGTGAGGTGCCCGACAATCACGCCGTGCTGACTACCACCCACAGTCCAATCGGCGAAGACGGCCGCGGTGCTCTCCGCGGTCACGTCGAGGAGGGTGGCCTCCGCGGCCACCTCAGCGGGCGTACGCCCGGCTACGGCGAGCCGCGCCATGCGCTGGCTGAGATAGCGCTGACGCCCCGCCAGATCGAGCCCTCGACTCGCCGGCGTGATGCGCTCCAGAGAGTCCTGTCCGAGCCAGGCACCGAGCACCGCGAGGCCACCGAGGACACACACCGCCAACACCATAGCGATGCGGACCGCACGGTGTGGGCTCCGACCGCCAATGGGCGCTGAGGTGCCACGCGGGGTACGCCGTGCGGCCAAGTCGCGACGGTACTGCGACCAAGCGATGAACGAACCGATAACAATCGCCAGCGCGACGTTGATGTTGGTCGCGCTCACCAAGCACACTCCACGACCAACTCCGCGACAGGGACCGGATGGCGCGACGAGTCGCGAGGCGCAAGGCTCCTCACGCGGTACGCGGTCTTCCTAATGTCGGCCGGAGGGGGCGGAAGCTTGATGCGGGCGCGGAACCGCTTGTTGCGGAAGCGCTGGCGAGGGCGCTCGACCTAGCGTTTTGCCGCGTCTTGCGCGTGGAGTACGCCGAGCACGGCGGCGCCAAGTTCAGCCACCGTGAAGGGTTTCGGAACGAAGGCGCGCGCGTTCGGGAGTGCGAGGAGGTCGGAGGCGCGCTCCGCGCTCCACCCGCTCGTCAGTACCACGGGCAACTCGGGACGCTCGTCCGCCAATACGCGCGTGAGTTGCGCCCCCGTCATTTCGGGCATGGTCAGATCGGTCATGAGCAGATCAAAATCATAGGGTCTGGCCCGCAGGAGCGCGAGCGCCTCGCGCCCATTGGGCGCGGTCTCCGACGTCAGTCCAAAGCGACGCAGCGCGAGCGACGCCGCCTGCAGAATGGCGGGGTCGTCGTCCACAATGAGGACATGTCCGCGGCCCGCATAGACGCGGATCCTCTCGGCGGGGCTGCTGGTGCCGAGCGCGCCAGCGCCTGGAGGGAGCAGCACCCGAACGGTCGTTCCGCGTCCCTCCGCCGAGTCGAGGAGCAGGACGGCGCCATGTTGCTTGACGATGCCGCGCACCGCAGCCAGTCCGAGCCCGCGTCCGTGGGACTTGGTCGAGAAGAAGGGCTCGAAAATACGGCTGTGCAGTTCGACGGGGATTCCAGGGCCGTTGTCCACCACGGCAAGCTCCACGTAACGCCCCGGGGAATGGTCCAGTTCAAACCCAGAGCCCTGCAACGCGGCAGGCTCGATGTCGGCCACTGCCGTGCGGACCGTCACGGACCCCGGGGTATCCCCGATCGCATCCGTCGCGTTGATCACGAGATTCATCAACACTTGCTGGATCTGGCTCGGATCCATGTACACGAGCGGCAGATCATCGGCGAGCTCGAGGGACAACTTGACATTGGCTCGCGTCGTGATCTTCAGGAGGTCGACCGTCTGTTGAACAAAGGTGCTGAGATCGACGGCCTGTCGCAGCTGCCGTCCGCGGCCGGCATAGGCGAGCATGGCGCCACACAGCTGCCCCGCGCGCTCCGCCGCCGCTTCGATGTGCGTCAGCGACGCTTCGGTCTCGTCCGGCGTGGCGCCCTCGGAGGCGCGCGCGAGTCCGACGTGGGCCGTCACGACTGTCAGCAGATTATTGAGGTCGTGGGCGATGCCGCCGGCGAGCACGCCCAGGCTCTCCAGCCGCTGCGCTTCTTCCATGCGCCGCTGCGCCGTGAGTCGCTCTTCGTCAAAGCGTACCTCGGCCGTGCGGTCCCGAAAGAGAATCACCACGCCGTCGACCGACCCGTCGTCGCGGCGAATGGGGGAGATACTGTCGTCAATTGGCACGCGCCCGCCGCCCTTCGTGCGCAAGAACACATCACCCGCCAGATGAAAGACCGTCCCGGTGCTCTCAACGGTCGCGATGATGCCGAGCAAGTCGAGCGGGACGTCGTCCTTGCTCACGTCAAAGACGTCGGCAACGCGCTTTCCGAGCGCGTCATCGCGTGACCACCCCGAGAGGAGTTCGGCGACCGCGTTGACGTAGGTGACGCGCCCATCGCGGTCGATAGCGATGACCGCGTCGCCGATGCTTCCCAGGGCGGAGGAGAGCCACCGCTCAAGGGCGCCGCTCCGGTCTTCAGCCGCCTTTCGGAACAGGGCCACCGAGAGCGTCACGCGCAGATCGTCTTCGCTATATGGCTTGATGACGTAGCCATAGGGCTCGGCTTCGCCCGCGCGCCGGAGTACCTCGGGGTCGGCAAATGCGGTCGCGAAGACGACGGGGATCTGGTAGGCCTTCCGAATCCGTTGCGCAGCCACGATCCCGTCGATCGGGCCGCGCACCTGAATATCGCAGAGCACGAGATCCGGGCGGTGCGTCCCTGCTTGCACGACCGCGTCGTCCCCGCGGTCCGTCACGTGCACCACGTCGAACCCGAGCTTGCCGAGCGTCACCCGCACATCCTCGGCGACCAACCCCTCGTCTTCGAGAATCAGGACGCGCGGCCGTGCCTGGGGGGCTACGGGCGTCTCAATCATGCATTGCGCTCCATTGGTACCGCATCTTGAAACGTGAGAGAGAAGCTGGTCTGCGGTCCGCGCTGGATATCGAGCGCACCCTGCACCTGCGGAAGCAGGGCGCGCACAAGCCGAAGCCCGAGCGAGGCGACCATGTCGAGGTCAAGCGCAGGGTCGATCTCGGCGCCATCGTTCGACACCGAGATCCGGCCGCGGTCCTCACCCAGACGTTCGATCTGCACCCGCAGCGTCCCGCCGGACCGACCCTGGAGGCCATGCTTGAAGGCGTTGTCGACGAGTTCATTCGCGATCAGCCCGAGCGGGATGGCGATGTCAATGGACACGTGAAACGGCTCGCCCGAGAAGTCGAGCACCACGCTTTGATTTGCGTCCTGGTGCGCCGAGTGCTGGAGTTCGGCAAGCTCCCGCAGATGCGCCGTCACATCAATCGTGGTGAGTCGCTCGCTCCGGTAGAGACGCTCGTGCACCATCGCCATCGTCCGCACGCGCTGCCGCGCGGTGCCGAACTGCTTATGCACTTCCGCGGAGGCGCTGGAGTTCGCCTGGAGATTCAGAATGGACGAAATGACCTGCAGGTTGTTCTTCACACGGTGATGGATCTCGCGGAGGAGCGTTTCTTTTTCCGCAAGGCTCGCGCGCGCCGCTGACGCCGCATGGTGGCTCTCGGAGACGTCCTGAATGATCGCCACAAAGTACAGCGGTTGGCCGGCGACATCGCGGACGACCTGCGCACTCAAATGGGCCCACACGACCACTCCATCCTTGCGGATGTATCGCTTGCCCAGTTCGTACCGGGGAATCTCCCCTCTGAGGAGCTGCCCGACGAGGTCGAGGTCCCCGTCAATGTCCTCGGGGTGCGTCACGTCGGCGAAGGTCATCGCGCGCAACTCCTCGTCGCGGTAGCCGAGTAACCGACACATCGCCTCGTTCAATCGAATCCATTCGCCGCCGAGCCCAACGATGGCGAAGCCAACGGCGGCGGACTCGAACGCTTGACGGAATCGTTGTTCGCTTTCGTGGAGCGACCAGAGCTCGCGCCGCCGCTCCGTGACGTCGTCAATGGCGCACACCACGAGCTGCCCGCCCGGAGACTCCAGCGGGCTCAGGCTGACCTCGATCTCGAACTCCGATCCATCGAGTCGCCGGCCGCGAAGTTCTCGACCCTCGCCCATCGCACGCGGTACGCCGTTGCGCTCGAAGCCATGTCGATGCGCCCGATGTTGCCCTCTGGCACTCATCGGCACCAGCTCATCCACCGCAACGCCGATCAGCGGTCGGTCACCGTAGCCGAAGACCGCGGCCGCCTTGAGGTTCGCTCGGCGGATGATGCCGCCGGAGTCCACGACGATCATCGCGCCGGGCGCCGCCGCCAGAATCGCACTCGCGCCCGAATCGGTCCGCTCCACAAGTTTCGACGAGAGGTACCCAACGGCCACCAGCGCGAAGATCATTGCCACCGCGAAGAGCGCGATGCCGAGTTCCACGTCGATCCTGCTGCTGCGATGGAGCTGCACGCTGATGTAGCCGAGGACGAGTGGGATCCCGACGGCGGACAGGAGCGAGTTGCGGAGCGCGATCCCGGCTGGGGTGCGCTGCCGAGTGCGCCCGAGGAGGCCAGATCGTGGCGTGAGAAAGAGCCCCCCCAGGGCGAGTCCGACCAACGCGACGGCGGATGGGAGGGCAAGGTGCCGGAAAATGCTTCCATCAGGGATCTCTTTGATGAAGAGCATTCCAATGAGCTCGAAGCCCGCAATCGAGAGGGCGGCGATGAACAGCGCTTGCCGCGCGTCGAGCGACCGCAACAAGCGGGGCGAGCGCGGCATGAGGAACGCCAAGCCGAACACCAAGAACGAAATTCCGGCGAGGAGAGGGGTGAGTGCATCCGACGCGCGCTGCGGCGCACTCTCCGGGACACCATCGAGGGCACCATTCAGGGCACGGTCTGTAGCAGTGGAGAGCGCGTCTCGCAGGAACTGCCACTCGGGATACGAGGTCGTCGCGTGCGCGAGAAGTATGAGGGCGCCCATGGCGGCCAAGATCCCCGAAAGGACGCGAGCGACCGACAGGTGCCACGGTGCTGCTTCGGCGAGTTCGGACTGGCCCTTGAACCAAAGAGAGAGGGCCGCGAGAACGACGCCGACGGCCGTCACGGTCTTCATGGAAACCCAGTGCGTTCCATCCCCTACGAAGACGGCTGATCCGGTCGCGCGGATCCCGATTCCGGCCGCGACAACGGCGAGGGCGAACAGCACCCATCGGTTCACAACGCGCAGTTCGGGTTCTGTTACTGGCTCGAGCAGGTTCGCCTTCGCAGAAGGGGAGGTCACCGACCGGGATATCTTATTCACTCGGGGTGGGGGACGTAAGGGGTGTGCTCGCGCGCGCGACGATGCCGGCGGGCGGGCGCAGAAAGGATTAGATCGCGCGTTCGATTGAAGTATCGACACCTGCCCGCCCCTTGACCCCGCTCGAGTATTCCCTGACCTTCACGAAGCAACGCCCCCCTCTTCGAAACGCTCCATGTCACTGCGCCCTGTGCTCCTGACGCTGATCGGTGCGTTGTGCACCACGGTATCATCCGGCGCCCAACACCCGACGTCCAGTACGCCGACGACGTCCGCCACACGTGCCGCCGCACCGCTCGCCCCGGGTGAACTCCGCCTCACCTACCTCGGTAACGCCGGCTGGGAGATCACCGATGGTCGCCGGGTGGTGCTGGTCGATCCCTTCCTGTCACAGTTCGCGCGGTGGATGCCAGGCGCCCGCGCCGAGGGGCCGGTGCCCGACGCACCCTACGCGCCAGACACCACGCTCATCAACAAGCACGTGACTCGCGCCGACTACATCCTCATCACGCACGGACACGCCGACCACGCGCTCGATGCGGGCTACATCGCGAACCGCACCGGAGCGGTCGTGATCGGACATGAGACCGCGGCCAACCTGTCACGGGCCTACGCCGTCCCTGAAAGCCAGATCATCACCGTCCGGGGTGGTGAAGACTACGAGTTCGATGATCTCTCGATTCGCGTCGTGCCAAGCATTCACAGCGCGCTCGACGACAAGCGGTACTTCAACAACGGACGCGGCATCGCCGGCACTGCGCCACGCGGGCTCATCGCCCCGCTGCGGCGCCGCGACTACCAAGAGGGAGGGAGCGTTGCCTACCTGCTGCGCATGGGGGGGCATGAAGTCCTCATCATGGGCTCGATGAACTTCATTGAGCGCGAGATGGAAGGCTTACGACCCGACATCGCGCTCGTGGGAGCGAACAGTCAGCGACTGGAGATCTACCACTTCACCGAGCGACTCCTTCGCGTGCTGGGATATCCGGCGTTGGTGATTCCAAGCCACGCCGACGCGTATGGCGATCCGAACCCCAGCGCCGCCGCGCTGGCCGACCGCGCACGCTTTCTCGACGAAGTGCGCGCCGCCTCGCCGAGCAGCAGGACACTCTCTCCCACGTGGTTCACGCCGATCGTTGTGCCGCCGCGGACCACGCCCTCAGCCTCCGGCACGCCGGGTGCGCGCGAAGTGATCACTCCACCCGGCCTCAAGCCATTAGTGCCGGCCTATTCCGTGGCGATTCGCGATGGCGACTGGGTGTTCGTGTCCGGGATGACCGGCGTCCGACCCGGCACGCAGGAGATCGTGGACGGCGGCATCGCCGCGCAGACGCGCCAGACGATGGAGAACATCCGCGCGGCGCTGCATTCCGGTGGGGCGGCCATGTCGGACGTCGCCGAGTGCACGGTCTTTCTGAAGGACATGCGAGACTACGCGGCAATGAACGCCGAGTACATCACGTTCTTCCCGGCGGACCCGCCGGCCCGCGCGACACTGGCGGTAACCGCTATGCCACGGCCCACCGCCGTGGTGGAGATCAAGTGCAGTGCGCGGCGGTCGCGCGGTACCGCTCCAGCAGGCGCGTCGCGCAGTCACTCAACTGGCGCGCGCCGGTTCGACCGCACACTCGCGCGCGAGGATGCGGGGTTCACCTCAGCCAATGCCAGCGAAGAAGGTCTACCACACCGACGGAACGGGGCGGTTCTCACTGGTCACGACCTTCGGCCAGCCCGAGTGGAACACGCGTCACGTCGCGGTAGGCGACGTGAATGACGATGGGCTCCCCGACATGGTGCTGGCCAATCGTAATAGCCGACAAGCGACGGCGAGCTATCTCTGCCTCAGCATCGGCGGCGGGCGCGTCGGCGAACCCTGTCGCGAAGTGTCCATCGGATCGGCCACCACGATCTCCGTGGCCGCCGTGAACGGCGACGGCGCACTGGACTTGATTGTGCCACATCGCGATGGCGGGCAGGGGTACGTGTGCCTCAACAATGGAGCGGGTACCGTTAAGGACGGGCTTCTCGACATCGTGGTCGCGCGATCCGAGGCGACGAACATGATGTACTTCGGCGGTCGGCACCCGCCGGCGTAGCGCCTACATAACGAATCGGGGAGAACAGATGCCACACGTCGTGCGCGCGCGATCAGTACTCGCGGTGCGAGATCTTGAGCGGTCCACCGGCTATTTCTTGAGCATTCTCGGCTTCCGCGAGGATGCGATCTACTCTCCGGGGTGGCGTTTTCTTTCCCTGGACGGCTTCCATGTGATGCTGGGCGAGTGCCCCGACGAAGTAGATGCGGAGGCGACAGGGAATCACTCGTGGTTCGTGCATCTGCTCGTCGAGGATGTCGATGTCTACTTTCGCCAGATTCAGGCGCGCGGCGCGGAGATCGTCTCGCCACTGGCTGATCGCGCGTATGGGCTGCGTGAGTTCATCCTGCGGACTCCTGATGGACACCGCCTCGTGATCGGCGAGGAGATTCGTCAGATGGAACGTCCGACCCCGCAGTAAGCGCTCCGCCCGTCGGCACCGGCTCCGCCGCGGCGAGTTCGATCCAGAAGCTACTCCCGACCCCTTCGGTGCTCGACGCGCCAATGGTCCCATGCATCATCTCGATCAATCGGCGACTCACTACCAGCCCGATCCCCGTGCCCTGCTCGGATCCGTTCTCGCGGCCGAGCCGGTTGAACGACTCGAACAGGCGCGCGACCTTCTCCGGCGGGAGTCCATTGCCCGTGTCGGACACCGTCACGCGCACCGCGCCGCCGGCCCCGACTCCGAACGCGACCAGCACCGAGCCGTCGGGGCGGTTGTACTTGATCGCGTTGGAGAGGAGATTGATCAGCACCTGCTTCAGGCGCATGCGGTCGGCCTGGACCACGTGCGCGACCGTCACCGACGGGAGTTGTAGCGCGACCCCGCGCTTCTGCGCGAGGTCCGAGAGCAAGCCGCAGCACTCACTCAGCAGCGCATCCAGATCCACCGCGGCCATCTCGGGCGTGAGCCGTCCCGACTCGATCACCGCGAGGTCGAGGACCTCGTTGATGAGCTCCAACAGATACCAGCCGCCCTGCAGAATGTGCGTGAGGCTCTCGCGCTGCGCCGCGCTCGGCGGTGGCGTGTCGGTCTCCATCAGCTGCGCGAATCCGATGATCGCGTTGAGTGGGGACCGCAGCTCGTGGCTCATCCGCGAGAGAAAGTCTGACTTCGCGTGATTCGCCTCGTCGGCCACACTGCGCGCCAGCTCGAGCTCCGCATTCTTCTCGCGCATCAGGTCCGCCATCGCCTTGAGCGCGAGATGGTTGCGCACCCGCGCGAGCATGATCGGTGCGCTCACGGGCTTGGTGATGTAGTCCACGGAGCCGATCTCCAGCCCGTGCCGCTCGTCCTCCTCCTCCGCGCGCGCCGTCAGAAAGATGACCGGGATGGTTGCCGTGCGCGGGTCGGCATTGAGCCGCCGACACACTTCATACCCGTCCATCTCCGGCATCATGATGTCGAGCAAGATCAGGTCCGGGGGCGCGTCGGAGCAGGCGATCCGCAGCGCCTTCGCACCCGAGTTCACCGCCTGCACCCGATACACGTCCTGCAGCAGGCCGTTCATGAGCGTGAGGTTGTCGGGTGAGTCATCCACCACAAGAATCGTCGCACGCCAGTCCGCAGCGCGGACTCTCATCGCGTGACGGCGCGCGCCGCCCGGAGCGCCGCGAGCGCCGACTCGGGTTCGAAGGCGCGGATGTCGGCCTCAATCGTGCGAAACGCCTGCGGGAAAGCCGAGTGGAGGAGTGCGGTGTTGGCATCGATCAGCGCGCCCGCCGCAGCATCGTCCGCCGCCAGCAACCGCTCCAGTTGATCGCACACGGACGTGAGCAACGCGGGATCGACCGCGATCGCTTCAGGCCTCACGACCGCGGGAAGACCGCGCTCGAGCTGCGTCATCAGGGCGCCGAGCGGTCCCTGCAGGTCACTGAGCCGGGCGTCAACGAGGGCGCGCGGGCGCCGCTCGCGGATCGCCGTCTCGAGCGAGAACGCCAACTCCTGCACCGTGCTCGCCCCCACGTTGGCGGCCACGCCCTTGAGCGTGTGCACATGGCGCTCGGCGGTGGTCCAGTCGTTGGCATCGAGCGCCGCCCGAGTCGCGCGCGCCGCTTCGCGCTGCCCCGTGACGAAGCCGCGCAGCATGGCGAGGTAGAGTCGCTGCTTCCCGAGTCCGCGGCGCAGGCCGAGCGCGGTGTCGAGTCCCAGGATGTCGGTCGGGAGCGTATCCGAATCCAGCGCTCGGAGCGGTCCGCTTGTCCGCGACGCACCGTCGAGCCCGTGGTGCTCCGTGGCCGACCCCGGAGGCCTGATCCACGCGAGCATCGCGGTCCAGAGATCCTCCGGTTCGATCGGCTTCGCGACGTGCGCGTTCATCCCTGCCTCGAGGCACCGATCGCGGTCCGCCTGCATCGCGTTCGCCGTCATCGCGATAATCGGGAGGTCATGGAAGCGCGGGTCGCTCCGGATCTCGCGCGTTGCCGTCACGCCGTCCATCACTGGCATCTGCATGTCCATCAGCACGATGTCGTATCGCACCGCGCGCACCCGCTCGACCGCCACCAATCCGTTCTCGGCCAGATCCACCACGAAGCCCGCGTCGCGTAGCAGTTCGCAGGCCACGCGCTGGTTCACCTCATTGTCCTCCACCAGGAGCACGCGCGCACCCTCGAAGGCCGTGAGCCGATCGAACACGTCGCCCGGCAGCACGGTGCGCTCGCGCGGCCCGTCCACGCTCCCACCCAGGAGCCGAGAGATGCTATCGAAGAGCGCCGAGGCGCTGACCGGCTTCACGAGCACCCCTTCGATGCCCACTTCTTCCGCGCCCTCGATCACCTCTTCGCGGCCGTACGCCGTGACCATCATCAGGTGCGGGGCGCGTGGGAGCACCATCGCGCGCAACTGGCGCGCGGTCTCGATCCCGTCGATCCCCGGCATCTGCCAGTCGAGGAGGACGATCGAATATGGTCGTCCCTCACGGTCGGCGCGCAGCACCGCCGCGATCGCGTCCAGCCCATCCGCCGCCTCGTCCACCGAAAAGGTGAGCGCGCGCATGAGGTCGGTGAGGACCGTCCGTGCGCTGGCGTTGTCGTCCACGACGAGCGCACGCATCCCGCGTTGATCGGTGCCGAGCCCCGCCGCCAGCGGCGACTCCGCGCCGATGCCGAAGCGCGCCGTGAACCAGAAGGTGC
>CAYUMN010000058.1:0-15377 GCA_964445835.1 uncultured Gemmatimonas sp.
CCGCCCTCCAGACCTCGTGCGCGAGCTGCCATGGCGCGTCCAGCGGCCGCCTCTTTCGTACATCGATGGATTCCACGACCCTCGTCGCGTCGGGCCTCGTCGATCCGGCGAGCCCGAGCGCGAGCCAGCTTTTGGTCAAGCCGCGTTCGGCAGCGCATGGCGGCGGCGTCATCGCCGCATTCAGCACGCGGGACAGCGCACTCGTCGCCGCCTGGATCGCCACGCTGCCCAACGTCAGCGCGACCACGGTCAATGCGGTGAAGACCGATTTCGCCCCGTCGATCGACGGCGTGGGAGAGGCCATCTGGCTGCAGGCAACGCCACTGACGGTGCAGATCGCCGGCGGCTGGGCGGCGGCGGCGTCCGTCTCCGTGCGCGCGATGTACGACGATGGCTACCTCTACATGCTCCTGCGCTGGACCGACAACGAGGCCAGCTATCGGCGAAACCCGTGGATCAAGAACGTGGACGGCACGTGGTCGGTCGCGGCCGCGAAGCCAGCTCCCACCAACGGGCAGAACTGGCAACAGTATATGGCGGCACGCGGGGGGCTGAGCTTCAATCCCGAGGCGCCTGAGTATATGTACGAAGACAAGATGGCAATCATCTGGAACACCTATGGCGCCGGCACGGTCCCAGCCTTCGAGACCGTCGGCTGCGCCGCGGTCTGCCACGACCCAAACGCGGGTGGCGGCCCGGGCACGACGTACAACAGCGTGCAACGTGATCAGGCGGCGAAGAAATACACGACGGTCGTCGGTCAGGTCCTCGACATGTGGCACTGGAAGCTCGTCCGCCAGAACATGAACGGAAAGATGCATGACCAGTACGTCCGGTACTGGCTGCCGATCAATGACGGCACCGCCGGCGATGGTGGACGCGCGAGTGACGCCGGCGCCGTGGGCTACGCATCGAATCCGGCAGTCAGCGGACGGCCGACCTTCAGGAGTGCCACGAATGGGATGTTGCCCGCCATCTACTCCTGGCCCACGACCGACACGCTCCGGATGACCGACGTCGAAGTCGCCGCGCTCCCGGTCGGCACGGTCATCGCGAATATGCTCACCTCGATGCCCACGGGGAGCGGCGCCGATGTGGACGGCCGCGGCGTGTATGATTCCGTGCTCCGACGGTGGACGTACGAAATCCGTCGCCGCCTCACCACGAGCGACGTCAACGATGTGCAGTTCGACAACCTGACCCGCACCTACAAGTTCGGCCTCGCGGTCTTCGACAACGCGCAGATTGAACACTCGTACTCTGGCCCCCCGGTGCGGCTCGTCTTCAAACCGTAAGCGGTCCGGTATCGCGTTGTTCGTTCCACGGGGGGGGCCGGCAGTCGGCCGGACCCCCTCGTGCGCTGCGATCAACCGCTCCACCTGCGCCGACACCTCAGACGCTATACCGAGATGCGTCGTGAGACTCTCGACCGACGACGAACCCGCGTGGAGCCGCAGCAGATTCAACCGAATGGTCTCACGCGCGCCGACCGACTCGCCGAGTCGCGAGCGTATCTCGTTGCGCCCCGACCGCACGTCGGCATACCCCTCCGACTCGGCCACACCGCCCGCCGCCGCGAGCGCCTCCTGCAGATCGTCGTAGAGACGGCGTAGCGCCTACGCGTCATCCTGCAGGCGCTTCCGTATCGCGGGCACGTCGCCGATCGCCGTGCATGTCGCCGAGACGGGGACGCTGTTGCCCATCAGTTCACGCGCCAAGGCGAACAGCGGCTTGCCGTGTCGATATCTGCGGATGGTATTGCGGCACCTTCTCCTCGGCGCTTGAATAGCTGAGCGAGACCTCGCCTGCCTTGTCCGTATCCCCCGTTCTGCCCATGCGCCTCGATCCCGATCCGACCCCGCCCGACAAAGACCTCCCGCTCCGCGAGGACATTCGCCTCCTCGGCCGGCTCCTCGGCGATACCATCCGAGAGCAGGAAGGCGAGGCGACCTTTGCGCTGGTCGAAACCGTGCGTAAGGTGGCCGTGCGATTTGCCCGCGACGGACGGCGGGAGGATCGGGACGAGCTCACTCGCTTGCTCACGGACTTGCCAGTTGACACCATGATGTCGGTGGTCCGTGCCTTCGCGTATTTCCTGCAGTTGTCCAACATCGCGGAGGACACGCATCACTTGCGGCGTCGTCGCGCGCACGAGATGGCCGAGTCGCCGCCGCGCGAGGGCAGCTTGGAGCACGCGCTGGCCGCGGTGGAGCGCCATGTTCATCCGGCTGGGCCGCCTGACGCGTTGACCGGCCAAGCGGCGGCGGCGGATTGGTTCGCCGCGTTCTTTGCCGGTGCCATAGTGTCACCGGTGCTGACCGCACATCCCACCGAAGTACAGCGGCAGAGTATCCAACACGGCACACGGGCGATCGCCAAGCTGATGGACCGTCGGGACCGCGTGGTGCTCACGCCAGGCGAGCAGCGTGAGTTGGACGATGCCATGATCCGCCAAGTGCTCACGCTCTGGAATACGCGGATGGTGCGCCCCACACGCCTCCGCGTGATCGACGAAGTCAAGAACGGCATCAATTACTTTCGCAGCACCTTCCTCACCGAGCTCCCGCGCCTTTATGCGCAGGTGGAGGATCTCCTGCGTGTCCGGTATCCGGACACCGCGTGGCGCCTGCCCAATGTGATGCACATCGGCAGTTGGATCGGTGGTGACCGCGACGGCAACCCATTCGTGACGGCGGCCATCCTGCGGGAGACGGTCCGCTTGCAGTCCGATGCCGCGCTCTCGTTCTACCTCGCCGAGGTCCATGCGCTCGGTCAGGATCTACCGTTGTCACAGCTGCTGCTGCCGGTGCCTGAGGCGCTGAATGCGCTGTCGGATGCCTCGCCCGATCAATCGGCGCAGCGGCTCGACGAACCGTATCGCCGCGCCCTGATCGGGATCTACGCGCGCCTCGCCGCCACCGTCGAGGTACTCGACCACGAACGTCCGGACCGCGCCGCGGTGGCCGAAGGCGTGCCCTATCCGTCCGCCGAAGCGCTTATGGATGATCTACGCGTGCTGCACGAAGCGTTGCGTAAGACGAATCTCTCACGCCTCGCCGATGGTCGGCTGCGTCACCTGATTCGCGCCGTCGAGGTGTTCGGCTTTCATCTGGCGCCGATCGATCTCCGGCAGAACAGCGACGTGCATGCCCGCGTGATCGCTGATCTGTTGGCGAAGGCCGGAGTGTGCCCCGACTATGCGACGCTCGACGAATCGGCGCGCATCGCCGTGCTGTCACGCGAACTCGACGGCACACGCCCGCTCTATGCACCGCACCTGCCGTATCAGGATGAAACGCGCAACGAGCTGGAGATCGTCACCTCGGCGCGTGCCCTGCGCGAGCGCTTTGGTGATGCGGTGCTGCCGCACTACATCATCTCCAAGTGCGACGGGGTCTCCGACCTCCTCGAGTTGGCGCTCCTGCTCAAGGAGGCGGCGCTCCTGCACGGCGTGGAACGCTCATCTGGCGGGATGCAGGTCATTCCGCTCTTTGAAACGATTGACGACCTGCGGCGCGCGGGCGCCACGATGACGGCCGCGTTCGCCGTCCCGGCCTTTCGTGCGATGGTCGCCGCGCAGGGCGAAGTGCAGGAGGTGATGCTCGGCTATTCCGACAGCAACAAGGACGGCGGCTTCCTCACGTCGGGGTGGGAGCTGTATCGCGCCGAGATGGAGCTGGTTCGGATCTTCCGCGCGCACGGCGTGCGCCTCCGGCTCTTTCACGGGCGTGGTGGTTCAGTGGGGCGCGGCGGTGGACCGAGCTATCAGGCGATTCTCGCGCAGCCCACCGGTGCGGTGCGGGGACAGATCCGCGTCACCGAGCAGGGCGAGGTCATTGCGTCGAAGTACGCGGCCCCCGAAGTGGGGCGGCGCAATCTCGAGTTGCTGTTAGCGGCAGCGATCGAAGCGTCAATCGCCGATCCAGCGCCCGCTGACGAAGCCTTTGCCGATTTCTACCCGGTGATGGAACGGCTGTCGGCGCTGGCGTACGAGGCGTACCGCGCACTCGTCTACGAAACACCGGACTTTGCCACGTACTTTCGCGAATCGACCCCGCTCCTGGAGATCGCGACGCTGAATATCGGCAGTCGTCCGTCGGCCCGGCGCGGGTCGGACCGCATCGAAGATCTGCGCGCCATTCCGTGGGTCTTCTCGTGGGCGCAGTGCCGCTTGCTCTTGCCCGGGTGGTACGGCGTGGGCGCTGCGGTCGAGGCATTCCTCGCCGAGTCGCCCGGTGCGTTGGACACGCTCCAGCGCATGCGGCGCGATTGGCCGTTCTTTCGCGCGATGCTCTCCAACATGGACATGGTACTGGCGAAGTCCGACCTCGCCATTGCCTCGCGCTACGCCGAACTCGTGCGCGACGAGGCCCTGCGCACGTCCATCTTTGCTCGTATCGAAGCGGAGTGGCACCGCACGCGGCGCGCGGTGCTTCTCATCACCGGCCAATCGCAACTTTTGGCCGATAATCCGATGCTCGAACGTTCAATCGCGCATCGCTTTCCGTACATGGATCCGCTCAATCATCTACAGATCGCGCTCCTGCGCCGGCATCGCCAGGCCGATGCATCCAACGCCCCCGATGCGAACACCAGTGAACGTCTTGAACGGGGCATTCACCTCACGATCAATGGCATCTCCGCCGGCCTGCGCAACAGCGGCTGACTCCGCCTCGCTAGGGTGCGGTCACGGTGCGCGGCAACGGCGTACCCACCACACGTTTCACTAACTGCCCGGCCCGGAGCGACGCTTGGGCGTCCATACCGTTGATCATCGCGAGTTCGGCAATCGAGATGCTCGACGGTTGCGCGGCATTGAACTGCGTGAGCGTCATCGCGCGCGGGGCGGCAACGATCCGCACCTGGTGCGGCTGGGCCGCCAGCGCTGCCGCGTCACGAAGCTGCGCGAAGCTCGCGATAGTGCGGTCGAATGCACTCGTGTAATTCGCAAAGCGCGCAGCCGCCGTATACGCGGTGATGCTCCACGTGGCGCCCCCGTACTCCAGGAACGCGGCCACACCGCGCACCTCGGCGCCTCCTTCGGCCTTCGCGGCGAACTCCCCGCGGATCACCGCGTTGCCGTGCACCGTCCCGCGTGATTGGGCACCGGCAGTCATTCCTTGCTGCGCGAAGAACGCCTGCGCGGCCTGCACGGCACTCCCCTGCGCACCGCGCAACTGGATCATCGCGTCCTGCTCGGTGCTCACCGCGGTCACCGCATCGTTCGCGTTCCGAGTCTTCCAGCCGGTGGGAAAGCGCACGGTGAAGGCAAGGTCAGGATGCACGAACAGTGGGCCGACGAAAAAGCCGAGCCGCGGGTCCTCGCCGTACACCATGCCGTCGAGGCGGCGCAGAAACTCGTCCTGCCCAACGCGAAGCGACCCGAAGTTCGCGGTCGACGCCGCGACCATGCGTTGCACGGTGGCAATGCGATTCCCTGGATCCGGATGCGACGACTGCCACTCAGGAAGACGCCCCCCTCCGCCGATCTCCGACTGGAGCTGGAACATGCGGAAGACGCTGATCATCTCCCGCGTGTCGTAGCCGCTCTCGAGCGCATAGCCGAAGCCGAGTTGGTCGGACTGCGTCTCGTCGTCGCGCCCATACTTGAGAAAGAGCAGTCCAAGTCCCGCGCCGGCGAGTTGGCCATACTCGGCGATGGTCGGCGAGATTGCCGAGCCGATGCCGAGGGCGAGTCCCGCGAGCTGTTCGCGACTCATCTGTTGGACGCTGTGTCGCGCCGTCACGTGCCCCGCTTCGTGTCCGAGCACGGAGGCGAGCTCCGCTTCGTTCGTCATCTGCGTGAGGAGGCCACGCGTCACGAAGATGAATCCGCCAGGGAGTGCGAACGCATTGACGGACGCGTCATCGACGACTTTAAAATCCCACGGGAGATTCGGGCGCTCGCTCCGCGCGACAATCGCCTGCCCCATTCCGTTGACCCACGATTGCAGGCCGGCATCGGGATGAAGCCCGATACTCGCCGCGACCGCCGCTGCGCCCTCGCGCCCCATCGCGATCTCCTGCGCCTCAGGCACGAGCGAGAGTTCGCGTCGGCCGGTCACAGGGTTGAGGGCGCAGGCGCCGGCCACGAAGAGGCCGGTGAGGGCGAGAATACGGCTGAGTGTGGGCATGGCCAGAGGTTAAGACCCTTTTCGGGTGCGCACCATCACTCGTTAGACCTACCCACGGACTACGTCTTCCGGGTCACTCCCTGGCTTGATTCCGGGTCATTCCGCACTCTGCGCGCCTACGCGCTCAGCGTGGCCAGCGCCTCTTGCAGCACCTGCGCCGAACGCATCAGCGCCGCCTCCTCGGCCTTATCCATTTGCGGCGCCAGCACCTGCGTCGCGCCGCGTCCGTCCACCACCGTAGGCAGCGATAGCGCCACGCCGTCCAGCCCCAGCACGCCCTGCTGCACCCGTGAGACGGTGAGCACCCGCTGCTCGCCGCGCAGTATGCAGCGTAGCAGGCCTGCCGTGACGAGGCCAATGGCGTGGTTGGTGACGCCTTTTCGCTGAATGACCTCGTAGGCCGCCACGCGGACGTCGCGCGCGAGCTCCACCTCGCGTTCCGACGTCCAGCCGGGCCACTGTCGCACCGGCACGCCGCCAACCTGCGCACCCGACCAGAGCACCACTTCCGAGTCGCCGTGCTCGCCCACCACCAGCGCGTGCACCGACTGCGTGGCCAGACCCAGGCTCCGGCCGAGCATCTGCCGCAGACGGGCGGTGTCGAGCATCGTGCCCGTGCCCAACACGCGCTCGGGCGGCAGGCCGCTGGCCTGCTGCAGTACCAGCGTCAGCACGTCCACCGGGTTGGTGACCAGCACCACGATGCCAGCAAAACCGGCGAGCTGGCGCCCGATCTCCGTCACCACGCGAGCGTTGTCGCGCAGGAGGGCGAGGCGCGTCTCGCCTGGCCGACTGCCCCGCCCGGCGGCCACGACTACCACTTGGGCCTGGCGCATCTCGTCGATTGTCGCGACGCGCACTTCGCAGGCCGGGTAGAAGGCCGCGCCGTGCGCCAGGTCCATGGCCTCGCCCTCGGCGCGGGCGGCGTTGAGGTCGTGCAGCCACAGCTCGTCGGCGGCGCCCGAGTGTAGCGCGGAGATGGCCACGCTGGCGCCGACCGAGCCGGTGCCGATGATGCCGATGCGTCTGTTCATATGCTAACGGATAACACATGCGCACCGCTTGTGAGGAACAATAGGCGCCAGTGCATCGTTAAATGAGGTCGTCAGGGAGCGCGCCGACGGCGTTTCAACCCTCAAGGTGGATCCCATGTTCGCTCGTCTACTTCACACCGCACGAGCGGTCAGCGCTGCCACGTTGCTCGTCTCTTTTGCCGCGTACGCCCAGGATCCCGCGCCACCCGCTGGTCCAACCGGCACCATCACTGGGCGCCTGACCGAAGCCCTCAAGGAAGCGCCGATCGTCGGCGCCACGGTGCGCGTTGCGGGACAAGAAGCGGTCACACAGTCCGATTCACTCGGACGCTTCACCCTGCGGAATGTGCGCGTCGGCATCGTGACGATCGAAGTCCGTCGCCTCGGTTACGCGCCGGTCTCGAAGGGCAACATTGCCGTTTCGCCAGCGAAGCCCGCCGAGGTGGCGGTCGTGCTGCGCCCCATCAACGTGCGACTCGATGCCGTCACGGTACGTCCTGACGCATTTCAGGCGCAGATGCCCGTGTCCACCCCAGTCTCAACGCAGTCGTACGACGCCGAAGAGGTCCGACGTCAGCCCGGCGCACAGGAAGACGTCCTGCGCGCGGTGTCGATCGCCCCAGGCGTCGGCGTGACGAGTGCCGGCCGCAATGATCTCGTTGTGCGGGGCGGTGCGCCGTTCGAGAACCTGTTCGTCGTCGATAACATCGAGATCCCCAACATCAATCACTTCGGCTCGCAAGGCTCCACCGGTGGCCCAGTGTCGCTGATCAACATTCGCTTTGTCGAATCCGCGGCACTTTCGGCTGGAGGATTCGGCGCGCGCTTGGGCGACCGCACGTCGTCGGCCACCACCATCACCTTGCGCGAAGGCAATCGCGAGCGGGTCGCCGGCGAACTCAACGTCTCGGCAACGCAGTACGGCGCGCTGATCGAGGGCCCACTCGGCCGCAACGCCTCCTTCTTTGTGAACGTCCGTCAGAGCTATCTCGATCTGCTGTTCAAGGCCTTCGGATTCAGCTTCATTCCGTCGTACACCGACGCAACGGCGAAGGTGGTGTGGCGTCCGAGTTCGCGTGACGCGTTCAGCTTTCTCACGATCGCGGCGCGAGGCACTATCACGTTCGACAACTCGACCGACTCCGGCCGGGTCAGCAACTCGCAGATCATCTCGCCAACGCAGGACCAATACTTCAGCGGGATGACGTGGAAGCGCCTGCTCAGCCGCGGAGTCGCCACAACCACGCTCGGTCGCACGTGGACGCGCTACGAGACGGCGCAACGAGATTCGCTGCTCGTGCCACTGCTCGAGGTCCGCTCGGTGGAGGGCGAGAACACGCTGCGCACCGACATCAGTTGGTTGACGGCGCGCGGCGTGGAGATCGAGACAGGGACGATCTTCAAGTACGCAAGCGATCTGCGCTTTGATGCCACGCTGGCCGGTGTGACGCGTCGCGATGCCGCTGGCATTGAGCAGCCGTTGCGCGTCGACACCAGTTTCACTGCGCTGCGCAATGGGACGTACGTGCAGGCCGCATGGCAAGCGGCGCCGCGGTTGCGCCTCTCGGTCGGCGCGCGCCACGATTGGTACGGGTTTCTTGACAACGCGATGCGATTCGCGCCGCGCGTCAGCGCGTCGTACCGCGTTGATCCCGTCACCACGCTCACCTTGGCCGGCGGCCGCTACTGGCAAGCGCCGAGCTTCATCTGGCTTGTGGGCGACGCGCAGAACGCACAGCGCCTGAAGCCGTTCCGCGCGGATCAACTGGTGGCCGGTGTGACCCGCCTCGTGGGCAGCGACGCCAAGGTACAGGTCGAGGTCTACGGGAAGGTCTACGGCGACTATCCCGCACGCCAGTTCCGACCGCAGGCCGTCCTGAGTCCGAGCGGATTCGACGATGCGACGACCGACATTCCGTATGGACTGGAGCCGCTGGAGTCCACCGCAAAGGGCGACGCGTACGGGATCGAATTCTTCGCCCAGAAGAAGTTCGGCGCCTCGCCGTTCTACGGTCAGTTGAGCGCCAGTTTCAATCGCACGCGTTTCACCGGACTCGACGGCACCAGCACGCGCGGCGCGTTCGATTCGCCGGTGACGGCCAACGGCGTCTTTGGATGGCGTCCGAACTCGCGATGGGAAGTGGCAACGCGCGTGCGCGCCGCGACCGGATTGCCGTACACCCCATTCGCGACGGTGGGCGCGCTGGCTGGGACGCTCGACTTCACGCGCTACAACGGGGAGCGGGTCGGGACGTTTCTTGCGGCCGATCTGCGCGTAGATCGCCGCTTCATCATGGGGCGTACGCAGTTGATCGCCTTCATCGACCTACAGAACTTCACGAATCGGGCCAATCAGCAGGCGCCGCAGTGGGACCCGAGGGCCCGCGCCGTCCGCAACGATACGAGCATTGGGCTCCTACCGTCGATCGGATTGAATCTGGAGTTCTGACTCTCGCCCGACTCCGACGCGGCGTCCGCCATCCCTTCACAGGCGCCGCGAGGACCAAGCGCTCTCGCGTTGACACCACAACGCCACCGGATACCGCGCATCGCGCTCCGCGTCGATGATCCACAACTGATACTGCGCGATGCGGGGATCGTTGGGGGTGAGTCCGCCGATCCGCATGACGCCCCGCTGCGTCCGCGCATCCCAGACGACCTCGCCCGTCGCCGTCGTGGCGGCGGGATCGGAAGATGGCTCCCATGCCGCGCGGATGCCGTTCACTGTGACGCGGAGTGAATCGAAGAGCATCGCGCTCGACGGCATCGCAGTTGGTGGCACCGTATTCTCCGACCGCCGCGGCGCGCTCCGCTGGCCAGTTCGCGACGCTCCTCGCCGGCACGGTGGAAGGACGGGCCATTCGCATCCGCACGGAGGGAAGCCAGCTCCGCATCAATGATGCGACGGTCGTGCAGGCGGACGTCAACGCGAGCAACGGCGTGATTCACGTGATTGACGCGTCCTGATGCCGCCAGCCGCTTCTAACGGCGACGCGGCCCGGACCTCACCCCGGCCGCCCGCGCTCCTCTGGAGCGGGCACTGCGCCGCGTTGAACACGAATCCGATCGTGATGCGCGCGCTTGGACGCTGCGTCGCGCGATCGATGACTCGATTGACGCGCTTGAGACCAACTCGCGCCGGATGATGTCGGCCCGGTGAGTGCACGAGTAGCGCGTAGCGCACGAGTAGCGCGTAGCGCACGATTAGGCCACTGACGTCCCGTCCTGCCGGACGGCACGCCTTAGTGAGCGGCGGACGACTCCGCGTCACGCGTCCGCCGCTCAAGCGCCGCCCGATCGACCTCGCCTTTCGACGAGCGCGGCCAGTCCCCGAGCGGCACATGATGCACGCGCCGCGGCCATGATGCTGGAGCACCGAGGCACACCGCTATGCCCGCGTCGATGGCCGCGTTGACCGCAGCAGCCGCGGTGCCCTCGGCAACGGAAAGCCACACATCCAATTCTGCGCCGTTGATGCTGCCGAGCGCGACCTCCTGCAGGGCGGGCAGCGTACGACGGAGTTCCGCCTCGAAGCGCACGGCGGCCACCATTCTTCCATTGCCGAGTTTGAAGTCGGCGCTGCGGCGGCCGAGATACGTGAGCGTGCCATCGGCCTCCTGCGCCACGAGGTCGCCGCTCGCGACCCAGCGGTCCGGCTCCGCGAGAAGCAGCCCCCCCGCCTCCCACGTTCCGAGCGACGCGTTGGGTCCGCGAAAGTGCAACTCGCCCTCCGCATCGACACGAACCTCGCATCCCACCGGCCGACCGATCGTGGCCTCGTGCCACGCGCCAGCATCGCCAACGCACACCCCCGGCGACGCCTCGGTCTGACCGTACCCCACGCGCAGGCGGGTCCGAGCAAGCACCTGCACAAGCGAGCCGCGGACCGGGGCACCACCGACCAACCCGCCCCGCAGCCCCTCCAAGAACTCCGTCCCGCCAGGCGTCTGCCGAAGGCGCTCGAGTACGAGCGGCACCGCGTTCAGGTGCGTGACGGGGTGCGTCGCACTCAGCGCCAAGAGCGCGACGGGGTCGCGGCCACCCGCGCCGTCGCGCACGATCTCCGCGCCCGCAAGCAACGAGGCGAGCAGATCGAGCACGAGCCCGAACACATGCTGCCACGGCAGCACCGAGAGCACGATGGCCCCATCGAGTCCGAACAGCGGCTGGTGCGACTTGAGCACCGCGAGCACGGACTCGTCGCCGAGGGCAATCCAACGACCAGCCCCAGTAGTTCCGCTTGTGCGTAGCAGAAAGCGCACGGAGGGAGTCGGCGGTCCACTGGCTGCCCGAAGGACGCCGACGGACTCGGGCGGGCCATGATCTGCTGAGGGGACGATGGTCGCCGCTCCGGCCGTGAGGCTCACGACCACGCGAGCGTCAAGCCGCTCCTGCAACCGCTCGACCCGCTCGCCCATCGGGACAGGCACGATCGTCAGCGATTCCCAGAGCGCGGCCAGCAGCACTTGCACGAAGCCGGGCCCAGCCGGAAGCGCGAGCAACAACCGGTCCCCCGGTGCAAGGCCGAGGGCGCGGAAGTGCGCGACCCACCTCCGGCTCCCCGCCCAGAGGGACGCGGCGGTCCACGTCTCGCCGCCCGCGTGAAGCAACGGCAGGGGCTGGCCCGAGAACCGCTCGTAGAGCAGCGAATGCCAACGACGCATGAGGAGCCTTCGAATAACGGTGGTCGCGCGGCGCATTCAAGAATTTGGAAACCCGAACCGATTATTTCCCTATCCAAGACGAGCGGCAACCGCCGCCAGTAAACACCCCACACTGAGGACGCGATGACGGTGACACTTGTGAACGGCGCGGGGATCGGAGCGCCGGGGACACTCGAGGACCTGCAACATATGGTGGGCAGCCTCGAGGCCCAACTGATGACCCTCTATGAGGATCGCGAACAGGGCGGCCCCAGCGGCGTCGATTCCGACGTCGTGGCCCTGTACGAGCAGAAGCTCCGGGCGGGAGCACGACAGGCCGACGAGGCGCGCGCGGCCACCGACAGCCTGGAAGCTCAGTTGCGCACGATGTACGAGGACCGGGAGTCCGCGCCGCACGGAGCGGACATCACGGAGAGTCTGGTGAGCCAGCTGCACGCGCTCTACCACGACAAGGAGCAGGACGACGGCCACGCCGAGATGGCGACCAGCCTCGAGGCGCAGGTGGCATCGCTGCTGGAGGAAAAGTTCGAACTGGAGCGGCACCTGGCTGCCAAGGGTGTCGAGACGGAGAAGGCGCTTGCCAAGGCGCGCGCGATGCTTGGCGCCATTGTGGACTCGTCGTTGTCGGTCATCTGATCACGTCACCCTATTACCCACCCTCGGAGGTTTCCATGTCTTTTGTTTCGTCCTCATTTCTCGGCCAAGTGCCGAACATCGGCCGCGACGCGGCTGACACCCAGCCCTTCGGCATCGTGAAGATGGATGACAATGGCGTCATCCAGCTCTACAACAAGTGGGAGGCCGACCTCGCTGGTATCCAGCAGGCGTCTGCCGAGGGCAAGAACTTCTTCACGCAGATCGCGCCCTGCACCAACAATCGCCTCGTCTTCGGCAAGTTCAAGGACGGTGTCGCGAAGGGGGAGCTCGACAGCGAGTTCGCCTACACCTTCACCTACAAGATGAAGCCGACGAACGTCGTCCTTCGCTTGTTCCGTCACGCCGCCTCCAGCACCAACTGGGTCTTCGTCTCAAAGAAGGCGGCCTGATGAGCTCGATCCGCGAGGGCCGTGCCGACCCGTCCGGCCCCGCGGTGGGGTTCGCCCCGGATCGCCTGCGAGCCGCCTTCACTTACGCCCGGGTGGATGAGTTGCTGCAGGTGGTTCACGAGGCGCTCCCGACCGACGAAGAACAGGCCGAGCAGCTTCGCATGTACATCAATATGAAAGTGCAGACCGTGCTGGCGCTGGCGACGGCGCTCGCCTCGCCCGAGGACGCGGACGAGCTATACAAATCGCTTGCGTCGCTCTGGCTCGAGCTCCGCTTCGAGTGGCAACGGCACAACAATGTCGCCAACTTCGGCCTCGCCGTGACCGGTGTCGCGGACCCGGCAGTGCTGACGGCCGCCGCCGCCATCAGCGGCATGCTGACCTGGCTCGAGGAGCTCCTCGGCCCAGACGATATCGAATGCTTGGTGACCAAAGCGCTCGGATTGCTCGACGACCTCCGCCCGGCGGTCGCGGGCGGATCGCTTCGCCCTCTCACGTAGACGACCACTCATGCTCAAGCTCCTGCAGCGCCTGTTCCGCCTTCGACGTCGTGAGCCGAAACTACCGCCGACCACCGAATCGGCGGAGCTGGTCGCGTTCGTCCGGAGCCGGCCACTTCCGACGTCAGCACCGGTGCCGATGCCCGCGGACGACCCCGTGACACTCGGGGCGCATCTTGAGGCGCAGTTGGCGGAGCGCATCGCGCTGGTGTTGGCGAGCGTGCCGTCAGGAAAGGGGAACGATATCCTGCGACTGGCGGAGGCGGTTGCCGCGGGACCTGGCGAGACCATCCGCCAGTTCCCCGCCGCGGCGCAGAAAGCACTCACCCTCACGCAGCGCGATGACGTCGAACCGGCGGAACTCGTCGCGTTGTGCGAGTCCGATCCCGCGCTCGCCCAAGCGGTGCTGAGGTCGGCGAGCTCGGCCCTGTTCGGCGGCGCGAACGTGGCGTCACTGCGGGACGCCGTGCTGCGCATCGGTGCCGGCGGCGTTCGCACCAGCGTGCTTGCGGTCGCCGTCCGCGGCCTGCTCTGCCGGCCAGGTGGCCCACTGGGAACGATGGCAGCGCAGGTCTTCGAGCACATGGTGCGCACCGGCCCTCTCGCCGCGCGCCTCGCCCCCGCCTTTGCCGCCAGCAAGGACGAGGCATTCACCGTCGGTCTCCTGCACGATACGGGCAAACTCGTGATCTTCGATCAAGCGACGCAGCTTCGCACCCAACTCAACCGCAATCTGGTCCTGCCCCCGGACCAGCTCTCGTACTTGCTCCGCGTCGTCCACGAGCCGCTCGGCGGCCTCGCGGTGCTGCGCTGGGGCCTCGGACCCGTGGCCGCGCGCGCCGTGGCGTCGCACCATCGCCAGCCGGCGCCCACGGAGCGCGATCCGCTGAGTGAGGTCGCCTACCTCGCGGAGCGGATCGACCTGGCCTCGCTCGCCGAACGGCCGGTGGATCTCGCCGAGACGTGGCAGGCGGGCGCGCTCACTGGCGCGGCTGCCCGCGTCGAGTCGCTGCTCGGTCGCGCGGCATGACCACGCCAACCCTCACCGCCGCACTCGCGAAGGCGGAGGAACAGGCGAACGCCGCCGCGATGCAGGCCACGACCGTGCTCGCCATCGCCTCCTCGGTGACCACCACGCTCGACGCCATCGCCTCCGGCACCTCGTTCGTGCGCGAACAGGCCGAGGCGATCAGCAGCGCGATGCATCGCTCTGCCGATGCATCGCAAGTGATGCGCTCACTCGTGGGAGTCGCGCAGGCCTCGGTGGCCAACCTCGACGGGCTGAGCCGCGAGGTCGGTGTCGTAAGCCGTACCATCGGATCCATTGCCAAGCAGACACGACTGCTCTCACTGAATGCACAGATCGAGGCCGCCCGCGCCGGCGAACACGGCGCGTCCTTCGCCGTCGTGGCCCGCGAGGTGAAGCAGCTCGCGACCGACGTCGGCGAAGCCTCGGAGACAATTGAACAGCGCCTCGAGCAAGTCGCCGCTGGCGTCGCCGGCGTCGTCAAGGTGATCACCGAACTGGCGCAGCAGATCCAAGCGGTGGACGAGCAGTCGCGCAATATCGCCGCGCGCAGCGCGGAGCAGTCCGCGAAGCTGGGCGACATGTCCGCGTCGATCACCGAGAGCCACGTGACAATGGAGAGCGTGCTCGACACCGTCACCAACGTCGCCGAGGCCGCCATGGGCGCGTCAGAATCAATCAGTCAGGCGCACGAGCAACTCGTCGCCCTGGCATGAGCGCACAATCCATGGTCGATCTCGGCGGGCCGGTCACCGCGGCGCAGATCTATCGGGTGGCCGATGGCGCCGGCGCCACGCTCGGCGACGCGGCGCGCGCGCGCGTCGCGGATGCCCAAGCGACCCTGGAACGCGCCATCGCCGCACGGCGTCGCATCTATGGCGTGACGACCGGGTACGGTCCGCTCGCCAGCCATCCCGTCACCCCCGAGCAGAGCGCGACCCTGCAGCGCAATCTGGTCTACCACCTCGCGTC
>CAYUMN010000059.1:0-7424 GCA_964445835.1 uncultured Gemmatimonas sp.
CCCTTCGTCCCCTTCGACGGATCGGTCACGGCGGTGACAATAAACACCTCTCCGACTCCGCCATGCGTGATGAAGCGCTTCGATCCGTTCAGGATGTACTTGGATCCCTTCTTCACCGCCGTCGTCTGCGTCCCGCCCGCATCGGAGCCCGCATTCGGTTCCGTGAGGCCGAAGCCACCGAGGATCTTTCCGGCCGCCAGACGCGGCACATAGAACTGTTGCTGTTTCGCGTTCCCGAAGTTCACGATGGGCGACGTGCCCAACGTCGTGTGCGCGGAGATCGTGATCGAGTGCGACGCGCACACGCGCGCGAGTTCCTCGATGGCGATCATGAAGGAGATGGTATCGAGCCCTGCCCCGCCCAGCTCCTCAGACCAGGGAATGCCGAGGAGGCCGAGGTCGGCCATCTTCTTGGTGTTCTCCCAAGGAAAGTCTTGGGTCTCATCGAAATGGCGCGCGACCGGCGCGACCTCTTCCCGAGCGAAGGCACGGACCATGTCTCGCGTCGCGAGATGATGGTCTTGGAAATAGATGGAATCATGCATGCCGGAAACTTACTCAGGCACGGGCACAAAGGCGCGGCCAAGGATCACGCCATCCAAGCGTTCGGACGGTGTCAAGCCAAGGAGATGCGCCAGCGTTGGCGCAATGTCGACGACGCGCGCGGGCCCTTCGTCCTTGGCGTGGCGAAATGGCCGTCCCCAGAACAGGACAGGTACGCGGGCGTCGTAGTCGTGTGGCGAACCGTGGGAGGCGATGCCGCTGCCGATATAGTTGAACGGGTCCAAGGTGATGGCGGCAATGGTATTGCCTCCGGGGCGGAACATGTGGAGCCAGCGGCGCGCGATCACATCGGTCGTCGTGTCCGCACGCGCGAGGTCATCGATCACGTCGACGCGCATCACGCCCGGAATCCTTCGCGCCGACGCGGCGAAGGTCCGCGCAATCTGCACCAGCTGGCGTTCCTTGCCCACCGCGCGGCTCCGATCGACCGCAAACTCCGGGAAGTCGAACGTGAAGGCATCCAGCGGGATCTCCGCGCGCTGCGCCAGCGGAATAATCGCATTGAACAGTGGCGTGAACAGGGCCTCGCGCACACGGATGGCGCCGCGGTTGTCGTCGAAGGTCGACCGTACTTCGGGAATCGGCGCCACCCCGTGGTCTGCCGTCAACGCGATCACGATATGCTCACGTCCGCGCAACGCGAACAAAGAATCGAGGAAGACGCCGAGCGAGCGATCGAGGCGCAGCATCTGATCGTGAAGCTCGCGCGAGTCGGGGCCGAAACGATGGCCGACCGCGTCGGTCGTGGAGAGCGACACGGCCAACAGATCGGTCTGCGGCCCGGCACCGAGATTCATTGTCCGCACCCCGCGCCACGCGAAGTCGAGCGTGAACTCATCCATCCAGGGCTGCCCGATGATGAACTGCCGCGCGAGCGCCGAATCGTTGGGCATGAAGTGCGGCATCTGAAAGTCCTGCCCCGCACTCTCCGCTTCGACGCTGTCGGGCTCCGGATAGGCGTCCGTCGGCAGGAGCAGGTCCCACGTGCGCCCCGCGTACCTCGTGTCGACACGGTCCTCAGCGTTGAACGCGCGCACCCACGTCGGCAGGGTGTCGGCGTAGTAAGTGCTGGTGGTGAAGAAGCCCGAGCGCTGTGCATACCAGAACACCGGATACTTCCCGCGCCCGATCGGCAGGATCGCACCGCGATCCTTGCGCGAGACCGAGAGCACGCGGGTCCGCGGATCGGCGGCGGTCATCCAGTCCGCGAGTGTGGAGCCGATAAATCGGAACGGAGACGCCCCGACGCCTTCGGAGTCGAGAAGCGGCGCGGCGGACGTATTCACCCCGGCCGAGTTGCTGGAAATGCCGGTGCTGTACGGAAAGCGCCCCGACAGGATGGACGCGTGGCCCGGAGCGGTCTCGGTGATGCCGTGGTCGTGGACGCCCTTCGACAAAAAGAGCCCCCCATCAAGGAGCGTGCGCAGCCCGCCCGTGAACTGCGCATCCCAGCGTTCGAGGTATTCGGGACGGAGTTGGTCGACCGTGAGGAGCAAAATGAGCGTCGGACGTAAGCCGGCGGCGACCGCCGCGGGCGCGGGAGCGGCAACCGGAGCGGCAACCGGAGCGGCAACCGGAGCGGCAACCGGAGCGGCCTGGCCACGACGCCCCTGCGCGCATGCCGGGAGCGCGGTGAGGGCGAGCAGGGCGGCGAGCAGGGCGGGGCGAACGCGGGTCATGGCACGCGGGTTAGGGGGCATTTCGAAAAATACCCCGAACAACGTCGTCCT
This sequence comes from uncultured Gemmatimonas sp., assembly GCA_964445835.1. GTDB lineage: Bacteria > Gemmatimonadota > Gemmatimonadetes > Gemmatimonadales > Gemmatimonadaceae > Pseudogemmatithrix. The sequence goes on from CAYUMN010000059.1 coordinate 2,295, forward strand.
GTGCAGTTGCCCCGCGCACGATTCGGTCACACTTTCAGCCTGCACACTCAACCCTCCGCGATGCCCAGTCTCGTGCAGAACATATTGTGGCGCAATCTCGTCGTCCGGACGTTCCTCTGGTACGTCGTCTGCGGCCTGATTGCGTGGAGTCTCCGCGCCTACGCCCCGTCCAGTTGGGGGGCACTCGGCGGCGAGTCGATGAGCTCGATCGTCGGGGGCGCACCGGCCGTCCTCAGCGGCGAGGGTACCGCTCCGACGGCGCTGGCCGCGACCATCGCCATGCTCACCGCCTTCGCCACGTCCCTTCCCGTGACGTGGGTCTACACGCTCACGCGGCGAAAAAAGGGATTTCAGCAATCGGTCGTCCAGACCTACCTGATCCTTCCCGTGGTGGCCGCAGGCATCGTGGTCATGGTGAAGCACTCGTTGGCGCTCGCCTTTTCGCTGGGCGGCATCGTGGCGGCAGTCCGCTTCCGCACGTCACTGGACGACTCCAAGGACGCGGCGGGCATTTTCGTCGTGATCGCCATCGGGATGGCCGCGGCCGTCGCCCCGGCGGTGTCGTTCGTGATTTCGATCGGCTTCAACCTCCTGATGCTCTTCCTCTGGTACACGGACTTTGGGAAGCCCGTCGCGCTGGAGGGACGCACGGCGGAGCGGAAGCTCGAGAAGGCGCTCGCCGAGCAAAACCGCACTGGAATGTTCATCGCCAAGATGGATGAGGAGGTGCTGAAGCAAATGTCGCCGGATCAGCTTGAGGCGCTCGCCGATCGCGCCTGGCGCCGACTCAGGCGGAACGATCCCGACTTGGCCGAGGAGGAGGAAGCGGAGGCACCGCGCCCGCAGTTCGAGCGTCTCCTGCGCATCAAGACGGCGGACGTGGAGGTCGGGCGGGCACTGGTCGAGTCCAAGTTTGACGCCCTGTTCTCGGAATGGAAGTTCCTCGGCACCGTACGGGAGAACGACATTCGTGTGCTCGAATACGGCGTCACGCTGGCCGACACCGTGACCCCCGGTGTCGTCACGGACGATCTCAGCGGGTTCCCTGATTCGCCGCTGCGCGGCGTGGAGATGCGATGATTGCGCGACTCGGAGCGGCGTTGGCCGCATTGCTCGTAGCCGCACCGATGGTCGCGGCGCAGGGAACGTTCAGCTCGAAGGAGCCACTGAAACTCACGTTCACGACGAACCTTCGGGACCTCACGCGCGAGCGCGATTCGTTGGAACTCGAGTGGTTCGGGACCGAGATGTCGTGGACGGATTCCAGCGGCGCGTTGCGGAACGCCGCGGTGGAACTCCGGGCGCGCGGTCATTTTCGTCGGCAGTCGGCGAACTGCGCGTTCCCGCCGATCTATCTGCGCGCCGAGCGCGCGGTCCGAGACGGCACTCCGCTCCAGGGGAATCCGCGGCTGAAGCTCGTCACCCCCTGCCGCCCCACCCTCGCGGAGTATCAGCAGTACATCTACTTGGAGTATCAGCTGTACCAGACGTACGCGCTCCTCGATTCCATTCACCACCGCACGCGCCTGGTGAACGTCACGTATGTGGACTCGACGAATCGTATGCGGCCGGTGGAGGTCACGGGCTTCTTCCTCGAGACGGGCGAGGAGATGGCTCAGAATGAAAAGCTGGAGTTCACCGAACGCACCGGCGTGACGTGGGACTTTATTCCGAAGGAGCCGATTCAGGTCATCTCGCTCTTTGAGTACTGGGTCGCGAACACCGATTGGTCGGTGGCCGGCCTGCACAACATCGTGATGACGCGCATGTCGGAGTTCGAGTATCGCCCCGTCCCGTACGACTTCGATTGGGCCGGGGTGATCAACACCCGGTACTCGCGGCCGAACACACAACTGGGGCTCACCTCCACGCGTCAGCGCTTGCATCGCGGCCCGTGCCGCACGGCGGAGCAGTGGGCACCGACGATCGCCCTGTTTCTCTCGAAGCGCGCCGAGATCGACACGCTCTGGACGACGCCGCTCCCGGGCCAGGATGTGCGTCGGCTCGCGGAGGCCAAGAAGTTCCTCGACGAGCTGTGGCCGATCCTAGAGGACCCTCGGCGCTTCAAGCGCGAGATTATCGACAAGTGCCAGCCTGAAGGCAACTGAGCGCCGGCAACTGCGCGCCGGCAACTGCGTGCGGCCGCACGCGATCAGCCGCACGCGAATGCGATACTGCGCCGCACAAGGCCCCGGAGACCGCTCCGGGGCCTTGTGCGCTCTACGCACTTTGCAACGCCTCGAGCACGGCCCGCCCGAACTTGTCCAGCCGCGTGGGGCCCACGCCGTGCACCAGCGCAAGTTGCGCGATCGACTGCGGATTCGCGCGCGCCATCTCGCGGAGCGCGCGGTCCGGGAAGATCACGTACGCCGGCACTTCCTCATCTTTCGCCAGCCGCGAGCGTAGGGCGCGGAGCACGTCCATTCGTGTGCTCTCTTCGCGCGAGAACGGCGCATCGGTGGTCCCTGCCTTCACCGCTCCCCGCGCGGCGGACTTCGACCCAGCGGACTTCGCGCCAGCGGACTTCGATCCAGCGGACTGAGATCCGGAGAACTTCGACGCGCCGCTCCGGTCGCGCGCCGGCTTCCCCTGCACCGCGGCGGCCCGCGGCTCGTGCTTGATCCCCATACAATTATCGCAGTTCGCGCAACTCGGCTTCGCCGCAGGATCTCCGAAGTATCGCAGCACAAAGGCGCGACGGCAGAACTTGGTGTACGCGTACTGCTGCACCATCTCGAGCTTGCGCAGTTCCCCTCGGCGCCGCCGATCGAGCAACTCCCAATCGATCGGCCAGTCCTTCAGCTCACGCGCGGAATCGGTGAGCGTGATGCCCTCGCCGAGGCGCTTCCAGACGAGGAACTGTTTGGCTTGCAGTGCGTCGAGCAGTTGTTGTGCGCCCATCGCGCCGCCGATTCCCGGCGGCAGCGCATCGAGATCGGCGACGACACCAAGGTGCATCCCGCCGCGTGCGCGCTTCCATAACGAGCGCAGCAGCGCCAACTCGAGGCCGTGCATCGCCTCATTCAACTCGGCCTTGATGCGCTCCGGTAGGGCGAGCAACCGTACGTGCGCGTGCGTGCGTGAGGCATCCGCAATGGCCACTGCCCCTCCCCGAGCCAACAATCGGAGGGCCGACTCGGCTTCACGATCGCTCACCTTGCTGCGCGCGGTGGCGGCGATCTCCTGCGCGGTATCGGTGACGAGTCCGTCGCGATTCGCCAAGCGACGCATGGCGTCGTAGACGGCGGCGATCGTTTCCCGCTCCGGGAGCGCGCCTTTGATGAAGAACTCGTGGGTGAAGCGGTCCGGGAACGCATGCAGCAGAATCGCCGTCGCGGGGGCGCGATCGCGCCCGGCCCGGCCCGCCTCTTGGTAGTAGGCCTCCAGCGTCCCCGGCATCGCGTAGTGCACGACCAGTCGCACATTCGACTTGTCGATGCCCATCCCGAAGGCGTTCGTCGCGACAATCACGCGCACGCGTTCGGTCATGAAGGCATCTTGGACGTCCGCGCGATGCTCGTCGTCGAGTCCCGCGTGATACGCGAGCGCGGGCACCTTCGCCTTCGAGAGGACCTGGGCGATCCGCTCGACCGTCTTGCGCGTGCTGGCATAGACGATCGCCACGCCCTCTTGGTGTTCGCGCACGAGCTCGACGAGGGTCTCGTCTTTCGCGGCGTCGTTCTTCGTGGGAATGACGTGGTACGCGAGGTTCGTGCGGTCGAACCCCGTAATGACGACCTCGGGATCACGCAGCTCCAGTTGGCGGGCGATGTCTTCGCGCACCTCGGGGGTCGCGGTCGCGGTGAGCGCCACAGTGGGCGGATTCCCCAAGCGGACGCGGACCTCCTTCACGCGCAGGTACGAGGGGCGGAAGTCGTGACCCCATTCGCTGATGCAGTGCGCTTCGTCAATGGCAAGGAGCGTGACGCCAACCTCGCGGAGCCGCTCCGCCATGCGCCCGAGATCGAATCGCTCGGGGGCGAGGTACAGCATCTTGATCTCGCCGCTGTACACGCGCGCCATCCGCGCACTCACCTCCGACTGCGAGAGCGTGCTATTGATGAAGGTGGCGGGCAAGCCACGGGCGACCAAGGCGTCCACTTGGTCCTTCATAAGCGAGATCAGTGGGGAGATCACCACCGTGAGCCCCCCCATGACGAGCGCTGGAACCTGATAACAGAGCGACTTGCCTCCGCCCGTCGGGAGGATCACCAGCGTATCTCGGCCACTCAGGACCGCGGCGACGGCCTGCGTCTGCCCCGGGCGGAAGTCAGGGAAGCCGAATCGGTCGTGGAGGAGGGCGCGCGCCTCGGCGAGGCGAGGATGGTCGAGGGTGGGGGCGGACACCCCGAAGAATAGCGACCTGTGCCACGAACGCCCCAGCATCTTGTTGCCGTGTGTATGATTTCTGTGTGCGCATTCCGCTCTTTGTTTCCGCCGCCGGCATCCTCGTCGTCATAGCCCTCGGCTTCACTCTCGCGTTGCGGGTTCTGGCGCGCGTGCCGGGACGTCCCTATGTGGCGCAATGGGCCGTCACGTGGGCAGCGCTCGGCGTGTACTCCCTTGCGGCGGGACTGGCCCTCCTCGTCGTGAATGTGCCGGCGCTCTCGGGGAGCCGGACGACCTTTGCGCTCGTCAGTATCGCGGCCGCGTGGGTGCATCTCCGGTACGTGGAATTGGGGATGTACACACTCTGCGCCCCCGGCGAGCGGCCCCCGAAATGGCGGGTCGCGCTCGTCACCGGTCTTTCGGTGCTGGCCGGTGTGCTGGTGCTGGCCCCCGCTCCCGCAGGGCCGGACGGGCGCCTGCAGCTCTACATTGCGCGCTTCGTGTTGTTGGCCACGGTCTGGGGAGTGGTCTACGTGTCGGCCGCCTGGTTCGTGCGCCAACGCTATCGCGCGACCGCGGGAATTGGTCGCGCTACGCTGACCATTTCCTTTGCGCTCTACGGACTGCTGCGGCTCCTTGAGCCGCTCTCGCACCTGCTGGGCCCCGCCCCGATCCTCGCGCAGTTTCTCACTTTCGGCGGCCTCCCGCTCCTAGTGGGGATGGGAGTCGGCATGATGATGGTGCTCCTCGAGGTCGAGCGCGACCGCGCGGTACAAGCCGTGGAGGCACAGGCCAGCGCCG
>CAYUMN010000059.1:7524-11861 GCA_964445835.1 uncultured Gemmatimonas sp.
GCGCTCGGTGGGCAGTCCATCAAGCGTGCGTCGAGCGTCGCATTCGGTGCGAACGAGCACCGGGTGATGTCGTTACGGGCCACACCCGTGCGCGAAGCTGACGAGATCATTGGCGTGCTGATCGTGGCGCACGATGCGACCGAGGAAGAACGGCTGCGGGCGCAGATCACGCGTCGCGAGGACTGGTTCCGTTCGATGATCGAGAACGCGAACGACATCATCGTGCAGATTTCGCGCGAAGGCGAGATGGAGTACGTGAGCCCATCGGTGGTCCGCATTCTGGGTCGATCGCCGAGCGAACTCACGCTCACGAGCGCCTTCGCGCTGTTGCATCCCGAGGATCTGACCCTCATGCGCGAGGGCATGGAACGCTCGTTCGCCGGCGACCCCTCGATTCCGACCACCATTCCCTTCCGCGCCCGCCATGTGAATGGCGAGTACGTACATCTCGAAGCGGTCTCGCGTCCCTACGCAGAGGCAGACGGGAAGCCACGGTTGATGGTGGCCATCCGCGACGTGCGCGAGCGTCGGCGTCTTGAGACCGAGTTGCTGTCGGCGCGTCGCCTGGAGAGCGTCGGACGACTGGCTGGCGGCGTAGCCCACGATTTCAATAATCTGTTGACGGCCGTCTTCGGGAATCTCGCGCTCATGCGCGAGCAGTCCCCGGGCAACGCGGAGCTGCTGGAGCATCTTGATGAAATCGAGTCGGCGGCGCAGCGCGGCGCCGAACTGACGCGCCGCCTCCTGGCCTTCGCTCGTCGGCAAAAGGTCGAGCCGCGCGTCCTCGATATTGCCGCCGAATTGCGGGAGCTCGAGCGCCTGCTGAAGCGGCTCCTCGGCGAGTCGGTCGCGCTCGTGCTCGATCTCCCGGCCACGCTCTGGAGCGTCCGTGCCGATCCCGCCGCGCTCGAACAGATGCTGGTGAATCTGGCAGTGAATGCTCGCGATGCGATGCCGAATGGCGGTACGATGCGCGTTCGCGCCTCGAATGCGCACGTGGGCAACGCCGGTGTCGATGGGCTCTCGGTCCCGGCGGGCGCTTGGCTGCGCATCGATATCTCGGATACCGGTGCCGGCATCCCCGCCGAGATCATCGGGCAGATCTTCGAGCCCTTTTTCACGACGAAGGAGCAGGTGGGAGGATCCGGGCTTGGACTCGCGACGGTCTACGGCGCGATCACTCAGGCGGGCGGGCATGTGCGCGTGCAAACAACGCTCGGCGTTGGCTCCACCTTCTCACTCTTCTTCCCGCGCGAGCAACACGAGGGTCCGAGCGTGACGCCAGTGGAGATCGAGGATCGCCCAGTCGCGCAGTCCGGTGAGACGATTCTGCTGATTGAGGATGAACCGAGTGTCCGTGAGGTGACGATGAAGCTTCTCGGTCGCCTCGGATACACGGTCCTCACGGCCGTTGACGGCCTCGATGGCGTGGCGAAGGCCGCCGCCTACGAAGGACGTCTCGACATGGTGGTGAGCGACCTGATGATGCCGGGGCTCGGCGGCGTCGAAACGGTCGGACAGATCCTTGAGCGACGCCCCGATCTTCCCGTGCTCTTCATCTCCGGATACAGCGAGTCCGCCCTGCGGTGGAGTGAAGGGGCCCCGAAACGGGGCAAGTTGCTCCAAAAGCCGTTCTCCGTGGACGAGCTCGCGAGAGCCGTCCGCCACGCGCTGGATCGCTGAGCCGCCGCTGAGCCGCCGCTCAGCCGCCGCTTAAACCGCCGCTTAAACCGCGCGCGCGAAATGACCGCGCGTGATGGCGTCTCCAAGCACCTCGCGCGGCTTCCGTGACGGACGCTCTCCTCGGGCTACCGCATCGATCACCTCGCGATACGCCGCCACACGCTGCGCGACTTCGTCACCCGGCACGTTGAAAACGAGCTTGTAGCGCCGAATGCCCTGCCCCCACAGCTTCGGCACGAACTCACTCGCCTCGAGTGGCCGCGAGTGCAGCAGCCGATTTCGGCACGCATAGTCCGTCGCCACGGGGAACTCGTATCCCGCCGGATCCTCGAGACGCGTGTCCGTATGCGTCTTGGTGCAGAGATCGCGGCAGTGCGTTGGTGTGCGATCGAAGGCCGCGCCGAGCACACAGTGCTCGAGGGTCATGCCCTCAGTGCGCCCGTGAATCAGCACCTCGAAGCCTGCTCCACGCCACGGCGCGACGATCTCACCGATCTCCTCGGCCGTGAGCTCCACGGACGGGGTGATCGACGAGGCGCCGAGCGCGAAGAGTTCATGCGCCGTCGGTACATTGAAGCAGTTGACGGCGTAGTCCGCGCGGACATCGCGACCCGCGCCCGCGAGCTCGGCCAACAATCCGAGATGACCCGAGAGTAGCGGCGTGCCGAGGGCGAGCCACTTCTCGAGCTTCTTCCGGTCTTCAGGACGGACGATGGTGGGCAGACGAAGGCGGAACGATCTCCCCGCCCCGTGGACGCGCGCGGCAAGCGCGACAACGGCGGTCACCGACGGGAATGGATGCCGGAGAAAGGGATCCAGAATGATCTCGTCAGCGCCCGCATCTAGCGCCGCGTCGCCCTCCTCCACCCGCCACACCTCGGCGACGAGCGCGCCAACGAGCGCGCCAACGAGCGTGCCAACGGGCGCGCCAACGAGCGCCGACGCCGTGGTGACCGGCGCTGCAGTGGCCATGCCAGATTCTGCAATCGCCGAAGCAATCGCCGCACGCCGCCGCTCCATATCCGCATCGTGCGCCCATCCAAGACGCGCCGTGAGTTGCTCGACCGCCTCTTGCCGCATGCGATTGAGTTCAGAGACGGGAATGAACAGTCCGTCGCTCAGGCCCGACGTCTCGAGTTCACCGAGCACGAAGGGAGACTCGCCGAGGCGACCGAATTGCTCACGCAACTGCGCGACATCGAGGGTCCGCTTCTGCGCCGGTGCCAGGGCCATCTCGCTGCGCACCTCAACGCGTTCCTCACCGCGTTCCTCACCGCGTTCCTCACCGCCGCGTTCGTCGCCCATCGCGAAGATTGCCTTGAGGTTGCCTCCCGCCGCACCGAAGCACCGAATAGAAAGCCCAACGCGGCGCCGTTTCCCCACGCCGACCGTGGCATAGGTCTCGCGTGCGCTCTCGATCAGCGACAGCTGCAGATTGCGCACGACCGTCCACCCCACCGGCACGGTACGGCGCGCCTTGATCGCCTGCTTCCAGATCCCGTTGCGATGCGTAAGCGTGCGCACCGATCCCGCGCTGAAGCCGAGGCTCTCGAGATGTCCGCCCGCCGGGGGCTCAAAGCCCAGCCCATCGCGTTCGGCGATCGGTGCCCGCACTTCGACGATGACCTCGCCCTTCTCGAAGCCAACGACCGTCCCGAGCTCCAAGCCACGATTGTCCGGCTGCGTGCGCGTGATGTACTCGCGTCCCTCGCGCCCACCGAACATCCCGCCCGTGAACCCGCGCGAGAAGATCTGCACGAGCGGCTGCACTTCCTCGAACGTCGGCTCGGAGAAGGTGCCCTGCTCCACACGTTCCAGGAACTCTCGGTACCCCTTCGTCACCGTCGCGACGAACTCCGGCTTCTTTTTGCGCCCCTCGATCTTGAGACACCCAATCCCAGCCGCAGCGATCTCCGCGAGATGCTCCCAGGCCCCGAGATCCTTGGCTGAGATGAGATAGCCACGATCGAGCTCCTCGCCACTACCGGCATCGCGCAGGACATAATCCTTGCGGCACGACTGCGCGCAGGAGCCGCGATTCGCGCTCCGCTCCGAGATCATTCCCGACATGTAGCACTGGCCGCTGTACGAGATGCAGAGCGCGCCATGCACGAAGGTCTCGAGGCCGAGATTCGGCACGGCGGCGCGAATCGCGCGGATGTCGTCGAGCGAGTTCTCGCGCGCGAGCACGACCCGATCGATGCCGAGGCGTTCCATCACCTTGGCCCCCGAGGCATCGTGCACGGTGAGCTGCGTTGAGCCGTGGATCTCGAAGCCTGGGTAGACCCGCTGGATCATCCGGATCACGCCAACGTCCTGGACGATCGCGGCGTCGATCCCGCGGTCGATGCACTCGCCGAGATACGCGAGCGCCGCCGCCATCTCGGCCGGCTTGATCAGGATGTTGAAGGTGAGATAGACCCGAACGCCGCGCTCGTGGGCGATCTGACAGGCCTGCTCGAGTTCTTCAAGCGTGAGTTGCGCACCATCGTCGCGGGCGTTGAACTGCGACGCGCCGAGGTAGACGGCGTTGGCGCCATTGGCGACGGCCGCACGGACCGCGTCAAGCGAGCCGGCCGGCGCAAGGAGTTCAGGAATGGGATGGCGGAGCACAAGAGAAATCTAACCGGCCCGTGGCGGGCGAGCCGTGGCGG
>CAYUMN010000059.1:11961-15348 GCA_964445835.1 uncultured Gemmatimonas sp.
CCGTGGCGGGCGAGCCGTGGCGGCGCGTAAGCCGATGGCGCGGCCCTAGAGGCTCGTGGCGGCGACTTCGCGCATTTGGAGGAGGTGCCGCTGCTCGTGCCGCGCGATCATCAGCACCCACTGGAAGCCGTCGAACGGGCCGAAGAAGGGATGATCATGGCGCACGATGGCCAGACGCGGACCCGCATCGTACGACGCCTGCAACAGTTGCGCCCGGCCGTCGATCCACCGCCCGCGCTCGGCAACCAGATCCACGCGCTCAGGCGGCCCCAAGCCTTCGGGGGCCTGGAGCTTCTGCGAGCGATCAAGGAAGTGGTACCGGTCAAGCAACATGAGCGCCGACAGTGGGCTCGGACCGGGCGGGACGGTATCCATGGGGCCAAGGGCGGCGACCTTGAGCTCGATCATCCGCGCTACCCCACGCTCGACCTTGGCCACATGCCAGATGATCTGCGCTGGGGTCCACTGCCCGGCGGGCGCCCGGTGCAGGCGATCGGCCGGGACGGCGTCCAGCGCGGCTTCGAACTCCTCGCGGACGCGCGCGAGTTCCCCCTCTAGAGCCTGCACCCGCTTGTCGGTACCATGCATAGACAGGGAATCTCGGAGGGTGTCGAACTGGGGACAAGGGGCCATCGCCGACGGTCGCCCGGCGTCGCGCCTCAGCCCAGCCCGACCGCGCCGAAACCTCCGGACGGGGACGTGCGTAGAGACAGACACGGAGGCACTATGCTCGGATTTCTCTCGATAGTCATTTCGATCGGCGTGGCCTGGTTCGGCTACGGGACGGCGCGCTCATTCGTTCGCGAACGGTTGCGCTATGTGGATGGCGCCCTGTCGTCCGGTGCCGCGGTGGTGGCGGCCGTTGGTGCGACCCTCATTGCATGGCCGGTGGTCTGGCTCCTGCCACTCGTGACCACCGGGACGGCACTGGCCTTCGGCATCGCCGTCGGACTCGGTGCACGAGCCGGTGCGCACGACGTCAAGAACGGGCACACCCTGACGGACGGACGCTGAGCAGCGCGTTCTCGGCGCGGAAAAAGGGCTCCCCGCTCACATCGAGCGAGGAGCCCTTCTTGCCTTCGTGGTGAAGCGCCGACGCGTTAGCGCACGACGAACCCATCAATGTGCATGTCGAGATTGTGATTGACGCGGAGCCCAATGATGCCGTCCGTGACGCCCGTCATTCCCGCGCGAGGAATCTCCGTGATCAGCTGCCCATTCGCGTAGAGCTTGCTCGCGGTGGCCGTGACCTCGATGCGCAGGGTGTTCTTCTGCTTGCCGTCAGCGCCCTGCTTCACGATGGCCGGATGCTCGGTCCAGGCCTGCACGTCGTGCGTGGCCGTACCGGCGCGATGCCGCACGAGATACTTGCCGTCGCCGCGAATGACGAAGTAGAGGTAGTTCTGACCGTCGCCCTGCAGTTCATTGGCGCCCCAGATCAGGCCGTAGGCCTCGGCGTGCGTCGGGGCCTTCATCTGCGTGAACGTCACTTCGGCGTTGTACGTGCCGCGCTTGGTGTTGGCAGGGTTATAGAAGATTGCGGCGGGGCCGGAGGTGACATGCATCCCGGGGCCCATGTTGGTGAAGGCGATCTGCGCGCGATCCGCGGTCGCGCGGTCGAGGCGCACATTCCAGCCGGCGGGGCCGGCCGCGGCACCCTGCCGTGCGGCGACGTCGGGATCAGCAGCATTCTGCGCGCCGGCGATCCCGGACACGAGCGCAAGAGCAACAACAGCGTTACGGAACGACTTCATCGATCCTCCAGAGGAAACTTCGGTTTGAGAAAACGCAGCAACCACGCGACGGCAACAAGCCCGATACCGACGTACCGCAACAGGTCTTGTCCCGAACGGACGCCAAACAGATACACCACCAGCCCAGCCAGCGCCACCACGACCTTGGCGATCTGGACCGCCGTCATGCGCGGTCCTCGCGTTCGGTGCGCGGAAAGTCCAGAATAAAATCCGCGCCGAACGCCGTCGACGGCGTTTGGAACCCGGGTGCAACGGTCCCCGCGAGCACCCGTGTGGCCGACGCCACGGCGGTCATCGCGGTGAGCGAGTAGCCATCGGGCGCGACCAACAGGGAACGCACGGACTGGCCCGCGGAATCCTTCGCCTCACCCCACAACCGACTCTGCGCCCCCGCCCGCCGCTCGGCGCTTGGGCCGGGCGTTCGGGCGTTGATGCGGGCCTTCAGGTACTTCTGGACCGGAGCCGCCCCGAGCAGCGGCATGATGGGGCGGGTCCACCGCATCCACCGCGCCGTGCTCTTCGGCATGCCTGTGTACACCGTGATGTCGGGGATGTTCGTCGAGTGGAACGCGGTGGAGACATCCCCCCACGGGATCGAAACACAATGCCGCACCCGGTCGCCGAAATCGACGTTCAGCGTCTTCCACGCCGACGGGACGCGGATGATCTTTCCACCACGACGAGCGGCGCCGCCCTGCGCGATCCCTTCGACCATCGTGGTGGCAGTGCCGCGCGAGAGTCCGGTGCCCCCCGTGAACGCGAGGGTGAGTTCCGATGCGGTCGGCAGGCGTCGTTTGAGATGCGCCGCCAGACAATCCGACGGCACGACGTCAAAGCCGACCCCTGGGAGCAGCGTCACGCCGAGCGACTTGGCCTTCGGCCCAGATGCGGCGCACTGTTCGAATACGGTGATCTCCCCGGTGATGTCCAAGTAGTGCGTGCCATTGCGCATGCAGGCCGAGATCATCGGAGGCCCAAGCCGCCAGAAGGGACCGGCGCAGTGCAACACCACGGTGACGCCCTGCAGCGCCGCGTCGAGTGCCTTGGCATCGGTGAGCGAGACCGGGCGCGCCTCAAGTCCGTGCGCCGTGGCCAGCGCGCGGACCTCGTCGGCATTTCTGCCGGAGAGGATGGGGCGCAGCCCCTTGGCGAGCGCCTCTTCGAGGATGAGCCGCCCAGTGTAACCAGTGACGCCGTAGATCAGCAGTGCCATGTCAGCGGACCGGACCAATGTTGGAAGGAATGACGTAGGGCCCGAGGTGCGGACCGGGGTTCTGCCACGCAGCGCGCAGCGCGAGTGCGAGCATCGTGCGGGTGTCGTCGGGATACACGATGGCATCCACGAATCCCCGCGCCGCGGCGTAGCGCGCGTCGAGCTGCTGTTCGTAATCGGCACGCATCTCGTTCATCGAGGCCTGCACCGCCGCACTCGGCTCCGTGCCCGCCTTCTTTGCCGCTGCAACCGCGGGCCCATGCACCGCCGCCACCGCCGACTCCCCCTCCATCACGGCCATTCGTCCTGTTGGCCACGAGAGAATGAAATCGGGATCAAACCCCTGCCCCGCCATGGCGTAGTAGCCGGCGCCGCTCGCGTGATTCACCGTGAGGACAATCTTCGGCACCGTCGCCGTGG
>CAYUMN010000060.1:0-6709 GCA_964445835.1 uncultured Gemmatimonas sp.
CCATCACCCACCTGTCCTTGATTGCCTGCACCCCAGCAACGGACGTCCGCGGCCGACGTGCGGCCGCACGCATGCGCGTTGCCCGAGGTCACGCTCGTGAATCCACCGGACACCATGGCGGGGAGCAAGGTATCGGACGTGGTGCCGATTCCGAGTTGACCGCGGCCGTTGGCACCCCAACAATGAGGTCCCTGCTCCGCCACGGCGCACACGAAACCGTTCCCGGCCGCGAGCCTCGTCGCGGCGGCAAAGGGCCAACAGTCGACGATGAGTTCGACGGTCGTCGTTACGCTCGGCGCGACCGTTGCCGCGCGCGCAATCGGCGCCGTGCATTCGGCGGGAAGGTTGTCCACCTCGAGAAGCACGGTTCCCACCGGCGTGCTCAACGCGTAGCTCGCCCCCGCGCTGGTGACGACGCTCTGCCCGGTGTTGCTCTCGCGCACCGTGACGTTCGGCAGATAGCCGCGGAACGGCGAGCGGACGAAGCCCGTCACGATGCCTGTGGGGGTTGGCGCCGGCGTCGGGGCAGGATCCGTCCACCCTGAGAACCAGGGGATCTGTCCCGGTGCCACCGACGCGGGCACCGCGCCGACGAACGCGGGGCCGACCAGAATCCCACCACTCGGCGGGGTCGCGGCCGTGGCGTTCGCGAGTGGCGAGTTGAAGACCGGCCGCAAATCGGGAAGCAAGAGGTCGTTCTCGCTCTTGAGCAATCCGCCGGCGCTCGCGACCACCACGTTCGCCGCCGCCGCATCAGCGAGCACGGCCCCCTCGCTGCTCGTGCATTCGGCGGGCGTTGCACCGGCGCCGAGTGCGCTCGCGCCGGCCGTGACGACGCTAGTAAGCGCGAGCGCGCCTGTGTTGAGCTGCGCGCAGGTCGCAGCACCCACGATGTCGAGTGCCATGTGCGGCGCATACAGGAAGCTATTCTGCACTCGTCCAGCGGTGCCGCGCTCGAAGACGAGCGCGCGCGCCGATGCATGATCCGGGTTGACCGGCGTCGATTGCGCGAGGATTGTCAGATTGAACAGCGTGGGCGCGGATCGCGGCAGTGCCTCCGGATCGCCGGTCGCGGTCAGGGCATTCTGTCCGACCAGTGCCGCGCGGAAGGACGCGACGTCCTGCTGGATCGCGATGGCCTGCGCCTCGCCGCGCCATCCACCGGTCCAGCGCAGTCCGGTGCCGTTGGCAGTGAGAAAGAGCTCGCGCGCCCGTGCGCGCCCCCCGATTGCCAGCACGCCTTCGAAGCGGCTGCGATTCGCCTGCACATGATGAATCACGGTGCCGCTCCCGACGCCCTGCAGTTGGAGCCCCCGCTCTGCGTACTCGATCCGCACGAATTGGAACACGCCGCTCGAGTCTGCATCGTTGCAGCCACCGTAGGCGAGCGCGGGCGCGGCGGGGTCGACGCTTTCGCGGCACCCGCCAGTTCCGCTTCGTCCGCCGACCAGGCTCAATGCAGGACCGGCATTGATGCGCGCGTTCCCCTGCACGATCACGCCACCCCAACATCCCGGATACTTCACGGAAGCTGTGCAGGTGAGAACAATCGGTCGCGTGATGGTGCCACTCGCCTCAACGGTCCCCTCGCGCGTAATCACGATGTACGCGCCGAGCGCGCCCTCGACGCGGGTGCCGGCATCAATCCGCAACGCGCCATCGCGGACGATCGCGAGCGGTCCGGCCAGCTGGATCGTCGTGTTCGCGGAGAAGTGGAGGGGCGAGTCAATCCGGGTAATCTCGCCGGGTGTGCCGAGACGCAGGACGCGGCGCGGTGGGGAGGGTGCCGTCGTCGCGACGAGGATCGTGGCCAGCAGGACGAGTCGGAAGGCGGCGCGCATGTATGAACAATCGGCTGGCTGCGCATCGGTTGGAACCGGCCGAACGCAACGAGCGCGTCTTGGACAGGTAACGGTGCGCGCTGACTCCGACGAGAATCGCGTCTATCAGCGCGTCGGTAACTTCAGCGAGGTCACGCGGCGGGCATGGCCCGCCTTAAGCTCGCGCACCTCAAGCGGCAGCACTTCCGCGTGCAGGAAATGCCCCACGCCATCGATGCGCCGTATCCGCGCACTCGGCAGCGCGGCGAGTCGGGCCAGTTCAGACATCTTTGGTGCGCATTCGTGGGGTGCCGCGCCGACGAGTACGAGAATTCGGACGCGCAGTCGAGGGGGGGGGGGGGGCTCTGCAATACGAGCTGATCTGGTGGCTCGACCCGCACGACGGCCTGCGCGCGTCAAGCACGTGGCTGCTCTCATGTCGTCCGTTGCCGTCGGCACGGGCGAGATGTGGGTGCTGGTCGATGAGATCGGCGTGCAGCGCACGTCATCTTGGTTCATCACGACCGCCATGACGAGTCTGTTCAACTTTTCCTTCCTGCGGCGGATGCTGGGTCTGACGAGTAGACGCCGGGAGCGCGATGGCGCGGTATGTCATTCCTTTGTGCGATGGGGATTGAAAAGGGCCATTCCTAAGTTTCGGTACTGCAGGTGTCTGCAGGCACAGGCACCTCGACCGAGAACGTGATGGCATCTGGCAGCGCGAGCGCAACCATCCGGGCGAGCAACGATCTCGCCGTCACGGCTCTTGCCGGTGACTGGCGGCTTGACGACGCGCTTCCGCGTTTCGAGCCGCTGCTGGTCGCGGCGCTCGCCGCTGAGGCATCGTCCGCGCGAACGATTCGCACCGTTGGCTTCGATGCCACCGCGCTCGGCACCTGGGACAGCAGCCTCCTGATTTTTCTGCGCCAAAGTCAGTCGTACAGCGAGTCGCAGCACTACGCGTTCGATACCACCGGGCTCCCAGAGCGGATCACGCAGCTGCTTGGACTCGCGAATGCAGTCCCCGAGCGGGTCATCGAACCCCCCGCCGCGCCGCCCTCGCGCGTCGCGCAGATCGGCCTCGCGGGAATCGCCGCGTGGGACTCCATTGTCGCCGGTGTGACCTTTCTCGGTGAGGTCGTCCAAGGGTTCTTCCGGTTGTTCACCGGACAGGTCCCCATGCAGTGGCGGGCGTTCTGGGTCGTTGTGCAGGCGAATGGCTCCGGGGCGCTCCCTATCGTCACCCTGATCGCGCTGCTCGTCGGTGTGATTATCGCCTTCCTTGGCGCCGTCGTGCTGCAACGCTTTGGTGCGGGCTACTATGTGTCGTACCTCGTCGGCTACGGCATGCTCCGCGAGATGGGAGCGCTCATGACCGGCATCATCATTGCCGGTCGCACGGGCGCGGGCTTCGCGGCCGAACTCGGCAGCATGAAGATCACCGAAGAGCTGGACGCGTACGCCACGCTCGGCATCTCTCCGGTCGATCATCTCGTGTTGCCGCGGATGCTCGGCCTCTTCGTGATGATGCCGTTGCTCGTGATCTACGCGGATCTTGTTGGCGTGCTGGGCGGGCTCTTCGTCGCCGTCGTCCAGATCGATCTCTCGACGACCCAGTTCTTCATCGGGATGTTGAGCGTGGTCGAGCTCTCCGACGCGTTGCTTGGACTCTTCAAGGCCACCGTCTATGGCGCCATCGTTGGGTTCGCCGGCTGCATGCATGGCCTTCGGACGGGGAGTGATGCGAGCGCCGTCGGTCGTTCGGCGACCTCTGCGGTCGTTCTCGGCATCACCCTGATCATTGTGGCGAATGCGGTCATTGACTGGCTGGCGGCACTATGGAAGATCTGACGCCTCCGGTGGAAGTGAAGAACCTGACGATGCAGTACGAGTCGCTCGTCGTGATGAAGGACCTGACGTTCACGGTGAATCGTGGCGAGGTCTTTGTCATCATGGGAGGCAGCGGGAGCGGCAAGAGCACGCTGCTGAAGCACCTGATCGGCCTCAAACAATCGCCCCCTGGTGCGGTCCGCATCACTGGCGAGGATCTCTCGACGGCCGATCCCGCGGCGCGGAAGAAGGTGTTGCGACGGATCGGGGTGCTGTACCAGAATGGCGCGCTCTGGAGTGGACTGACGCTCGCCGAGAACGTGGCGTTGCCGCTGTCGGAACTCTCGGAGCTCCCGGAGGCGGCGATCGCCGAGGTGGTCGCGCTCAAGCTCGCGCTCGTGGGATTGCACGGGTATGGCGAGTTCTATCCGTCCCAGATCAGTGGTGGGATGCGGAAGCGTGCTGCGCTTGCCCGGGCGATTGCGCTCGATCCCGACGTGTTGTTCTTCGATGAGCCGTCGTCCGGGCTCGACCCGATCAGTGCCAGCCGACTCGACGATTTGATCATCGCCATCGCGGCGAGCTTCGGGACGACGATCGTCGTCGTGACGCATGACCTCGCCAGCATTTTTCGGATTGCCGACCGCGCAATTTTTCTCGACATCTCAAAGCGGACCATGACCGCACTCGGTGATCCCGCCGAGCTGCGGGACAGCCCACCGAACGACGAAGTCCGTCGATTCCTGACGCGCGACAGCGGGACTTCCCAAGAGCACCTCAAGAGCACCCCATGAGCACCCCATGAGCACCCCATGAGCATCCTATGAGCATCCGAGCGAATCCGACGGCAATCGGGGCATTCCTGATTGGTGCCGTTGCCATTCTGATTGGTGGGGCCGCGGTATTGGCCTCGGCGACCTGGTTCGAGAGCCGGTCGGTCTTCGTGAGCTACTTCGCGGAGTCGATCAATGGACTCGAGTACGGCGCCCCCGTGAAGTTCCAGGGTGTGCCAATTGGGACCGTGACGGAACTGGAAATTCAGATTGACCGCGTGGGCAAGACGTTTCAAGTACCCGTACGGTATGAGATTGATCTGAAGAAGTTGCAGACCTTGCGTGGGTCGTGGGTGAACTTGGCAGACCGCGCCGTACGCAACGAGCAGATCGCCGATGGGCTTCGCGTACAGTTGCAGATGGAGAGCATTGTCACGGGCCAGCTGTATCTCGAGGTGAGCTACGACCCCCAGGCGAAGCCCGCCGTGCTTGAGCCACACCAGACCGAGTACCCCGAGCTTCCCACCACGCCCTCGCTGATGGCGGCGCTCGGCACGGGTGCCGGTAGCGTCGTCTCTGATGTGGTCCGCGTGTTGTATCAGGTGAATGAGCTCTTGACGGAAATTGACATGCCGGAGATCAACGCGGCCGTGGTGCAGACGGCGCAGGCGGTCCAACGACTCGTCAATGCTCCGGAGATCCGCACGGCACTTGCTGAGCTTCCGGTGGCAACGGCACAGGTGACTCGCACGATGGCGGCGGTCGAGCAGCTCGCGCTCACGTCCGACAGTGCGATCGGGCCCATTGCGATACAGGCCGAGCGCGCCACCACTGAACTTGCCGGTGCGCTGCAGGCATTGCACAAGACGCTCGACCAGACGGAGGGGCTACTCTCCATGGACTCCGGTATTGGGTTCGAGCTGCAGGGCGTGCTGGCGAGTCTCAAGGAAGCGTCTGATGCACTCCAACTGCTCGCCACTACGCTGGAGCAGAGTCCTGACATCTTGATCCGTGGCAAGAAGCCGCCGGAGAGGAAGCCATGAAGGGATCGACCAGAGTGACCACGTTCGCGCTCGTCGCGACTGCGCTCGTCTGTACCGGATGCTTCCGGCTCGCGCGGAAGTCCCCACCGGTGGAGCGGTACGTCCTCGGTGGCGTGTCAATCGAAGCGGCGAATACGGCGGGCGGTGCAGCGGCAACGAGTAGTGCAACGAGTGGTGCCGCAGATCCGGAGCCGCGCGGACTGTCGGTCGGCTTACGGCGACTCGATCTGGCGCCGTACTTGGCAACGCTGGCCATCGTCGTGCGGCGTGCCGACAACGAGGTCGTCACAACGGAATTCCATCGGTGGGCGGAGGGACCGGCTACGGGCTTGAATCGCGCTTTGTCGGGATACCTCGTCGGAGCCGCGGTGATTCGTTCCGTCGATGTGGCGCCTTGGCCGATTCGTGCAGCGCACGACTATCTGTTGCAGATGCATGTCACTCGTCTCGAGGGAGTGGTGCCGAGTGGTGGGAATGTCCGAACGGGGGAGGCGCATCTCTTGGCACACTGGAAGATCATCCAGCCCGACGATGGCGCCCTCGTGGCCCGAGGCGTCACGGACTACCGCAGCCGCGATTGGAGAGTCGATGACTACGCAGCGCTCGTGTCCCGGTTCGATCGTGGGTTGATCAAGCTCTCACAGGATATCGTGGCCTGTCTGCAGAGGCTCGGGCCACGGACGCCGCCAGCTGCTGGCGTGACGGAGGCACCCGCCCCGATGGAGTGCGTGTCGCGCGAACCGTAGCGGCTTGGACCGAAGAGCAGGCGAGGAGCAGGCGAGGAGCAGGCGAGGAGCACCGGAATCGGTGTATCTTTCCGGTTCACCCGAGGATGTTCAGGAGCTGCGCCGTGCAACGCAAGAAGGCCATCGAGCTACAGCAGGCGTGGGGGAAGGCGCCGTGCGATCATCCGGCGTTCGCGCGGGAATACGATCTCGGCGCTCGGACGGGCAACTACATCTGCACGCAGTGCGGGGCGTCGCTGACCTTCCGGGAGAAGGGGGAGCTGGCCAAGAACCGCGAGGGCGGCGGTTGAACTTTGTAGCATAAAGTACTTGACAGAATATGGCGGCGGCCCGATACTCCTCCCATGGCCGCTCCCAATCCCAGACCGCCCGCGCTTCACGACCGCGCCCTGGACGATCTCTCGTTCATCCGACGCACCATGGAAGGCGCCGCGTCGTTCACCGACGTCCCCGGCTGGGGACTCGTTGTCACCGGTGGCATCGCCGTCGCCGCGGCG
>CAYUMN010000060.1:6809-15330 GCA_964445835.1 uncultured Gemmatimonas sp.
AGCCTTGCCGGAAGTGTCGCGATGCTCCGCAAGATGCGTCATCGCGTCGGCACCGACGGCAACGTCGTCCTCAGCGTCCCGGCGCGGAAGTTCTTGCTGAACTTCTGGCCGGCGATTCTCGCCGGCGCCCTGCTCACGCTCGCGCTCGTCGATCCGTTCACACCGGGAATCGCGTCACACCTCACCACCCGCGTGTTCCCGGGCCTCTGGCTCCTCCTCTACGGCGTCGCGGTCACCACGGCTGGGGCCTTCTCGGTGCGTCCGGTGCCGCTGATGGGACTCTGCTTCATGGTGTTCTCGCTCCTCGCGCTCTTCGTTCCCGCACTCGATGGAGATCTCATGATGGCGCTCGGCTTCGGTGGGCTGCAGATCGCATTCGGCGTGGTGATTGCCCGGAGGCATGGTGGCTAAGCGCGACGGGAGTGCGGCTCGCACCCGCGGGAAGGAACACGCGCCGGCAGCAAAGACGGCCTTGAAGGCCGAGGATGGGAATAGGTCACTGCCCATGGCACTTGATCGGATCATTCATGAGCGGGTGCGGCTGGCGCTGGTGAGTGCACTCGCGGTGCACGAGTCGCTGACGTTCAACGAACTGAAGGCGTTGCTCGAGACATCGGATGGCAATGTCTCCGTGCACGCCCGCAAGCTTGAGGACGCGGGTTACATCGCGTGCAAGAAGCGGTTCGACGGCCGCATTCCGCGCACGGAGTATCGACTGACCGCGGCCGGTCGGCGCGCGCTCGAGCAGTATCTCGCCCACATGGAAGCGCTGATCAAGCGGGTGGGTGGGGCATGAGTGCCTCGCGCGCCGTGCCGCAGCATGTCGCCGTCATCATGGACGGCAACGGACGATGGGCAACACAACGCGGACGCCCGCGCTGGATGGGACACGTACGTGGTGCCCACACGGTGCGCGAAGTCGTGGCGCACTGCGCTCGGCGGGGCGTGGAGCAACTCACGCTTTACGCCTTCTCCAGTGACAACTGGAAGCGTCCGCGCGAGGAAGTGGGATTCCTCTTCGATCTCTTCGCCTCGCATATCGATCGTCAGCTCTCTGCACTCATTGAGCATGGTATTCGCTTCTCAATGATCGGTCGTCGTGATCGGCTCCCCGCTGCATTGGTGGAGGCGCTCTCGCAGGCGGAGCAGCGCACCGCGGCCGGACGCCGCATGCATCTGCGTGTGGCGATCGACTATTCGAGCCGTGAGTCGATCCAGGGCGCACTCGCACGCACCGATGGCCTGCGCGACGAACCTGCGGGCGCGACCATCATCCCTTCGGTCGACCTCCTGCTCCGCACGGGTGGGGAACGTCGGCTCTCGGACTTCCTCCTGTGGGAATGTGCCTATGCAGAGCTCGCCTTTCTCGACGTGCACTTCCCCGACCTCACTACGAAACATCTCGACGAGGTCTTCACCGACTTTGCGTCGCGGGAGCGCCGCTTCGGCGCGGTCCTGACGTCAGAGCCCGTATGACGCCGCAACTTGCCCGTCGCCTCCTCGGCGCGTCAGCCGTACTGGGCGTGCTCGCCAACTGGCTGTTGACGGTAGATTCGTGGCGCGCCGGCTTCGTCCTCTGGGTCCTCGTGGTGCTCGGCGTTGCGCTTGCGGCGGAGCGCGCGAGGGCAATGGATCCCACCGTGCATCGTGAGCGGCGACTGCTTTACGGCAGTGCCGCCACGCTCGCGATGCTCTTGGTGCTCCGCGATGCGCCTCTGCTCTACGCGTTCGATTTTCTTGCCTTTCTCGTGGTGATGTTTCTGGTGGCGTGGCGTGCGCGCGGGCGTTCCCTCACGCAGTTGGAGCCACGCGATGCGTGCATTGGCGTTGCTGCATCGGTGACGGCCCTCGTAGCGGGTGCGCCGACGCTGGCGCTCCGTGACGCGTCCGCAACGGAAATACCGGCGGACACGCGTCGCTCCTCCACGGGATTCGGCATCGGGACGCTCGCGGCCGCGCCGGTGCTGCTCGTCGTCGCGCTCCTGCTGGCCGAGGCAGATCCGCTGTTCGCCGGACTCGTGGAACGGACTGGCGTGTTCCTTGAGGGGGAGATTATTGGCCACCTCCTCTTCGTTGGCGCCGCCACTTGGGTGACCGCCGGTGCGTTGCGCGGATCGCTGATTCCTGTTGGACTGAGCCGAACGAGCCTTCGCGGTGAGCTGCGACTCTCGTTTGCCACCGTCACGCCTCTTCTCGGCGGGCTTTCGTTCCTGCTCAGCGCCTGGATCGGTCTGCAGGTGCGGACGTTGTTCGGAGGCGCCGAGTACGTGGCAGACACCGCAGGGGTCACGGTCGCGAGCTATGCGCGCCAGGGCTTCTTCGAACTCATCGTGATTGCCGGCATCGTGCTCGCGGCGCTGCTCGTCGTGGACGATGTGCTCGATCGGACCGCGGAATCGGCGCGCGGGAAGTTCCGAATCCTCGGTCAAGTGCTCGTGGGACTCGTTGGTGCCGTGCTGCTCTCGGCCGTTATCCGACTCTCGCTGTATCTCCGGTTCTACGGTCTGACCGAGGATCGCGTGATGGCGCTGCTGGTGCTCACGTGGGTGGCACTGGTGCTCGCGTGGTTCGCGATGTCCGTGTTGCGCGGGGTGCGCGCGCGCTTTGCCCCCGGTGTCCTTGTGCTCTCGGCGATGTGGCTCGGTGTCATCAATGTGGCGAACCCTGAGCGTTGGATCGTGGAGACCAATGTTCGGCGTGCGGAGCGTGGGCTGGACTTCGACGTTGCGTATCACGCGAAGCTCTCGGGCGATGCCGTCCCGACGATGCTCGCGACGGCCGACCGCCTGGGCCCGCCACGTGCCGCAGCCCTGCGCGCCGCGCTCACTACCGAATGGGAGGGTCGTGCGATGATGCGCGCGGACTGGCGTCGGTGGAGCTTGCCGTATGCGCAGAGCGTTCGCAGAATGGCGCCGTCAGCGGCGCCGCAGTGATCGCGTGGCGGCGGAGCTGAGTTCAGCGCGGTGGGAAGAGGAATTCGCGGGGCGACCGGCGTAGATGCCTGAAGACGCGCCTCGTGAGTCCGTCGGTCTCCTCGGGACCGACGCCTCGCGAGCGCAACGCGACCCGCAGCGCGAGGCCAAAGCTGACGACGAGATTCACGAGCCCGATCAGGATCACGCCGAACGCACTGATCGCGACGATCGGCCATGCGGTCGCGAAGTCGAGCGCTTGCAGTGCGTACGCGAGGTTCGCGGAGGAGAACGCCACGTGGCGGATGTCCACGGGGAGCCCGAAGAACGCCCCGATCGTCCCGGTGGCACCCAGCATGCAGCCAAAGATGAAATTGCCGGCCAGCGCGCCGAAGTTGTACTCGACGTAGACGGCCACGCGGTCGAGGCGCGCCGGACCGAGGAGGCGGCGCGCCCACTTCACGCGGCGCAGCCGTTCGGGAATGCGATGAAAGAGCGACTGATTGTCGTAGTAGCCGGAGATCAGTCCGCTGAGAAAGAGGTAGATGCCGGCGATGCCTGCGTGAAAGAGTGCGAGGCTCTTCCAAGGATGCAACTCGTGGAGCAGATACTCGGCCTTGGTGGTCGTGACGGGGTCCCACCCGAGAAAGACGCTGCCGACCATCGAGATGAACAGGGCGGTCAGAACGCCGATCGTGACGTTCCCCGCGATCGAGACCCACTGGGTGCGGCTGACCTGTGCGGCGAGCCTCGCAATGTGATCAAGTCGCGTGTCGCGGTCGGTCGAGCCATCCAGCGCGGCGGCGATGGTCGCGGCCGTCATGGCTGGTTGTTTGGTGGCAATGGTCAGGTGCAGGATGTGCACGACCACAAAGCCGATCCCGTAGATGAGACTGAAGGCCACGGCCTGCCAGAAGCCAGGGAGTCCGAGGCCCGCCGCGAGAATCTTCAGGAGGGCCATCACTCCGACAATCAATCCGGCGCCGGCGGCCGCGCGAAACATCTCTACGTACTCGCGGCGCGTCTCCGTCACGTAGTGCTCGCCCGACCTGCTCGCGTGCTCTGTGATACGGCGTGCCAAGAGCTGGGTTGTGCCCTCAAAGAGCTCGCCGACGCGATTGCGGCGATTCTCTGCGCGAATGAGTCGACTCATGAACTCCACTGCGCGGGTCCGCGTTGCGGCCAGAGGCGTGTCGACGTCCGGGACGACGAGTGCGCGCAGCATGCGAAGCCGTTCCACGAGTTGTTCCGTACGCGCGAGGACGAACACGAGCGTGACGCCGACGCCGGTCTCCCGCGATTTCCTCCGGATCTGCGCAACAAAGGTCGTGCAATGGCCGAGGAGTACTTCGAGATGTCCGTCATGGGGCACGGGTGCGTCTGACGCCCCGGCCTGCACCGACAGGAATTGCCGCACCTCGTCGCTCTGCGCGAGAAAGGGCGATTCGTGTCGTGCAAGCGCCGGGGCATAGCGGACCAGCGCAGGCTCCATGCCGAGCGCGGCGAGACGATGCGAGGTCATGCGCATCGCCTCGAGGAGTTCCTGGCGCATGAGCGCGCGCACGGGAACGAAAGCCTCACTGTCGCAGCCGATTCGCTCCAGCAAAGCGAGCCAGACCTCGGTTGGGATTGCCGTGACCCACTCGTCATCGTGCGGCTCGTCGAAGATCTCGGCGACGAGATCCCGCAGGAAGTCGGGATCGACCGCTGGGGGCAGAAGCCGGCCGAGGAGGCGACTCCAGAGCCCCGAGAAGAATCCCGAACTAGTGAGAATCCCCGATTCCGCGTAGAGCGTGCGGTGCGTGCGTGAGAGGAGCACGGCGCGCGTGTGCGCACCCAGCGCCTGTGCCAGTTCAGGCCGAGCCTCGAGGAGAGCAATCAACCGCTCAAGGGGGGCCGCAGCCTCGGCCGCGTTCTGCACCCGCCCGGGGCGCAGGAGATGCACAAGCCGCGCAAGGAACTCGCCGGACAGCTCGTTCGGCTGATCCGCGATCTCACCGAGGAGCGCCTCGACGCCGTCGAGTTGGTGCAGCGGGGGCGAAGGGGGGCGCGTGCTCACCCCAGCAATCTGCGCCCACGGCAGGTCGGGCGGCACCCGTCTGGGTGATGCCATTGGCCGGCCCGCTAGGTTGTGGGATGCCGTCCACGACCGACATCGCCCTGCTGACCGAGCATCGCTTCGCCGCCGAGGAGGCGCCGGAGCACGATCGGTACTACGCCAACATCTTGCACGACGATCAGTTGCTCCGCGAGGCACTTGCTACGCACGGACTCACGGTGCAGCGGGTCGATTGGGCCGATCCCGCCGTGGACTGGTCGCAGTTTCGCGCTGCCGTCTTCCGGACGACCTGGGACTACTTCGTGCGCTTCGATGAGTTCACGGCTTGGCTCAAGCGCGCGGAACAGGCCACGCAGTTGATCAACGTATCGGCGACGATCTGGTGGAATCTCGACAAGCACTATCTCGCGGATCTCGATGCCCGCGGCGTGCCGACCGTGCCGTCGGTCTATCTCGAGGCGAAAGATCAGCGTACCCTACAAGAACTCATTGAGAGTTCGGGCTGGCAGGAGGGCGTCATCAAGCCCTGTGTCTCGGGGGCGGCACGCAACACGTACCGTGTGACGCGCGCGAATGCGGCGATGATCGATACGGCGCTCGCCGAGTTCCGCGCGCGCGAGGCATTCATGTTCCAGCCCTTCATCGCGGATATCGTCGCCGGCGGAGAGCTGACGCTCGTCGTGATTGACGGCAAGGTGACGCATGGCGTGCGGAAGGTCCCGAAGGCGGGAGACTTCCGCGTCCAGGACGACCACGGCGGATCGTGGACCGAGTATGTGCCGAGCGAAGAGGAGATTACGTTCGCCGAGCGAGCGGTAGCGGCGTGTGTTCCGCGTCCGCTCTATGGGCGGGTGGATGTCGTGCGCGGTGCCGGTGGCGCGTTGCAGTTGATGGAGCTGGAATTGATTGAGCCGGAGCTGTGGCTGCGCACGCATCCCGCGGCGGCCCAGCGGATGGCGCGGGCAATCGCGTCCGCGATCGCGTAATCACGCCGCTGTGATCACGCCGATATCGAGTGCCCCATGCCCCTCGGCGATCTGCACATCCATTCGCGCTGCAAGACCCGGGAGCATGGTGAGCGGGCGATCGCCTGCGGTTTCCATCATCAAGCGGACGTCCTTCCGCGCCATCGTGAGCTCAAAGGTCGCGCTGTAGTCCTCGGCGGCCAGCTTGCGCCCGCGCGAGGCGAGCACGCTACCAGGATTGAAGAACTCCAGCACCCGAAGTGCATCGGTCGCGGAGAGGCCCGCGCCCGCGCCGACGGCGAAGGCATCGGCAATCACCCCGGTCATCGAGAGCAGGATGCCATTCCCGATCAACTTGTGCGTCGCGGCGAGATCCGGGCGCGCGCCGAAATACTCGACGCGCGCGGCCTGACGCTCGAGCCCGGGACGCACCTGTTCGAACAGCGCTTCTGGGCCCGAGACCATGATGATCCCCTCGGACTGCCGTGCGGCCACGGGGCCAATGAACACCGGGCAGTGCAGATAGCCCACCCCCGCCGCATTCAGACGGTTTGAGCGCTCCGCGGTCAGGTCGGGACGAGTCGTCGTGTGATCGATGATCACGGCATGCGGCGCGAGGGAATCGCGGATCGCCTCCACAACTTCGCCGACGGATTGATCGTCCTGCAGCACGAGGTGCACGCGCTCCGCGCCACGCACGGCCGCTGCGGCCGTCTCACACACGCGCGCACCGAACGACGCGAGTGGCTGGGCGCGGGCCGTCGTGCGATTCCACACCGCGACACGATCGCCGCGCCCGCAGGCGGCCTCAACAAAAGCGGAGCCGAGGAGGCCGGTGCCAAGGAATGCGATGTCGGTCATGCTTCGAAGCGGTCGAGTTGCATCACCTTCGTCCACGCCGCCACGAAGTCCTGTACGAACGTTTCCTTCGCGTCATCGCACGCATAGACCTCGGCGATCGCTCGCAGCACCGAGTTCGACCCGAAGATCAGATCGACACGAGTCGCCGTCCACTTCAGGTCGCCGGTCGAACGGTCACGTCCCTCATACAGATCACCGGCCTCAGCCGTCGGCTTCCACGTTGTGCCGATGTCGAGCAGGTTCACGAAGAAATCATTCGTGAGCGTCTCGGGTCGATCGGTCAACACGCCGTGGCGCGACTGACCGACATTCGCGTTCAGCACGCGGAGTCCGCCAACGAGCGCCGTCATCTGCGGCGCGGTCAGTGTCAGCAGTTGCGCCTTGTCGACCAACAGCTCCTCGACCGACACGGTGTACGCGCCCTTCTGGTAGTTGCGGAAGCCATCGGCGATCGGCTCGAGCAGATTCGTCGACACAACATCCGTCTGCTCCTGCGACGTATCCATCCGGCCCGGGGTGAAGGGGACGCTGATGGCGACGCCACCCTTCTTGGCGGCTGCTTCGATTGCGGCGCAACCGCCGAGCACGATCAGGTCGGCAATCGAGACCTTCTTTCCACCGGTCGCCGACGTAGTGAAGTCCTTCTGGATGGTGCTGTAGACATCGAGTGCCTTCGCGAGCTCGGCGGGCTGATTCACGTCCCAGCTCTTTTGCGGCACGAGACGGATGCGCGCACCGTTGGCACCACCCCGCTTGTCGGAGCCGCGGAAGGTGGAGGCCGAGGCCCACGCCGTCGCAACAAGCTGCGCGATGGAGAGGCCCGAGGCGAGGATCGTGACCTTGAGCGCGGCGATGTCCTGCGCATCGATGAGTGGGTGGTCGACGGCGGGAATCGGATCCTGCCAGATCAACTCTTCCTTCGGGACGAGCGGACCGAGGTAGCGTACGCGCGGACCCATGTCGCGGTGCGTGAGCTTGAACCACGCCCGTGCGAACATGTCGGCGAGAAGTGCCGGATCCTTGTGGAAGCGCTTGGAGATCTCGAGGTATGTCGGGTCGGTGCGTATCGCGATGTCTGCCGTCGACATCGCTGGGAGCACAAACTTGCCAGGGCGATGTGCGTCGGGAACGATCGCCGCCCTCTCCTTGTCGGTCGGCTCCCAGATCCAGGCGCCCGCGGGGCTCTTCACGAGCTCCCACTCGAATCCGAAGAGGGTGTCGAAGTAGCTTGTGTCCCACGTGGTCGGCGTCGGGGTCCACGCGCCTTCGAGTCCAGAGGTCGTGGTGTACTCACCCTTGCCGGTGCCGAGGGCGTTCATCCAGCCGAGGCCCTGCTCTTCGATGCTCGCGCCTTCCGGCTCCGGGCCCACCAGCGCCGTACCGCCAGCGCCGTGCATCTTGCCGAAGGTGTGACCACCCGCCATGAGGGCGACGGTCTCTTCGTCGTTCATCGCCATGCGGCCGAAGGTTTCGCGGATGTCGCGCGCGGAGCCGAGGGGATCGGGCTGGCCGTTCGGACCCTCGGGATTCACATAGATCAGGCCCATCTGCACCGCGGCGAGTGGGCTCTCAAGCTCGCGATCGCCGGAGTAGCGCTTGTCGCCAAGCCACTCGGTTTCCCTGCCCCAGTAGATGTCCTCCTCGGGCTGCCACACATCAACGCGACCACCGCCGAAGCCGAAGGTCTTGAAGCCCATCGACTCCATCGCGACGTTGCCGGCGAG
>CAYUMN010000061.1:0-6060 GCA_964445835.1 uncultured Gemmatimonas sp.
GTCGGAAGTCGTGAAGAAGGGCGACGCGGTGGACGTGGTGATCCTCAACATCGACGCCGAGAACAAGCGCATCTCGCTCGGCCTCAAGCAGGCGTCCGAGGATCCCTGGCTCCGTATCGGTGAGACCTTCCCGGTCGGCACCGAACTCCCGGGCAAGGTCGCGCGCCTGATGGACAAGGGTGTCGTGGTCGACATCGGCAACGACATCGAAGGCTTCGTGCCGCTCTCGCACCTCAACCTCACGGGCCAGCAGGTGAACAGCTCCGCTGACGTGGCGTGGGAAGGGATGCAGATGAGCGTCCGTATCGCCGAGGTGGACCCGATTCACCGCCGGATCGTGCTGGGCGTGGTGGAGATCCCGGCGGGCCAAGAGCGTCCGGCCGAGCCGAGCAAGGTGCACAGTGAGGATGAAGAGGTCGTCATCCCGGCGGATCTTGACGTCGGCGACGACGAATAACGGCGGATGTAGGCTGAAGGATGAAGGATGAAAGCGGCCCCGATCGAGCGATGCTCGGTCGGGGCTGTTTTCTGTCCCTCATATTGCCACAACATCTCCCGCGTGCGAAGATGATCTCGACATTCAAGTAGGCAGCGCGATACACAATGTCAGAGAACGGCAATCACGCGGCTCCACCGCCCCGGAGGACATTCATGCGCCCTGATGCACATGTACCGATCACTCGTGTCTGCGTCTCGGCGCTCTTCGCGTTCGCTGCCGTTGCGTGCGGCGGCGATCGTGGAACCATCGAGACAGAAGGGGGGCTCGTGATGAGGCTCGCCGCGTCGCGACGAGACGCGGCGCCGCAACTGCGCGCAGATACGATCACCGACCGGGAGATCGATCAGGCGTCGCGAACCGCGAACGAAGCGACACTGTCCCGCCGCATCGACGACCTCGCCGCCGATTCCATGCTGGGACGAGGCCCGGGGCAGCGTGGGGATACCCTGACGGTTGCCTACTTGGAGCGGGAGATGGCCCGCATCGGCCTGTCGCCCGCAGGCGAGCAGGGCTATCGCCAATCCGTGACGCTCTTTCGTACGCGGGCAACCGGCCGCGTGACGTTCCGCGCGAGCGGACGCCTCGTCGAACTCGATACCTCCGCCGTGATTCTGGCCGCTACCGCACCCGGTGATTTCAGCACGGCGGATGCGCCAGTCGTGTTGGTCGGATTCGGTATCATTGCTCCCGAGTATGGGTGGGACGACTATCGCGACATCGACTTGCACGGCAAGGTCGCGCTCATCCTTGACGGAGAGCCCGAAAGCGTGAGACGCAGGCGCTTCGGCACCCGCAGCTACGCAAGTCCGCACGTGCCGGCCTACCTCAAGGCACGACACGCGTTGGCGCGCGGCGCTGCGGCGGTGGTGTTCATTCGGACCGGCACTGATGTCGCGCATCGCGCGCGGCGTCGGAATCTGCAGGAGCAGGAATTGACCGGTGATGTACCCGAGATCACCCCCGAGTCACCGATCACGCTGCATCTTTCGATCTCCGCCGGAGAACTGTTGGCGCAGGCGTCGGGAACGACACTCAACGCGTGGCGTACGGCCGCGCACGATTCGTCGACTCGCCCCCGCGAATTGCCGTTACGTCTCGACGCGTCCGTCCACACTGAGGCGCGGCGCTTCGTGAGCTACAACGTCGTGGGTGTCATCCGTGGCCGAGATCCGGCCCTGCGCGACGAATGCGTCGTGTATCTCGGCCACTGGGACGCCTATGGGATCGGTCCGGCCGTAGGCGGGGACTCCATCTACAACGGCGCACTCGACAACGCCGCGGGCGTCTCGGAAATGCTGCACGTGGCGGAAGTCGTGCGCGCGCTACCCCGCGCTCCGCGTCGGACCATGGTGTTCGTTGCGACCACCGCTGAGGAGCGTGGCATGCGCGGTACTGATGCCTATGCCGCACGACCGGTGTGCCCATTGCCACGCACCGCGCTCGCCATTGGCATGGACTGGTCGTGGACGTGGGGACTGACCGACACCGTCGTCAGCAATGGCATCGGCTATTCCACCGTCGATTCACTCGCCGCGCGCATCGTCACGCGGTTGGGGAAGACGTTCGCGCCGGGGTTGGGGGAGTACTGGTTGCTCTCCGATCATGCGGCACTGGCATTGCGTGGAGTGCCGGCCTGGTTCGGTGGACTCGATGGTGAGGTGACCGGCCGACCGAAGGGATGGGCAGCGCGACAACTGTTCACGACTCGGACGCACGTGCCCGATGACGACCGTAAGCCCACGTGGGATCTCTCGGGCGCACTGTTTGAAGTGAGGTTCCTCGCGGAGCTCGGCATCCGTGCTGCGGAGAGCGCCACGCGACCTGTGTGGACCGTGGACAGCGAATTCAAGCGCGCGTCTGAGGCGTTGCGCGGGGCGGCCGCCCCTCCTGCTCGCCAACGTCAGGATTTGAGCGGGCGGCGCCGGACCCCGCCGCGCACAGGGGAGTAGCCCCAACGTGCGATGGCCCCGCGCTGTCGCAGCGTGCTGACTTGGGGGGAGAAGTCCTGTGACATCTCCATTGACGTCTCCCACAAGTGGCGGATCGAATGACAAAGAACGTGACCAAGAAAGCGGCACCCAAGGTGGCGGCCGCGATCGAGCACCCGCAGCACCCCGAGCACACGGAGCACAACGAAGCGCCAGCCCCGCACGTCACCGAGCCGCACGCGGTGGTGACCTCCCCCGCCGCCGAGCAACTCAACGACCGTATGGCGCTGGCCGCCGAGCCGAACGCGGGCGAGCCGCTCGCGCACCGGAACCGGAGCAAGGCGGGGCGGAAGGGATGAACACAACGTCCATCGTCGAGCGCACAGCGTCCCAACGCATCGCCCTAGCGGGTGCGGTGCTCTTTGGCGCCGGCCCCTTGGCGCTCGGCCTCTCCAGTTATGCGAGCACTGGCTGGGACCTGCGGGTGTTCTGGATGGGGCTCGTCGCGTCGGTGTTCGCGGCGGGCGTGCTTGCGTCGGCGATCGGAAAGCGCCGCGCCCGGCACATGGCGCTCTTTCAATCGGCGGTGATTGCCGTGGTGGGCGCATTGCTGGCCTGGGGCACGGGGTTCGTGTTCGACGCGACCGAGGGACCGGGGGCGTGGATGGTCTCGGCCCTGATCGGATTGTGTCTCGGAGTTGCGAGCGAGTGCATCGTGTTCTCGCGGGCGACACCGGAGCACGCGGGCTGACGGCGCCGAAACACTGCGCGGCGCGTCCGACTTCGCCCGATCGGAGGCATCGGGCAGGCGGAATATTGCGGACCGTATGGCGCTTTGGGGCTACGTCTATTGGCTGATGGTCACGGGCAATCCCGTGGGTGATTGTACCTCCTGAGGGACGCCTCTCCCTGCGCGTGAGCGTGACTGATCGATCTACACCACGTGCCCGCGATTGAACTTCCTATTCCGAGAGCCAGCATAATGTCCACCGACACCGTCGCCGAAGAGCACCTGTGGCCCCTCATCAAGGGCATCAAGTTCGCCATGTTCACCACCCATCACGGCAAGGGCCACCTCGATTCGCGGCCGATGACGACACAGAACACGTCGATGCCGGACGACAAGCTGTGGTTCTTCATGTCAGTCACGGGCGATGCAGCGCAGGAGCTTGCCCAGCAGCCGCAGGTGAACCTCAGTTATGCCGACCCTAGCAAGGACATCTACGTCTCGGTGTCGGGATCAGCCCAGGTGGTTGACGACAAAGCCCAGCGGGAGGCACTGTGGTCGAAGTTCGCCCAAGCTTGGTTTCCTGGCGGCGTGGACGATCCAGACTTGGCTTTGGTGCGGGTGACCGTGAGCCACGCGCACTACTGGACCGTGAGTGAGAACAAATTGACCCAGTTGTTCGTGATGGCCAAGGCCGTGTTCAGCGGGGAGAAGGCTGTGCTGGGCGAGTCGGGTGAGGTGTCGCTGGGCAGCAAGTCCCACAGGTAAGCACCAGAACTCATGGCCTACCAAAGCATCAACCCCAACACCGGCAACTTGCTCAGGAGTTTTCCGCGACTGACGGAGGCAGATCTCGAACAGGCGCTGGCGGCCGCCGACGACTGTTTCCAGACGTGGCGGCACAAGAGCTATGCCGAGCGCGCGACCATCATGAACAATGCGGCCGCGCTGATGCACGCCCACGTCGATGACTTCGCCAAGCTCGCAACGCAGGATATGGGCAAGCGTATCGATGAGGCGCGTGGCGAGGTGAAGTTCAGCGCCGACATCTTGGCCTACTACGCGAAGCACGCCGAGTCCTTTCTGGCGCCGTCACAGTTGCAACCCAAGGTGGGCGAGGCGCACATGGAAAGTTCACCAATCGGCGTGCTGTTCTGCGTCGAACCGTGGAACTTCCCGTACTACCAGTTGGCTCGCGTGGCGGGCCCGCAACTGATGGCTGGCAACGTGCTCGTGGTCAAGCATGCCGGTTGCGTGCCGCAATGCGCCATCGCCTTCGAGCAGTTGCTGCTTGATGCCGGTGCACCCGTTGGCGCCTACACGAACTTGCTCATTTCCCACGAGCAGTCGGACCGCGTGATCGACGACCCGCGCATCAAGGGCGTGGCGTTGACCGGTAGCCTCGCGGCCGGACGCCAGGTCGCGGCCCGGGCCGGTCAGAACTTGAAGAAGTCCACCATGGAGCTCGGCGGCAGTGACGCGTTCATCGTCCTCGACGATGCCGACTTGGACAAGACGATCCCCTGGGCCGTCTGGGGCCGCATGTACAACGCAGGTCAGACCTGCTGCGCCGCCAAGCGATTCATCGTGCTGGATGCCGTTGCCGATCGATTCCTGAGCAAGTTCAGGACCGCGCTAGAGGCTTTGAAGCCGGGCGACCCGATGGACGAGAGCACCACCCTGGGTCCGCTGAGCACCGAAGCCGCCCTTGAGCAACTGCTGGCGCAAGTGGATGCTGCCGTGAAGGGCGGCGCCACGCTGCTGATGGGCGGCAAACGCATCGATCGCCCGGGCTGGTTCATGGAGACGACGATCCTCACCGACATCACGCCCGACAACCCAGCTTTTCGCGACGAGTTCTTCGGGCCCGTGGTCTCGTATTTCCGCGTCAAGGACGAGGCGGCCGCCATTGCGCTGGCCAACGATTCAGACTTCGGCTTGGCTGGCTCGGTGTGGACTGAGGACGAGGCCCGAGGCAAGCGCGTCGCGAGCCAGATCGACACTGGGATGATGTTCGTCAACAACATCGATTGGTCCGATGCCGAACTGCCGTTCGGCGGCATCAAGAACTCCGGGTATGGACGCGAGCTGGGCCACATGGGCATCCAGGAGTTCGTCAACAAGAAGCTGATCCGCACGGGGCACTTCGCGGCGCCGAGCTGAGGGTGAAGGACGTCGGGTGACCGCGCGGGTCTGCCGATGTGAGTGGGACCGCGATCCGTCCGGAGTATCGTGTAGGCGGGTGATTCCGGATGCGTCGGTATCGCTGACGCAGCACGGTGCCCGTCGCACCGATACCGCCACGAACTCACCGATAAACGCCATCGTGGCGATGGAGAGTGTGGCACCTGGCACTCGCTACATGTTCACGGTGCGGCACCGGGATGAAGCAGATCTTGAGAAGAACAGAACGTCGGGCTTCTACCAGGGCACCGAGATTGCCATCGAGCAATTTGTGGAGCACGTACTTTTAATGAAGTAACTGGGGGACACTTGCCCTCGTCTCGCCCGCCAATGACTCAGCACCGATTCTCCCGTCGAGAAGTCCTCGCCGCCCTCGCCGCTGCCGCGGCGCTTCCACTCCTCCCCGGATGCTCGGGCGACCCCGCGACCGCCGGCGGCGCTGCCAGTACCCTCGCCCTCTTGGACGACGTGGGCAACAATCTCCTCGCCCTCTTTCCTGAGCTCGCGACTTCCCTCGGAATCGACACCGGCGCACGGGCTGCGCTCCGCTCCCAACTTGCCGACCGCTCGGCCGAGGGGCAGGCGCGCCTCGCGAGCCAAGTGCGGGGTGATCTCGCGCGGTTGGATGCAATAGAGATTGAGTCTCTCTCCCATGCGACGCGCACAAGTGTCGCCGTCGTCCGGAGCGCGTACGCGACGGCGCTCGAAGGTTTCGCGCTTCC
>CAYUMN010000061.1:6160-15087 GCA_964445835.1 uncultured Gemmatimonas sp.
CTCGACAGTGACCATCCCGTGGAGAACGCGCCGGACGCGGAGGCGTACTTGGAGCGCCTGCAGTCCTACGCGGTACAGTTGCACGGCGAGCTCGGGCGGATTCAAACGGCCCGAGCCGCGGGACTTGTTCCCCCGCGATTCCTGCTGGAGAAGGCCATCCGCCAGATGCATCTCTCCGCGGAGTCTGCGCGGCAGGGCGGGGCAATGGTGGAATCACTTGAACGCCGCACCAAGAACATTCCGGGGGACTGGGCGACTCGCGCGAAAAGCATTTCCGCACGGGAGATCGCTCCCGCCCTTGAGCGACAGATTGAGGAACTCGAAGCGCAACGCGCGGTTGCGACCGACGAAGCCGGCATTCGCGGCCGCCCGCATGGCGAGGAGTTCTATCGCTGGGCGCTCAAGGCGTCGACCACGACCTCGATGACCCCCGATGCGATCCACGAGCTTGGCCAGCAGGAACTGACGCGGCTGCACGCGCAGATGGATACGATTCTGAAGGACGTCGGCTACACGCAGGGAAGCATTGGGCAACGTATGAATGCCCTCGCGACGGATCCGGCGTACAAGTTCGCCGAGGGCGACGCGGGGCGCGCCGAAATTCGGGCGTTCATCGAAGAACGCCTCACGTGGATTCGCGCACAGATGCCGCGCGCCTTCAACACCCTCGTGAACCCGAACATGGAAGTGAGGCGCCTGCCGCCCGAGGAGGAACCCGGTGCGCCAGCCGCGTACGGCGGTGCAGGGTCGATCGATGGCAAGATTCCCGGCCATATCTGGCAGGGGGAGTACACGCACCAGATGCCGCTCGTGCGCCAGATGCTGGCGTTCAACGCGTACAGTGAGGGCTGGGCACTGTATGCGGAGCAGCTGGCCGATGAGCTCGGTGCCTACGACACCGATCACGTGGGCCGACTCGGCTACTTGCAGTCGATTGCCTTTCGCGCTTGCCGGTTAGTGGTCGATACGGGCATCCACGCGAAGGGGTGGACGAGAGAGCAGGGCGTCCGGTACTTCGTGGACGTGAATGGATCAAACCCGCTCGAAGTCGCGAACGAGGTCGATCGCTATTGCTCTTGGCCCGGACAAGCCTGCGGTTACAAAGTCGGGCACAGCGAGATCAATCGGCAACGGGAACGTGCAACGGCCGCGCTCGGCGCGAAGTTCGACCTCAAGGCCTTTGACGATACCCTCGTGCTCGGCGGCAACGTGCCGCTTGACGTACTCGGGAAGAACGTGGACGAGTATCTTCGGACGGCTGCGACGGGTTGAGGATACGCGCGGACTGTCGATGACCTCGTGGTCGCGCCCTGGTGCAGCTGGTCTAAGGGGAATCGGTCAGAATCGAGTGCAACGTACGTAACAACGTGTCAGCCGTGCACGGCTTACGGACGAAGTAGCGCAAGCCGGACTGCGACGATTCGTCGTACTCGTGCGATGACAGTCCGCTCGTCCCGATGATCCGTACCGCCGGCTGGCGCTCGCGAAGGCTGCGGATCATCGTCGGTCCGTCCATCACCGGCATCATCATGTCCGTCAGCACGACGGCAATGTCAGCGCGATGCTCATCGAACTGAGTCAGTCCGCCCGCGCCATCGGACGCGAGCATCACGCGATACCCGTACGCCTCGAGAATCCGCCTCGTGATGAGCCGAACGGCGGGCTCATCATCGACCACGAGAACGAGCTCCCCATTGCCCTTCGGCGCGGCCTCCGTCGCCAGCGGGGACACTTGCGAAGGATCAAGGTGTGCGGGCAGGTACAGCGTGAACGTGGTACCGCGCGCTTGCTCACTGTATACACGCATCACACCACCGTGGCTCTTGATGATCGCCGAGGAGGTCGAAAGACCAAGCCCAGTCCCTTTGCCGACTTCCTTCGTGGTGAAGAACGGCTCGAAAATGCGTTCGATGACATCGGGTGCAATGCCCTCGCCGGAGTCCTCGACGCGCAGGCACACATATTCCCCCGCCGTGAGCATCTCCGGCAAGCTATCCTGCTGCGCATCGAATCGTACGTTGTCGGCGATGATCGCGAGGTGACCGCCGTTCGGCATCGCGTCGCGCGCATTCACGCAGAGGTTCACGAGCACCTGTTGCAGCTGCGTGCGATCACCGAGCACCGATCGCAAATCGGGCGCCGTGCGCGCGGTGACGGCAATGGACTTGGGGAAGGTATCACGACTGATCTTCTCGACGTCGCTGACGAGCGTCTTGATGTCAATCTCCAACCGCTTCCCCTCGACGCCGCGTGCGAAAGAGAGTACCTGCCGCACCATGTCAGCCGCATGCGCTGCGCTCGCATCCACCAATGCCAGCAGTTCCTGGCTGTCGTCATCCGGGAACGAGGCTTTCAGCAGGTCGAGTGACAGAATGATGGGGCTCAGGGCGTTGTTGAGGTCGTGCGCGATGCCACCGGCCAGTGTCCCGATACTCTCCATGCGCTGTGCGCGATAGAACTGCCGCTCGAGTTTCTTTCGCTCCGAAATATCTCGCCCCACCGTGGAGATACCGACGATACGCCCGGACGCATCGCGAATGGGCGAGGCGGTCATGGAGACCTCGATCAACCGGCCGGACCGGGTGCGGCGCAGGGTCTCGAACTGCTCGACGCTCTCCCCATTCCGCACGCGCCCGATGATGTCCGACTCCTCGTGCTGTCGGTCGAGAGGACTGAGTCGCAGGCTCGAACTTCCCACCATCTCGGCCGCCGAGTAGCCGAAGACCTTTTCCGCACCACGGTTCCAGCTCGTCACCATACTGTCGAGATCATTCCCAATGATGGCATCGTCGGACGCGGCAACGATGTCGGCAAGCTGCGACAACGCCGCCTCCTCGCGCTTGCGCGCCGTGACGTCCCAGTTCGCGCCGATCATGCGCAACGGCGTACCGTCGGCGGCACGCTGCAGGATAGCGTGCGCCTCGAGGTGACGTATCTCTCCGGAGGGCCAGAGAACGCGAAAGGTGAGATCGTACGCTCGCTGACCGCTCAGGGCGTCAGTGTAGGCGGCCAGCACGCGTTGCCAGTCGTCCGGATGGACGCGACGCTGCCAATCCTCGAACGACCCCATGAACGTCTGCTCCGTGACGCCGTGGAGCTCGTACGTGCGCTTGTCCCACACCAACGTGCCATCCACGAGTCCGAAGTCCCAAATGCCGATCCCGGCGGACTGCGTCGCGAGCTCGAGCCGCTGCTCGCTGGCGGCCAGCACGGCTTCGGCCTGCTTGCGGCCGGAGATATCCTGCATCGTGCCGCGGAGGTATCGAACCACGCCCGATGCGTCGCGCTCGGGCACCGCATAGGCCTCGACCGTGATCCGGCTGCCGTCCGGCCGAACGACGATCAGTTCGTAGTG
This sequence comes from uncultured Gemmatimonas sp., assembly GCA_964445835.1. GTDB lineage: Bacteria > Gemmatimonadota > Gemmatimonadetes > Gemmatimonadales > Gemmatimonadaceae > Pseudogemmatithrix. Next base: position 9,516 of record CAYUMN010000061.1, read on the forward strand.
CTGTACCTCTCCTGACTCGAGCGCACGCGTCATGTGCTGCTGCAGGATGGCGCGACTCTCCTCCTCGAAGAGCTGCTCCATTTCCGCATAGTCCGTCGGCGCGCCCGCGCCGGCGTCGCGCTGTGTCATTGTGAAGAGCTGGGGCGACCACGTGATCTCCTTCGTGACGAGATCCCAATCCCAGTCGCCAATGTCGCCAATGCGCTGCGCGTTCTGCAGGCGATCATGCGCGCGCCGCAGGGCGCGGTCGGTGGCGCGCTGCTCGGTGATATCAAGGACCGTTCCGATCATGCGACTCGCTTGTCCCGATTGCGCGTCGAACTCAAACGCGGCCTGCTCCCGCACGGTGCGCTCAGAGCCGTCGGGCCGCACGATGCGATGAATCAGATCGTACGGGCGCTGTTCGCGGAGTGCGCTCGCGACGGCGTCCGCAATCAGTTCTCGATCGTCCGGATGCACCGCGGCGAGAAAATTGTCGTACGTCACCTCGATGGCGTGCGGTTCGTGACCCCAGATGCGAAAGACCTCGTCCGACCACCGCAGGCCACCCTCTGAGAGATTGTCGACGTTGACCAGGTCAAGCTCCCAGCTTCCCAGATGCGCGATGCGCTGCGACGCCGCCAGACTCACCTTGTGGCGCTGCAGCTGGCTATCCGCCTGCTTGCGGCTCGTGATATCGACGACGATGCCCGCCACGCGAAGGGGCGCGCCAGCGGTGTCGAAGTGAACGCGCCCTTTGGACCAGAGCCAATGCACCGACCCATCTGGCCAGATCACCCGGTACTCGACATCGTATTCCCCGGCGCCCGATAGCGCCGATTTGAAGCCCTGATCGACGCGAACACGATCGTCCTCGTGCACGTGCGCCAGCATGATATCGTAGCCCCACTCAGCCACCGCCTCGGCATAGCCGAAGCACTGGCCGTGGCGTAACGAGTGGCGCGCGACCTTGGTCCGCAGGTCGATGTCCCAGTGGCCGATATCAGCGGTACCGAGTGCGAACCCCAATCGCTGTTCGCTCTCTCGCGCGAGTCGCTCCGTGCGTCGAATGACCGATTCGACCTTCCCGCCGCCAGTGATGTCGACGTGCATGACGACTGCCCCAAGCCCCCGTCCATCGGGTAGCGGCGTCACCATCAGACGATACCAACGCTCCTCGCTCGGCGCCAGCGATGCATACTCGAGCACGAACTCGTCGATGTCGCCCCGCAGCACGCGTCGGATTCCGGTTGCGACGCCGTTGGCCGCTTCCGAGCACTCGCCGCTGGCGCGCTCACACAATTCGATATAATTGTGACCGACGCTGACGTCCGGGCTCTCCGGAGCGGTGTCCGCGCGGAAGCGGCGCCAGGCATCGTTCACGGCCACTATCGATCCGGCTGCATCGAGGAGCGCGACATGCGCCGAGAGCGCGTTCAGAATCGCCATTTGCGAATCGGCCGCCGGATGCGCTGGCGAGATGGTGGCCAGTGGCGGAGCGAGGCCGTCGAGCGCCTGCTTGCTGTGCGGCTTCGCGATTTCGTCAGCCATCGCCCGGTGGGTGCTAAGGGTGTCTGCCGGTTGAACCCAGCATGGTCGGTGAGACGCTCGGACTGGCGACTGATGCGGACTGAACTGGAATTATCGGGCTCGGGAAAGCGATTGTAAAGCGACGGTGAAGCGACTGCACCGGTTCCTTGGTTCCCTTTGCGGTCTTGGGCCGACCGGTGGATGGGGTCGACGGTACCGGCCCGTTACATTCGGGAGATCTACGGTCCGGTCGCGTGTGTCGAGCACCTCAACGACCGTATCAGGCGGCCGCCGGGTGATCCTCCATACACGAGAGACGCACCTGCACGATTGTCGCGGCGAGGCGCATCAGTCCGATCGCGAGCAGGAGCGCCTGGAATGAGGTGAACTTTGCGATGGGCCCGCCAATCGCGATCGCGATGCCCGAGATGAACTGCGTATGCCGGCTCGCGATGAGAAGTGGTCCCGGTACCCTGAACAGCGCGCTATGTAGACACGCGGGCGTCCCGAGCGATCTTTTGTTCACCTCGATGTCACCGCGCTCCACGCGAAGATCGGCGAGATCACGCTGGAGAACGACTGGTCAGAACGGGCGCTCACCAAGGCCGGGTGGCGAGGGGACCTCAGCGCCCAGTGATGATCGACCGGACCCACGATCTCCCGCTCACGCGGCTGGCTGCCGCGCTGGACGGGGCGACGCGGAAGGTCCTAGGCACGGGCCGGACTCGGCCGTTACCTCGCGCGTCCCGTTTCGCTGTCCGAAAAAGCGGAGCCACTTCCGTGTTCTGGCGGCTTCGGTGTGTGTTGAACGGGTAAATCGATGTGGGTCGTCAACCTTGCCCCCGGTGCCGAGCCCCACCACGGCTCAGGCGCCCGTTCGCTTCCGCCGGAGATACGCCGGCGTCACCGCACGTTCCACCGCGGCCAATACGAGATCCACCACCACCGCCAGTGCAGCAGCCGGCAGCGCCCCGGACAGCACCAGCCGCGAATCCGCGAGTCCAAGCCCCGTGATGATCGGCTCGCCAAGTCCTCCGGCACCGATGAAGGCCGCGAGGGTAGCCGCGCCCACCGTGATCACGGCCGACGTCCTCACCCCCGCCAGTACCGCCGGAGTGGCCAGCGGCAGCTGCACCCACCAGAGCCGTTGCCACGCGGTCGTGCCCAACGCCTCACTGGCCGCCACGGCGTCGGGATCGGCGTTCGAGACGCCGCTGTACGTGGCGCGGGCAATGGGCAGCAACGCGTACAACCACAACGCGACCAGCGCCGGCGCGAGCCCGATGCCGAGGACGGGAATCATGAAGGCCAGCAGCGCCAACGACGGAATGGTCTGTACCACGCCGAGCCCCTGCATCACCCACGCGGCCGCTCGGGGCGTGCGCGTGAGCAGCACGCCGACTGGGACGGCCACGAGGATCGCCGCCGCGAGCGCGATGCTCACCAGCACCAGATGCTCGCGAATCAACCGCCACGTCTCGGCGCGTCGTGCCCAGCTGTACGCGAGAAATCCGGTCGTGGTCACGCGAGGCGTCTCGGCAACAGTCGCGGTGCCTGCCGCCCGCACCAGCGCGAGCTCGGTCAACGCCCCGCGCGCCACATCCGCGATCGGGCGCTGGTCCACTTCGATCGACGCGTTCCAGCGACGCACATCACTCTCGGTGAGCCGTCCACTCAAACGCGACAACACCGCGATCACATCGGGGCGCTCGGCGCTCACGCGCGGCGAGACCAGCACCGCTGCTTCGTACGGCGGGAAGAAGTGGCGATCGTCCACCAGTGTGATCAGATCGAATCGCGCCAGCAGGCCGTCGGTGGAGTAGCCATCGATCACATCGATCGCGCCGGTGGAGAGGGCCTGATACTTCACGGCGGGGGCCAGCGGACGCACCGAGCGCAGCGAGATGCCGTAGAAAGCCCGTAAGCCGACAAAGCCGTCGGGACGGCCAATGAAATCGCTGGTGAACCCCGCCTGCAGGGCGCCCGACGCGCGCGCCAGATCGCTCAACGTACGCAACCCATACCGGGCGGCGGTCTCTCGTCGCACGGCAATGGCATAGCCGTTCTCAAATCCCAGGGGCGGCAACCAGCGCACACCGTAGCGCCGTACGAATTCATCACTGACCCGCGCGAACAACCGGCGGGGATCCTCACGCATGGCGGTGGTCATCGAGTCGCGCAACACCGCGAGCAAGCCGGTCCCGGTGTACTCGGGATACACATCGATCGCGTTGGTGCGCAGTGCTTCGAACGCGACTTCCGTGGCGCCAAGCCCGGGGCGTCGCGTGACCCGCATCCCCTCCGACTCGAGGAGCTGCGCGAACATCTCGGCCAACAGGAACGACTCGCCGAATGGCTTGGAGGCGACCACCACGGCGGGCCGTTCCGGCGTGGCCTGCGCCGTCACGTGGCGCGGTATGCCCAACCCCAGTAGCAGGACCACTGCTGGCTGCAAGACGCGACACATGCGCATCCGCGGCGACCGCGCGCTACTCATTGCCCCACCAACGGTCGGACGGCGGCGGTGGCACGGAGCAGCAGCTGTTCCACGTACTCGGTGGCGGGAGCGCGCACCAGCGTGTCCAGTGTGCCGATCTGTTCGATGACGCCACCGCGCATCACCGCGATCTCGTCGGCCAGACGCGCGGCCTCGGCCAGGTCGTGCGTCACGAGCACGGCCGTGAACTTCAGCTCCGCGCGCACATGCTCGAACGCCTCGTGCACCACCGCGCGCGAGAGCGCGTCAAGCGCGCCGAACGGCTCGTCGAGCAGGACAATGTCCTGCCGCGCCGCAAGCGCCCGGGCCAACGCCACCCGCTGCCGTTGTCCCCCGGAGAGTTCATGCGGCAGCCGACCACCGAACTCGGCGGCTGACAATCCCACCAGCGTGAGCGCCTCTGCGGCTGCCCGCTCGGGGTCGGCGTGCCCGATCAGGCGCGGCACCAAGGCTGCGTTGCGTAGCACCGACCAATGGGGGAGCAGGCCGCCGGTCTGCGGCACGAACCCCAGGCGACGGCGCAGGGCGTCGCCTGGGGTGCCGCGCACATCGACCCCATCCACGCGCACCGTGCCGGCGGTGGGCTCCACCAGACGGTTGAAACAGCGCAGGAGCGTGGTCTTTCCGGATCCGCTCTCTCCCACGATCGCCAGCAGCGAGCCGGTGCGGACCTTCAGCGACACGCCACGCAACGTGGCGGTGCTGCCGTACGCGTGATGCAGGGCCTCGGCTTCGAGCGCGACAGTCACAGTGGTACGGTCCCGGTGACGAGATGGTGAACGTGCTAGACTCCTGAAACTTATCGACCGTTCGCGGGCTTCGTTCTTTTAGGACCCCCGACGTTGTTTTCCCGCCCCTCGGTGTCACCCTGACCGCTCCCGTTTCGCCGTCCGCGCTGGTCACCAGGTTCCGCGCTGTCCGCGCCGCGACCGAAGCACTCTGTGTGCCGCTCGAGGTAGAAGATCACGTGGTGTCGAGCATGAGTGATGTCAGTCCCACCAAGTGGCATCTGGCGCACACCACCTGGTTCTTCGAGACGTTCCTGCTCGCGCCGCACGCCGATGCGTACACGCCACTCGAACCGCGCTACGCGTTTCTCTTCAACTCGTACTACGTGCAGGCCGGTGAGCGACATTGCCGCGCCCAGCGTGGACTCGTGACGCGCCCTACGGTCGCCGAGGTGTACGCTTATCGGGCCTATGTGAACGACGCCGTACTGGTGCTGTGCGCGCAGCTCGCCGATGCGCCGGCCCATGCGGCGTGGCGCACGCTGGAGCTTGGGCTGCACCATGAGCAGCAGCATCAGGAGCTGCTGCTCATGGATATCAAGCATGTGTTCTGGACCAACCCCATGCGCCCCACCTATCGGTCGGCGCCGCGCGCCACACCGACGGCGGTCCCGCAGGGATGGCAGCCCATCGAACCGGGGCTCGTGGAGATCGGGCACCCTGGCTCCGATTTCGCGTTCGACAACGAAGCGCCGCGGCACCCGGTGTACGTGCACGGCGGACGTCTCGCGCATCGTCTCGTCACGAACGCGGAGTACGCGGAGTTCATCGCTGATGG
>CAYUMN010000062.1:0-5859 GCA_964445835.1 uncultured Gemmatimonas sp.
ATGTTCCCCCACTGATCGCTCCCGCCGATCTGCAACGAGACGCCGTCCTTCGCCTGCAGCCGCTGGAAGTCGTAGGCCTGAAGCAACATGTAGCTGAACTCCGTGAAGCTGATTCCCGTCTCCATCCGGGTCTTGACGGAATCCTTCTGCATCATCCAGTTCACGGTGAAGTGCTTCCCCGTGTCGCGCAGGAACTCGATCAGCCCCTGTCCGGCGAGCCACTCGGTGTTGTTGCGCACGGCGAACCGGGCAAGCCCCTCCGCGCCGAGCGCGTTGGTGGCCACTCGTTGGACCTGTTGCCAGATCAGCTCGGCGTTGGCGGCGATCTCGTCCGGGGCGCGCATCGGACGCTCCTCGCTCTTCCCCGAGGGGTCGCCGATCATCGCCGTCCCACCACCGACGAGCGCGACGGCGTGGTGGCCGGCGCGCGCGAGGCGCACGAGCCCCATCAGCGACACGAGATTCCCCACGTGGAGACTCTCGGCCGTCGGGTCGAAGCCGCAATAGCCCGTGACGGGGCCCTTCGCGAGATGCGCTTCGCACCCCTCGGTCTCCTGGTGGAGCAGTCCGCGCCAGCGGAGGTCGTCGTGCAGGGAAGTCATCCCCCAAAAGTAGAGGTCGCGGGGGGAGAAGTCACTCTACTAACTTCCTCTGGTGAACCCAAAGGTCCGCACCGTCCTGATTCGTGGCACCCTCGTGATGGCCGGCCTCAGCTTGGTCGGCCTGCTCTCGTTCGCCGCGTTCTGGACCTGGTTCCTCTGCTCCGACGAGACCTGCCCGAGCATCGAGCAGTTCGCCGAGTACAAGCCGACCCAGCCAGCGCGGCTCTACGCCGCCGATGGCCGATTCATCGGTGAGGTGGGCCTCGAGCGTCGGTCGGTCGTGAGCCTCGACCGGATCCCGAAGCATGTGATCGATGCCTTCGTCATCACGGAGGACAAGCGGTTCTATCGCCATCACGGCGTGGACTATCGCCGGGTGTTCGGCTCGGTGATCGCGAACATCAAGGCGGGGGGATTCGCCGAGGGCTTCTCGACCATCACGATGCAGTTGGCCCGCAATGTGTTCCCGGCGCAACTCCCGTCGCAATCCAAGGCGGGGAGCGCATGGAACAGCCTGCTGCGCAAGTTCCGCGAGGCCAAGGTCGCGCGGCAACTCGAGACGCGCTTTCCAAAGGAGCGCATTCTCGAGCTCTACTTGAATCAGATTGCGCTCGGTGCCGGCGCGTACGGCGTGGAGGCCGCGTCGCAGCGTTATTTCGGGCGCTCGGTCAGCGACATCACGACGGCCGAGGGCGCGATGCTCGCGGCGCTTCCGAAGGCGCCGTCGCGGTATAATCCGCGCCGTTTCCCCGATCGCGCGATCCAACGGCGCAACACCGTGCTGGAACTCATGCGCCGCGCGGGGGCCCTCTCCGACGCCGACGCGTCGGTGGCCAAGGCGTATCCGCTCCGGTTGCAGCGTTCCGCCCGCGGGACCGGCGAAGTCGCCCCTTATTTCGTGGAGTGGGTACGCGCGGAGCTGGAGCGTCGCTTCGGCAAGCAGGTGTACGAGAACGGCCTCCGGGTCCTGACCACGCTCGACCTCGATATGCAGGGGGCGGCCGAGCGCGCGGTCGAGCGGCAGTTGCGCGCGATTGAGGCCAGTTCCTTCGGCAACTTCACGCATCAGTCGTACGAGGCGTATCTCGCGCGCGCGGCGAGTGGCACCGCCGATGGCAGCGGGGCCAACTCGCCGTACCTGCAAGGCTCATTCGTCGCGGTCGATCCGCGCAATGGGTCGGTGCGCGCGCTCGTTGGGGGACGCGACTTCGAGGATTCCAAGTTCGATCGCGCCACGCACGCGCTGCGTCAGCCGGGATCGACCTTCAAGCCGCTCGTCTACGCGGCGGCGATCCATTCGGGGCGCCCCCCCTCGTACTTCGTGGATGACGAGCCCATTGAGGTGCCGCAGGCGAATGGCACGCTCTGGACCCCACAGAACTTCGATATGAAGTTCGAAGGGCGCATCCCGATGCGCCGCGCGATGATCATGTCGCGCAATCTCCCCGCGATCCGGTTGGCGATGGAGATCGGTGAAGAGAGTGTCGTCGCGATGGCGAAGCGCTTTGGCATCACGACGCGCATCCCAGCGTATCCCTCAATCGCGCTGGGATCGGCCGAGGTGTATCCGCTCGAGATGATCGCCTCGTACTCGACCTTCGCGAATCTTGGGTGGCGCACGAAACCCAATCCGATTCTGCGCGTCGAGACCCTCGATGGCCGCAAGCTGTATGAGTCGAACCCCGAACGCATTCAGGTCCTCTCGCGCGAGGAGGCCTGGCTGATGACGGACATGTTGCGCGACGTGATCCAGCGCGGGACAGGCACGGCGGTGTTGCGCGAGGGCTTCCGCATCCCTGCCGGTGGAAAGACCGGAACGACGAATGACTACACCGACGTCTGGTTCGTAGGCTTCACCGCCGATCTCGTCGCCGGGGTCTGGATCGGATTCGATCAGCCCAAGCAGATCATGGCGAATGCGCAGGGCGGTCGCCTCGCCGCGCCAGCGTGGGCGTCGTTCATGCGCGAGGTCTACGAGCGGAAGCCGACCCCGCCCGACTGGCCCCGGCCTCCCGGCATCATCGCCATGCCGATCGATCCCGCGACTGGACTGCGTGCGGGCCCAGGCTGCGCGGGTCAGGGATCCCGGACCGAGTACTTCCTTTCGGGCACTGAGCCCATCGCGGAGTGCTCGCGGAAGGGCATCTTCTGATGCCGATCCGCGTCCGGTGGCACGCGCGTTGGATCGTCCCAATGGCCACGCCCCCGATCGCGAATGGGACGGTCATCACCGAGCACGATCGCATCGTCTGGGTGGGCCCCCGGGCAACGGCGCCCGCGGGCGACCGCGACGAGGAACTCGGCGAGTCCATCCTCACGCCGGGGCTCGTCAACGCGCACACGCATCTCGATCTCACGATGATGCGCGGGTTTCTCGACGGCCTCCCGTTCTTCGACTGGGTGCGCACGCTCACGCAGGCCACACGCGAAGCGCTCGGCGGCGCGGATTTCCTCGATGCCGCCATGCTGGGGATCGCCGAGGGGTTGGCGAGCGGCATCACGACCTTCGGCGACACCGCCCCGGGCGACGCCGCGTTCGAGGCGATGCTCCGCATGCGCGTGCGCGGCATCGCGTATCGCGAGGTCTTCGGTCCCGATCCCCAGCAGTGTGACTCCTCGATCGCCACGCTGCGGGATCAAGTCGCGGCGATGCGGCTCCGCGCGACCTCGCTTGTGCGCGTGGGGATCTCCCCGCACGCGCCCTACAGCGTGAGTGACGCGCTCTTCGCCGCGGTGGCCCGCCTCGCGCACGAGGAAATGCTCCCGGTCGCGGTGCATATCGCGGAGGGAAAGGATGAGCAGGCGTTGGTCGCGCGCGCCGAGGGGCCGTTCGCGGAATTCCTGCACGGGCGCGACATCCCCGTCGTGCCGCGCGGCGACCATCCGGTGCAGCTGCTGGAGCGCGCCGGGTTGCTCCGAGCGGGCACGCTGCTGATTCACTGCGTGCGCGTGAATGAGCGGACCATCCAACAGATTGCGGCGGCGGGATGCGGGGTCGCGCATTGTCCGGCGTCGAATGCACGATTGGGGCATGGCATCGCACCATTGACGGACTTCCTGCGCGCCGGCGCGCGGATCGGACTCGGCTCCGACTCGATGGCCTCGAACGACCGCATGGATCTCCTCGAGGAAGCGCGACTCGCCAGCCATGGACAACGCATCCGGTTGCGCACCGCTGACGCGGTGAGCGCCAAGGCGGCGTTCCGGCTCGCCACACTTGGCGGCGCTGAAGCGCTCCGCTGCGATCATGAGACGGGCTCACTCGAGGGAGGGAAGCAGGCCGATCTCGCCGTGTTCGCGATTCCGCCGACCGGCGGCCCGGTCTTCGATCCGTACGTCGCCCTTATCTTCGGACCACGTCCGGTGACGTCGCGGGTGATCGTGGCGGGAGTGGAGCGCGTGCGTGACGGCGTCGTGGTGGGGTTCGATCCACAGATTGCCGCGCGCGTGCATGAGGCCGCCGAGCGACTGCACGGGTGGCGCGCCGCGCGACCCGGCAGTTAGCTTCTCAGGGTCGTCGTGCGCCGCTCACCTTGATTGATCCTCCCGTCTTGATCCTCCCGTCTTGATCCTCCCGTCTTGATCCTCCGGCCTTCATCCTCCCGCCTCCATCCTAAGTGACCCGAGGCACTGGCGCGACGACGTTAATTTGGCGTGACGGCACACTTGTTCCGTGGGATCAGGCGCAGCTGCATGTCATGAGCCATGTTGTCCACTACGGCTCGAGCATCTTCGAAGGGATTCGCTGCTATCGTACGCCCATCGGGGGCGCCGTCTTTCGCCTCCGCGAGCACATGCGGCGTTTCAAGGACTCGGCAAAGATCTACAAGATGCCGATGCCTTACAGCGTCGATGAATTGTCCGATGCGGTGACGAGCACCATCACCGCGAATGGACTCGATCAGTGCTACATCCGCCCGTTGGCGGTTCGCGCGGGGCAGGAAATGGGGGTGAATCCCGTCAATGCCCCGGTCGAGACCTTCGTGATCTGTTGGATTTGGGGAGCGTATCTCGGACCAGAGGCGCTCGCCGAGGGCGTGGATGTCACCGTCTCCAGTTGGCGCCGCGCCGCGCCCGGGACCTTCCCGACCATGGCGAAGGCCGGTGGCAATTATTTGAATTCACAGCTCTCCAAGATGGAAGCCAAGCAGGATGGCTATGCCGAAGGGATCATGCTCGATGTGCAGGGGCATGTGTCCGAGGGGAGCGGCGAGAATCTCTTTGTGGTCCGTGATGGGGTGCTCTACACAGCCCCGCTCGCGGCGAGCATCTTGAATGGCATCACGCGTGATTCCGTCGCGGCGATCGCCCGCGATCTGGGGTACGAGGTGCGGGAAGTGCTGATGCCGCGCGAGTTCCTGCTCATTGCGGACGAAGTGTTCTTCACCGGCACGGCGGCCGAGATCACGCCAATTCGCAGTGTTGACAAGTCGATCGTGGGAGAGGGGAAGCGAGGTCCCATCACCCGTGCCATCCAAGAGCGATATCTCGCGATCTGCACCGGAACGAGCCCTGATACCCGAGGATGGCTCACTCCGGTTCCCCCGGCTACTGGGCGAAGCTGACCGTCCCCGACGGTCTCTCCCCTGTGAGCCTTTCACCTAGCGGAGGTTGATGTGACCGTCGGCATTCTCGCGCTCAATGCATCGTTCGAACCCCTGACCATGGTCCCGCTCAAGCGGGCCCTGCGTCTCGTGATCGATGGTAAGGCGGAGATCGTCGAGGCCGACGGGGGGAAGGCGGTCCGCTCGGAGCATCTCGCGCTCCCGCGTCCGGTGGTGATTCGCCTGCGCAAGTTCGTGCATGTGCCGCGGCGATTCCGTCGCCAGGTGACGAACACTTTCCTGTTCGCGCGCGATGGCTACCAGTGCCAGTACTGCGGACGCCCAGGACACGCCCTCCGTCCGCGCGAGTCGCTCACGCGCGACCACGTGATTCCGATCTCGCGCGGCGGGCTGAACGTGTGGACGAATGTTGTGACGGCCTGCTCGAGCTGCAACACGCGCAAGGCGAATCACTTGAGTGTCGAGTGTGGCATGCATCTCCTGAATCAGCCGACGGAGCCGCATTTCGTCCATCTCTCGTGGGCCGTGCGTCGACTGACGCCGACGCAGGCGCGCTACATCAAGATGTTCTATGGTGGCGAGGTGGTGCGCGAACTTGAGGCGCTGGAGGCCCAGCAGGTCGACGCACTGCTCTCGGACGCGCGCCCGCTCTGATTGCCGTGCGCGCATCTCCGCGCGCATCTCCGCGCGCA
>CAYUMN010000062.1:5959-15047 GCA_964445835.1 uncultured Gemmatimonas sp.
CGAGGACCGAGCGGATGGCGCGCTCCAGCTGACGACGGGTGAACGGTTTGCTGAGCACCGTCACATTCGGATCGAGCGCCCCGCCGCCGAACAACACATCCGCGTGCATCCCGCTCACCAACACCACCGGGAGTTCCGGGCGCAGGCGACGCACCTGACGCGTGAGTTCGATGCCGTTCATGCCGGGCATGAGCATATCCGTGAGGAGCACCGAGATGCCGTCGCCGTGCGCCGCGAGCAACTCGAGGGCGGCGGTCCCACTTGCCGCGTCGTACACCGCGAAGCCCTGTTGCACGAGCATCTGTGCGGTCACGGTGCGGACCGTCGGGTCATCGTCGACCACGAGGATCTTGCCGCTGATGGTCGCCGTCGACTGTGGGGTGGTGACCCGCGTCGCGACGACCCCACTCCTCGCGCACTCTGGCAACACGATTCGGATCGTCGTCCCGACGTTCACGACACTCTCCGCGCTGATCTGTCCCCCGGCCTGCTCAATCGTTGAGAACGCCGTCGGCAACCCGAGTCCGCTGCCGTGCCCGATGCCCTTGGTGGTGAAAAAGGGCTCAAAGATTCGCGGGAGTACTCCGGCAGGGATTCCCTCCCCGGTGTCCTCGACGAGAATCTCGATGGCGTGGTCGGACGTGCGCGATGCCCCGCTCGCGGTGGCCTGGACATCCAAGCCCCGTGGCCGCGCGATGCGGCGCGTGCTGACGGTGAGCCGTCCACCCAGCGGCATCGCATCACGTGCATTGCGCAGGAGGATCAACAGCACTTCATCGAGCCGCGCGATCTCCACGGGCACACACCCAACAGCGGGATCGAGCTCCACTGACGTCACCACGGACGCGCCGAGCAGATGCCGCATCCCTGGCTCGAGGCCGGCAATACTCTCATTCGGGTTCGATTGTCCGTCGGACGCCGAGCTGCGTCGCGAGAAATAGAGGAGTTGATTCGTCAGGACCGCCGCGCGTTCCGCGGCTTCGCGGATCGAAAGCAACAACTCGCGGTCCTCGGCACTCGTCGCCGATGACGAATCGAGCAGAAGGTCTGCGCTCCCGCAGATGACGGTCAGCAGATTATTGAACTCGTGGGAGATGCCCGCCGCGAGCTGTTCGACGGCGGCCAATTTCTCACTCTGGCGGAGCGCGGCGTTTGCGCGGCGCTCGTTCCGGATATCGCGCAACGTCCACACGGCACCGATCGCGCGACCATCCGCGTTGATGATCAGGCGCACTCGTACGTCCACGGAGACGTCCTGTCCGGCGCGTGCCCGCATCGAGGCGGGGACCCGCGCGGACGGATGGTCGGCATCGAGCACGGGGAGGGCGACGGGCGTCCTGGTTCCCTCGGTGACCAGTTGCAATGTGGCTTGAAACGGCAGCCCGACCAGTTCGTGGAGCAGCCATCCAGTGAGTTCCTCCGCGCCGGGATTCGCGAAGCGGATCACGTCCTCGACGTCTGTGACCACGATCGCGTCGGGGACCGCCGCGCTGATGGTCGCGTGCGTCAGGCTCGCTGCCCGCAAGTCGAGCTCGATCCGATGTCGATGGATCGCCAGTTCGATCGCCATAAGCAGGTCACGCTCATGGAAAGGCTTGAGGACGTATCCATACTGCGCCGACATCTGGGCGCGTTTGAAGGTCGCGTCGTCCGCATTGGCCGTGAGAAACACCACGGGAAGGTCGAACCGCCGATAGATCTCCTCTGCCGCGGCGATGCCGTCCCGCGGTCCCTTGAGTCGGATATCCATCAGCACCAGATCCGGGCGATCGACGTCCGCCAAGCGAATCGCCTCCGCCGCCGTATCGGCCGGCCCGACGATCTTCGCCCCGCGGCGTTCCAGTCGGATGCAGATCTCGGCAGCGATCAACGCCTCATCCTCGACCACCAGCACCCGAAGCCCGACCCCGATCGCACTGGTCATGCCGAGAGCGTCTCCAGCGGCATTTCCAGCATCGACATCGTCCCGGGGCCGGCGTCACGCATCGCAAAACTGCCATCGATCTGTCGCGTGAGCGACTCGATGAGACGAAGGCCAAGCGAGGTTTGGGTTGCCTCGTGTGCGTGGGCACCGATGCCGATTCCATTGTCGGCCACGATCAACTGGCCGCGACCGTCCGCGTTGCGATGGATGCGCAGATCAATCCGTCCGTCGCGTCCGGGGGGAAAGGCGTGCTTCAGCGAGTTGGTCACGAGTTCGTTGAGTATCAGTCCGCAGGGAATGGCAATGTCGATACTCATGTGGACCGGCTCGATCTCCGTACGGAACTCGATCTTCTGGTCGGGCAGACGATGTCCGCGTTCCAGTTCCTCGCAGAGCGAGACGGCATAGTCGGCGAAGTCCACCGACGAGAGGTTCCCGGAGCGATACAGCGTCTCGTGCACGAGCGCCATCGACCGCACGCGGTCCTGACTCTCCGTGAGGATGGCGATCGTGTCCGCGTCAGTCGTGCGAGTCGACTGTAGATAGAACAGGGACGAGATCACGGCGAGATTGTTCTTCACCCGGTGGTGAATCTCCCGGAGCAGCACTTCCTTCTCACGCAATGAATCCTGCACCCGCTGCTCGACACGGCGACGTTCGGTCACATCGCGCACCACGGTGAGGACGACCCGTCCTTCCTCGGTGTCCATCGGCGAGAGCATGATGTCGACGGGGAACTCGCTGCCATCGGAACGCTTCGCGAACAGCTCCAGACCGACGCCCATCGGACGGACGCGTGGTCCGCTGAGGTACCCGTCTCGGTGATGATGGTGTCCGCTCGAGAAACGCTCGGGGATCATCTGCTCGACGGTCATCCCGACCATGACGCGGCGCGCGTGCCCGAACAGCACCTCGGCCTGATGGTTGGCCCGTCGAATGCGACCATCCGACCCGACCACGAGCAGGGCGTCAGGCGTGAACTCGAAGATGCGTTCGAAGATGTCCATCGGCAGGGGCTGTGAGTGGTGCAAGGCCCGCCTGCGCCCCGCACGCTGGACGTACTCGTAGCGGCATCCGGCACGAAAGATAGCAACGCTACCGTGGCGCGCGGAAGGTCGCGGTCCGGGCGCCATATTCCCGGCGCTCACCTCCCAAAAGGCGCGTCGTGAGCGACCGCACGCCGCGACTCAGCGCCGTTCCCGGGTTCCGCTGCCCGCGCACCGCCGGCTGAAGTTCGCCACGCAGCCAGGCATTCACCTCATCGAGGTCCGACACCGACAGCGTGCGGACCTCAAGGGACGCCAGATAGTAGAATCGGCGTCGGGACCGCGGGGCCTCCATTGGCACGCGGAGCGGGCGTTCGACCGCGGACTCGGCATCTTCGATCCGCGAGAAGGCGCCGAGGGAGAGGGATCTCCCCCCCACGATCTGCGTCACCAGGTACTTCTGATCCACGCCGCGCCACCGCACGTCCACCTCCCACTCGGCAGTACGATGGAGCTCGTCGACCCAGGGTTCGCTCGACCACAACTCCACACGGAACGCGAGGCGCGCAGGGAAGCCGCTCGCCAACAACTCGCGCATCCGCGCATCCGTTAATACGCCGCGCGCCTTCACCAAGGGCCCTTCGGCGGTGAGTCGGGTGGCGGTGGGCAACGCGATCTCGACTCCTGGTGCACGCTGTGCGCCCGCGGTCGTCCCAAGGACGACCGCGAGGGCCAGCGCGCGGAGGTGCGCGCGGAGATGCGCGAGTCGCGTCACGCTAGAAGCGGCGCCCGACGCGCACGAGGAAGTTCACCGGCTCCTTGGCCGTTGATGTCGACTTCGCGAGGTAGAACCCGAGCTCTCCGAAGTCCACACCGAACCCCACGGAGGTCCGGAAGGTGCGGAGCGGCGGCATTCCCTTGTCCTGGCGGATCTCCGGCGCGCCGTCACCCACGGTCCAGCCGCGCCCCGCGTCGGCGAAGAGCACCCACTGTCCGCGGCCATTCAGCCCCGGCCGCCACCATTCGTCTTTGTGGTCGGTGCGCACCCAGTTGACGTCGAAGTCCTGCCGCAACTCGAGCTGCGCGACCGCGATGCGATCACAGAGCGCTGGTCGCCCGGCGGCGGACGCGATGCCCCCGCAAGTGAAGACATCGTCGTCATACGTGCTCCGGCGGAAATCGTACCCCTCGATCGAGCCGGGTCCGCCCACCGAGAGGCGACGCTGACGCGGTAGGCGATCGCCGCCCAGCTGCCCACCCGTCACCAGCCGCACATTCAATTCCGTCCCCGGCGAGAGCGTTGTGTAGCGACGCGCATCGAGAAAGCCGCGCGTGTAGTTCACCGACTCGAACGTCGGCACCACCGGCAGCGGCCCAACGTCGCGCGCGATTGTGCCGCGTCCACGCTCAAGGTCGGCTTTCAGGAACCATCCGCCGGTCCACGGGGAGCGGAGGCGCTCACGCGTGTTGACGCGCAGTCGTAAGCCGACGAGGTCCACGGTTCCCTCGTCCATCGTCGGGTTGACCCGCCACAACTCCCGGTCGCGCAGCAACGAGATCGGGCGACGCGCGTCGACCGAACGCCACCGCTCCGCGCCGACCACGCCCTGCAACGAGACCTCCTCGCCAAGTCGCCCCCCGATCGTGGCCTCACCGCCATGGCGGCCGTAGTGATCGCGCAGGTCCTCGTGACGCAGGAAGGTCGAGAGTCCCGCTTCGACCTCGCGCAACTGCCAATCCTCGACGGGCGCGATCACGTCAAAGAGACGACCCCCGACCACCAGCCCCTTCTTCACGCCGAGCCGGAGCTCGGCCCGCGCATCGTGGCCGATCGTGCCGCGGTCCCAGCGAATCGGCTCGGCGGTGCGGACCACACCGAGGGCCTCGATCTCCATGCGCCCCCAGTCGGCCGTGCGCCGGAAGCGTGGTCCGACGCCCACCGGAAGTCCCTCCACGCGGTTGTACGTGCGAGCCGCCACGAAGAACAGCTCCGTGTACGAGTCCCGATCGGCGCGCTGCCCCCCCATGCGCGGCCGCCAGTCACCGAGGATCGGCTCGTCGGCGACAATTCGTTCTCCGTCCATCGTGTAGCGCAGGAGCTCCGCCTGCGCGCGCACCTCACCACCGATCGACACGCTATCTGCACGCCGCACGGTGCCGCCGAGGACAATGAGGTCCCCATCGATGCGGGCACCGGGCGCGAGGCGCACGTCCGCGTTGATGGCCACGAGGAGACCAACAATCCGCCCACTAATGACCGCGGGTCCATTCAGCACGGCCACGGGGCCTTGGACTTCCGCCCCCGCCGGTACATCGTAGGCGCCGATGACCCGCGTGGTGCCGTCACCATTCCATGTGCTGACGGCGATGGCCGCGATGCTGCGCGTGTCACGCCCCTGCGCCTCGACGCCGGAGGCGAGGGTGAGCAGCGCGACGACCGTCGAAAATACAATTCGCATCTGAGCTCCAGAAAAGGTCACGGCGTCACTCTACCCCGCCAATCCCGAGACGTCGCATGCGACGATACAGGTTGGGACGATCGGTCTGTAGTCGGCGGGCGGCCTCGGCGATCACTCCGTTGGCCGCCTGCAGGGCCCGTTGAATCAAGAGGCGTTCGTACTCATCGAGTTGGTCGCTCAGTCCCATCTCGAGTCGCGCGGCATCCGGGAGGAGCGCCGGCGCCGCATTCGTGAGGTCGAGGGCCGGCAGCACGCCGCGCACATCCGCCGCGGTGATGAGATGTCCAGCGAAGAGGATGCCCAGTCGCTCGATGATGTTCGCCAACTCACGGACGTTGCCGGGCCAGCGATACCGCGCGAGCGCCTCGACGGCGTCCGGTGCCCACGTGGGCGCGGGTTGGCCGCTCCGACGTCGATACATCATCGCGAAGTGCAGGACGAGGTCGGGAATGTCCCCGGGATGCTCGCGGAGCGGGGGCACCGACATCGGAATCACGTTGAGGCGGAAGTAGAGGTCCTCGCGGAAGCGCCCCTCGCGGACCTCTTTCTCAAGATCGCGATTGGTCGCGGCCAGCACGCGCACGTCGACCTTGATCGTGCGATTGCCGCCGACCCGCTCGATCTCCCGCGACTCGATTGCCCGCAGGAGCTTCGCCTGCGCCTCCGCGGAGAGTTCGCCCACTTCGTCGAGCAACAAGGTCCCCGTGTGCGCCAACTCAAAGCGGCCGATCCGCCGCTCGGTCGCGCCGGTGAACGACCCGCGCTCGTGCCCGAACATCTCGCTCTCCACCAGATCGCGTGGGATCGCGGCGCAGTTGACGCGCACGAAGGGCTTGTCGCGTCGCGCGCTCTGCGCATGAATTGCGGCGGCGACGAGTTCCTTGCCGGTCCCCGACTCGCCGCCGATCAGCACGCGCGCATCGCTTGGCGCCACGCGCGCGATCATCGCGCGCACGGCCTCCATCGCCGGGCTCGTGCCCACCAGTTGCCCCGCGAGTCCGAGGTCGGCGCGCAACGCGGTGCGCTCGCGACGCGCTTGGCGCAACTCGAGCGCGCTCGAGAGCGCGAGCAACACGCCCTCTGGGGTCAGCGGTTTCTCGAGGAAGTTCACCGCGCCGAGCCGCGTGGCCTTCACCGCATCGGCCAGCCCCGCACGTCCCGACATCATCACCACGGGGAGATCGGGAAAGCGCTCGCGCAACTTCTCGAGGAGCTCGATGCCGTCGGTCGGGTTGGGCATCATGAGGTCGAGCAACACCAGATCGGGCTCGACCTCCAGCGCCCGCGCGAGACCCGCGGTGGCATCCGGGGCGTCATGCACCTCGAAGCCCTCGGCACTCAACAGCGCGCCGACCATCCGGCGGATGTTGGGTTCGTCGTCGACGATCAGGACGGAGGGCATCTACAGGCGGATGAAGGATGAAGGAAGCAGGCTCGATGCTGCCGCGGTGACATCTTCCATCACTGCGCTCCTGCGGGTTCGGTGGACTGGGCGATGTACGCCGGAAAATGCATCAGAATCTCGGTTCCCTCACCCAGCGCGCTCGTGGCTGCCACGCGCCCGCCATGCGAGAGCACCGTCTGCTTGACGATCGCGAGCCCGAGTCCCGTCCCGCCGGTCTTGGCGGTCACGTAGGGTTCCCAGATGCGATCGAGGACCTCGGCAGCGATGCCGGTGCCGTTATCCCGTACGGCGAGTGTGACCTCGCCGTTTCGCGACGCGATCCGCGTGACGATGTGACCGCACCCCGCCGTGGCGTCGACCGCGTTGAGTAGCACGTTGGAGAGGGCGCGCATGAGTGCATCGTGCTGTCCGCGGACATGCGGGGCGTCCGCCTGGGCCTGAATCTCGTGGGTGACCGAGGGCGGAAGGGTCGTGCGGATCGTCTCGCGGGCGAGATCGGCGAGGTCCACCTCCGACGTCGGCCCTTCGGGGAGTCGTCCGAACTGCGCGAAGTGGCGGGCCATGGCCTCGAGCCGGGCGGACTCGGCGTCCAGCACCTCGACAATCTCGCGAAGCTCGGGGCCGACCTTCTGGCGCAACGTGGCCACCGCGAAGCGGATCGGCGTGAGGGGGTTCTTGAGCTCGTGCGCGACCTGTCGCGCCGATTCGCGGAACGCACTCAACCGCTCGGCCTCGATCACCGACTGACGTCCCGTGTCGAGGTCGGTCTCCATTTTCCGCATCCGCTCGCGGAGCACGCCGAACTCCGGGGCTCCCTTCGATTCACTTTGGAGGGGCAAGGGGAGGCGCTCCCCCTTCGCGATCCGTTCCGTCCACCCCACGAGCTCGAGCAATGGGCGCGAGAGCTGTCGACTGAGATGCCCCGCGACGCGTGAGGCGATGAAGCTGACCACCAGGGTCAGCACGAGTCCGACCACGAGGAAGAGCACGGCCGCGCGTTGCGACAGGAACGAGAACCGGCGCGCTTGGACGCGCGACTCGCCAAGGAGCTGTTCGTGTTCGTTGAGCGCTTTCCGCGCGGCGGCGGAACCCGGGGCCTCGCGTGCCAACCGCGCCGCACGGGATCCGCTCTCCGCGACCTGCTCCCACGCTGCGGCGCCACTGAGCTGCGGGAGCATCCGCGCCGCCATCGCGCTCCACGCCAGCGTCAGCACGATGGCGGGCACGAATGCAAAGAGGACAAGGGTGGCGAAGAGCCGGGTGCGGAAACGGGGCTTGGGCACCCCCCAAGTCTAGGGCCGCCGCGGCACGAGCGCAGGGGTGGCCGCAGGAGCGGTTGGACGGCGGAAGTCGTGCCCCCACTGCCATTTGGACCCTGCGTGACTACTATTCTTGTCGGGACGCGCTCGGCGCGTCGATGATTCGCAGCCCTCCGCGCGTGACCATCGGCACTTCGAGCTCGCGCTCCCCCAGCGGGCGAGTCGTCCGCGCCAGAGGCGTCCTCCGGTAGCCCTTCGAGGCCCGGATGAGTTTGTGAGCGCGTTCACTCGGACCACATCGGTCGATTCCCGCCGGCACTCCATCGGCGATGACGCCAGGAAACAGATGCACCCACGTTCCGCTTCACCCGCGGTCGCGCGTCCTTTGCGCGGCGCGGTGGCCCCCCTGCATCGGGGCCCGCAGGCCAGTGCGCTCGGTGGCACGTCCGCCCACGCACCGAATGCCGCCCTCCTCATCGATTTCGATAACGTCACGATGGGAATTCGCTCCGATCTGCAGACGGAGCTTCGTAACCTGCTCAGCAGCGCCATCATCTCCGGCAAGGTCGCCGTCCAGCGTGCCTACGCCGACTGGCGTCGCTACCCGCAGTACATCGTTCCCCTCAGCGAGTCGTCGATCGACCTCATCTTCGCCCCGGCCTACGGGTCGTCGAAGAAGAACGCGACCGACATCCGCCTCGCGGTCGATGCCATCGAACTCATCTTCACGCGTCCTGAGATCGGCACGTTCATCCTGCTCTCGGGCGACTCCGACTTCTCGTCGCTCGTGCTCAAGCTCAAGGAGTACGGCAAGTACGTGATCGGCGTCGGCATCCGTGAGTCGTCGAGCGATCTCCTCGTCCAGAACTGCGACGAGTATTACTCGTACAACGCCCTCGCCGGCCTCGTGAAGAACGGCGACGAAACCAGCACGAAGAAGTGGGATCCGTGGGAGCTCGTGACCGAGGCGATCGGTCGCATGCAGATGAACGGCGACGTGATGCGCGCCGACCGTCTCAAGCAGGTGATGCAGGAGATCGACGCGACCTTCGATG
>CAYUMN010000063.1:0-2316 GCA_964445835.1 uncultured Gemmatimonas sp.
GATGATGAGGGGGCGGCCAGCGAAGGTCCGCTCAATACGATGCATCATTTCTGTTTTTTCTCTGTGCTGTGCACGAAGCGCGCGATCCGCGTCAGTGCGGTCGCGCGCTTGTGGAGGTGATGCGCTTTAGTAGCGCAGGCCGAGTTCCGCGACCACGCGGCGGTATTCCTCGACATTGGTCCGCTTGAGGTAGTCCAGGAGGCGGCGACGCTGGCTGACCATCCTGAGAAGACCACGGCGACCATGGTGATCCTTGCGGTGGGCGCGGAAGTGATCCGTGAGGTAGTTGATACGCTCAGTGAGCACGGCGACCTGCACCTGGGAGGAACCTGTGTCGGTTTCATGCTGGCGGTGCTTTTCAATCACCGCCGTCTTGACGAACGCCATCTGTAATCCTTGCCTGCGGAACGCAGTGCGATTGAAATGCCGATTCCGTTGTAGCACAGAAGCTTAGCCCCTATTTGGGGGGCTGTAAAGGGGGCTGTAAAGGGGGCGGTAAAGGGGGCACTTAGGGCCATGCGCGGTGCACTCGGGCAGAGACGTGGTCCCGCTCGCTCCAGCCCTTTGGTGCTCGCCGGCCCGCGATTTCGCCGTCTTCTCGACCGATCCCGATTCCCACCCTAGCCAGGCCAGGCGCCACCCCCTCCGGACGCCGTACCATCGCCCACGGGGGGCTGCGACTCAAGGAACTAGTTCCTTCGTGCCACTACCGGTCTCATCCCCGCGCGCGCGAACTACGCCGCATTTCACCCCGCTGAGCGATGGTCGGGTCGTACGGGAAAGGCCAACGTGTGTACAGCGCCAGAACTCCAGACTTTCGCGCTCCCACTGAGGCCCTCTGCTCTGACTGGTCGCGGTGGCGTTCATTCTCGAGCCGAACTCTCTTCTTCAGGACACTTCTAAATGACGCGATTCACGATGATGCTCGCCCGATCCGCCCTGTTGGTCACGGCGGTCACGGCCTGCGGCGGCGACTCCCCGACTGCAGTTCCCCCCTCGCCGCCGACCGTCACGTCCACCGGCCCCGCGAACTTGGCCGTCGGTGTGCCGCGGAACCCCTCGGTCACCGCAGTCTTCAGCGAAGCGATGGCGCCCGCGAGCCTCAACACGACGACGTTCCAGCTCAAGCTCGGCGCGACGGTCGTGCCGGGCCTCGTCACGTACGTCGGCACCACCGCAACGCTCGTGCCGACCGCCGCGCTGGCCTCCAATACGGTCTACACGGCCACCATCTCGACTGGCGCCACTGACCTGGCCGGGACCGGCCTCGCCGCCATCAAGACGTGGAGCTTCACCACCGTCACGACGTCCCCCACCGGTCCGAGCGCCGTCAATCTCGGAACGGCAGGTACCTACGTCATTCTGGCCAAGACCGGCGTCTCGACCACCGGAACCACCGCCATCGTTGGCGACGTCGGTCTCAGCCCGGCCGCAGCCACATTCATCACGGGCTTCTCGCTCATCGCGGATCCGAGCAACGTCTTCTCGACCTCGGCGATCGTGACCGGTCAGGTGCGCGCCGCCAACTACGCCACGCCGACGCCCGCCAACCTGACCACGGCCGTGCTCGACATGCAGACCGCGTTCACGGATGCCGCGGGCCGCTCCTTGCCCGACTTCACGGAGCTCGGCGCAGGCAACATCAGCGGCATGACGCTCAGCCCGGGCCTCTACAAGTGGGGAACCGGCGTCACGATTCCCATCGGCGTGACGCTGAACGGCGGCGCGAATGATGTCTGGATCTTCCAGATCGCGCAGAACCTCACGGTGGCCAATGGCGCCATGATCACCCTCGCGGGTGGTGCACAGGCTCGGAACGTCTTCTGGCAGGTGGCGGGGCAAGTGACGCTCGGAACCACGTCGGCCTTCAAGGGCATCATTCTGTCGCAGACGTTGATCTCCTTCAACACCGGCGCCACAATCACCGGGCGCGCCTTGGCGCAGTCCGCCGTGACTCTTAACGCTACGGCCGTCACCGCTCCATAGCGGCTCCTTGGTGGCCGGTGGTGGCCGTTGTGGCTCGTATTGGCGGCAGGCGGTCCTAGGGACCGACTGCCGCCAATCGGCGTCACGGATGGATCGTCCCGACTCGAGAATGTGGCTCCACCAAAATCCAGACTACTTCAGATACACCTCTCTGACTCAGTCGGCCTCGTCCCGCACCGCAACCCGATAACTCACGCTCCGCACGCCATCCCGAACTCCTCCTCAGGTATCTCACGCCCAGAATGCCTGCACGCCACCATTCGCCGCACCACCTCCGCGACCCCGCAGAGTTCGGCACCAGCTACACCGTCGGCTACACCGTCGGCTACA
>CAYUMN010000063.1:2416-10094 GCA_964445835.1 uncultured Gemmatimonas sp.
GCTACACCGTCGGCTACACCGTCGGCTACAGCGTCGGCTTCAGCCTCCGCTCCAAGTACTCCGCAATCGCCGCATTCACGCGCTTCTGATTCGCATAGCGCATGAAGTGGTGCGTGTCATCCACGATCGTGATCTCCTCGAGATCCACGTTCCGGGCGCGGAGCCGCTGGACCAGGTCCACCGTCTGCGCGAACCGCACATTGCGATCGTCATCAGCATGAATCATCAGCACCGGCGAACGCCAGGTCGACACACTACTTACCGGAGACGACGCCCACACCGTGCGCGCGAGCGCTTCGAGCTCGCTCTGCGTGCGCTCGAAACGCCACGTGTTGGCACCAAAGCGAGCGCCGGCATCGCTCGTGAAGTCGTGAACGCCATGAATGTCCACGCCGAGTGCGAACAGGTCGGAGTCACGCCCCAGCGCGAGCGCCGTCAGGTAGCCGCCGTAGCTCCCGCCATAGATCGCGATGCGAGCGGCATCCACATTGGCCTGCGCGCGGAGCCACTCGCCTGCCGCCTTCACGTCCTGATATTCACTCGCGCCGGCGATACCGGCCCGCGGAGGCCGCTGAAAGTCATGACCGTAGCCAATGCCCAGTCGGTAGTTCACGGCCAGCACCACAAAGCCGCGCGAAGCGAGATACTGGTTCTCGGCGTACGCGTTCCAGTAGTAGTCGCCGTAGTGCCAGCCGAGGAGCATCTGACGGGGCGGGCCGCCGTGCACATAGACGATCGCGGGCTTCTTCCCTGCGCCGCCACCGGACGGCAGGAAGAGCTGCGCGTGAATGCGCATGCCATCGGGCGCGGTGAACACCACTTGGGTCGGAGTGACAAGACGGTCGGTCGGGAAATCCGCCGGCACGCGGTCCGCACCCATCCAGCGCCGCGGCGTGCTGGCCATGGCGCGCGCATCACGCGCCGCATCTCCAGACGCATTTCCAGGCGCATCTCCAGACGCATCTCCAGACGCATCTCCAGACGCATCGAGGACGAACGGCACTGGCGGCCGCTGCGCCGTTGCGCCAATCGCGGCAATGCGGCCACTCCCCATGCTCACCGGCGTCCATTCGAGGCCCGTGCCTGGCGTGAGCACCTCCGGCATCGCCCGGTCCACCGGCACACGCACGAGGTGCCGACGATCGATGTCCCCCGGCGTTGTGCCGGTGTTGCCCGCATACAGCGCGAACTTCTTGTCCGCCGAGAGCGTCACGTGCTCGGCCATGTGCTCGCCGGGTGTGAGCAACATCGGGGCATCGCTCCCGCGAGCGGTCATCGACCAGAGATGCGACCAACCATCCTGCATGCTCATGAAGACAATGCGATTCCCTGCCGCCCAATGAAGATTGACTCCACCATGCGTCGAGGGAATGCTCCCGCGCAACGTGTTCGCACTCGCCCAGCGCTGTGTGGCCTCGCCGGTCTGCGCGTCCGCCACCCAGATGCTCCAAGGATCGGGCTGAATCTCCACCGAGTTCACGACCGCGCCGCCGGCACCGGGACGCCGCGCGAATACGATCTGCCGACCATCAGTCGACCAGCGCGGCGCGAAATCACGATTCGTGCTCGGCGCGATGTACTGCATCGGCGTGCTTGCGTTCGTATAGATGGCGATGAACGAGTGATCGCCACGCTGCGACACAAAGGCGATGCGCGATCCATCTGGGGAGAACTGCGCATCACTCGCATTCCCGCGTTGCTCAAAGAGACGCTTCGCTGGCGCCGATCCGTCGAGTGGTACTTGCCAGAGTTGCCGCGCGCGTTCGAACACCACGACATCACTGCGCGGTGAGACCACGGGAGAGATTCCCTCGCCGAGCGACACCGGGATGCCGCCGCTGAACGGGACGACCCAGAGTTCCACCTTGAGTGGAGCGACTACCCCGGTGGGATTCACGGGGAGTGCATCGTCCCAATTGGAACCGAAGTCGCCGCCGCGCTGGTAGACGACCCACTTGCCGTCGGCGGAGATCTGCACGGCGTTGAGCTCTTGGCCGTCGTCGGTCTCGTAGCTCGTGAGGCGGCGTGCGCCGAAGGCCGGCGCCTCGGCCGCCCACACATTGCGGAGGCCGCGCTCGTTGAGCGTCCACGCGAGCCGCTCACCGGTCGCGGCGGCCGTGAGGTTGGTGGGATAGGGGGCGCTCATCACTTGGTCGAGGGTGATGGGGCGCTGTGCGGCGCGCTGTGCGGGGCGCTGTGCCGCGCGCGGTACGGCGCGCTGTGCGGCGCTCGGGGTGGCGCTCAAGGTGACGCTGAACGTGGCGACCAGTGCCAGCAGGGCAGAGCGGGAACGCAGCATACGAGGCTCGAGGCGGGGGTTGTTCGGGAATCTTCCCCAAAGTGCGCGAAAGTCCAGCGAATGCTCAGAACTCACCGCACTAGACTACAGTTCACGTATGGATGAGCACGAGGACGAAGAACAAGACGAGAATTTTCCCCTCGGCGACGGCACCGCCGACACCGAGGCCACCGTGGTGTGCCCCTATTGCGCCGAGAGCGTGGAGATCACGCTCGATCCCGGAAGCGGTGAAATGCAGGATTACGTGGAGGACTGCGAAATCTGCTGCCAGCCCTGGCGCGTGGAAGTCGCCTACCACACCGATGGCGTCGCCGAAGTGACGGTGACGGCGTTGGACGAGTAGGCGAGGATGTAGGTGCTCGGCCGAATGGTCGCCGCGCTAGGGAATCCGGCGACCCTGCGCCGCCGTCCAGAGTGCGTACCAGTCTTCGCGCTCTAGCACGATCTCCGTCGATCGCGCAACGTGTTCGATCCGCTCCATCTTATTGGAGCCAATGATCGGCATGGGACGCGAAGGGTGCGCGAGTAACCACGCAAAGGCCAGCTGATCGACCGTCGCATTGCCATACTTGGGTGCCATCTCCGCTGCGGCCTGCTGAATGCGCGCTCCCGCTTCATCGTCGCTGCGCATGATCCGTCCCTGCCCGAGTGGCGACCAAGCCATCAGCGGCACGCCGAGTCGCTGGCACTGATCGGCCGTGCCATCGAAGATTGGGTCCATGTGGAGCAGTGAGAACTCCACCTGATTGGTCGCGAGCGGCTGTTCCATGCGCGCGTTGAGCGTCTCGAACTGATGCACATTGTAGTTCGAGACGCCCGCGCTTCGAATCTTCCCGTCGCGCAGGAGGCGATTCAATCCCTCCGCAGTGTCGTCGGCGGCGGTGAGCCAATCGGGGCGATGCACGAGCAGGAGATCGAGGTAGTCGGTGCCGAGCATGCGGAGTGACTTCTCGGCGCTCTTCACCAAGCGCGCGGCCGACGCGTTGTAGAACGCGGTTCTGCGTTCCGGGTGGTGTGCGTTCGGGACGTAGATCCCCGCCTTGGTGACGATCTCGATCTTGGAGCGGAACGCGGGATCGAGCTTGAGCGCGGCGCCGATCGTCTCCTCGACGTGGTAACCGCCGTAGATCTCCGCGGTATCGATCGTCGTGATGCCGAGGTCGACGCAGCGCTTGAAGCGCGCGAGCAGCGGTGCGGGCGCGGCGCCGGCGGCGTCATCGAGGAGGCGCCAGGTGCCGTAGGCGAGCCGCGAGCAGTTGAGGCCTGACGCAGCGAGTTGGATGCGAGGAGTCATAAGAGAAAAGTTAGCCGCCGTCCGATACGAGGGAGATGATCACACCCAGCCCGTTGGGAACCTTCGTCGCAACCAACACGTCTATCGCCAACGAGTGCGGCAACCCGATCTCGCGCAAGGTCACCCACCTATTGCAAAGTGCCATGATCAAGTTCCTTCGTGCGACCGCCGTGCTGACCGCCATCGTCTCGCTCTCGGCCTTTGACGACGAGAGCACTGGGCCCGTTCTCGTGACGTACGTTGCCACGCTGAATGGCGCCAACGAACGCCCCACCGCCAACGTCACGTCTGGGCAGGTGACCTCCGGCACCCTCGACCTTTCGACGCCGATCACCAACGTACACAACGCTTCGTTCCCTGGGGGAGAAGTGCGCGGCCAGCTCATTCGTAACTGAGCGCATAATGTGCTCAGTTGAAGCGTTGCGCTGGTAACTGCGGCCAATCGAACCAGAAGCGAGGCGCCGGAGACCTGAATGGTCTCCGGCGCTTCTGTTTCCATAAGGTCCCGCCCGGATCGCGGAGGCGCGAAGTCCGTGCCGCTCAGTGCCTCGGCATTGTTGGGTGCATCGGTCCGCCGAGCGGCGCTGGGGCCACAAGCGAATACGGGCGCAAGACTGGCAATATCCCTCGGTTCTTCCGATACTCTCCCGGTCAGGATCTCGCCACATACGACACCGCACGACACCCGCACGACACCCGCACGACACCGCACGACACCGCACGACACCGCAACCCGCCCGCATGCCCCCTCGGTTCCTGCTCTTCCTCGCGCTCTCGCTTTGCTCCAGAACCCTCTGGGCGCAGCAGGCGGAGCCGCGTGTCGCGATCGTCTACACCGCCCGTTCACTCGGTGCCCTCGGCGTCCGGCGTGCCCAAGATGAGCACGAACTGCTCACCGAGGTGGCGGTCGGCGATTCCTTGCCCTTTAAGCTGGTGTCGCATCTTGCGTGGCGCGCTCCGGGCATTGTGATCTTTCTGCCATCCGCCGAGCCGCAGGGAGACGAACTCGAGGAGATTCTCGCCAAGCGCGCGACTGCCGAGGCACTCGCCAGTGTTCCCGCGATGATCTCGTCGAACGTATTGCTCCTTCAGGATCCGTGGCGCCCGGCGCCCGATCTGCTCGCCATGATTGATCGCAATCCCCGGCGCGCGACGGACTTCCCGGACCTCGTGCACACGACCGTTCGCGTTTCAAGGCTTCGGACGGCGCGCGAGGACCGCGTCATCATCGTCGAACGCGTCGGTGCGGTCTGGCCCACGGAGGCCTCGGGATTCACGGCCGGCGAGATGAACCGCGTGGATCTGCTGGAGTCACGCGTCTTTGAGTTGCCGATGAACCTTGGCGAGCTCGGACCCCGGGCTTCGCTCCTCGCTCGGGTGCGCCAGGATCCTGCGCACGCGAGCGCCGAGGTGATCACCGTGGACCTCGGGCATCAGGATGCCGATGTTGGCCTTGATCGTCGTGACCGCGCGCGTCTCGATCTGACGGCCCTCAATGCGCTGGGCTACTCACTGCTCGTCCCCTTCGAGTTCGAACTCGGACTCGGCGCGCCGTTGCTTCGTGAGATCGCCGACGAGTTTCCGCAGATCGGACTCTTGGCCTCGAACGTCCGTGCGGTGGACACGACGCTGTTCCGCGCCAACGTCCTGATCGAGCGAGGGAGCGTTCGCATCGGATTCATTGGGCTCGTGAATGGCGCCGTGCAGGACCGGCTGCCGCGCTCCGCCCTTGCCGGTTTCGTATTCGAATCCCCCGTGACCGCCGCGAGGCGCGAGGTGGCGGCCCTCCGTGCGGCAGGGGCCACGGCGATAGTCGTGCTGTCCAACATGTCCGCGCCGGACAACGCGCTCGTCGCGCAGGACGTCACAGGGATCGATGCAGTACTCGCCGACCTCCCGATGAACGCGGCACCCGAGTCGCGTCGAGTGCGCGTGGAGCTGTCAGACCGCCCGTTTGCACGGCCGAGTGCGCCGGCGATCATCGCCCGTAGCGCGGCCAACGGCATCGGCATCGGACGACTCGACCTCGAGTTCCGCACACGCGCTGACGGCCAAGCGCCCTATCTCGCTGCGGTGGAGCATCGCCTCACGGCCATCACGGACGAGACCCCCGCAGATACCGCGCTCGTGCGACGGATCGCCGCGCTCGCCGCGCGCACTCAGCGCCCGCGCGGCGAGTTGATGTTTCCCGCATTCGTGGATCTCGCCGACCGGCATCCGGAGGTCCGCGCGTTCGACGCCATCACGGCGCAGGGGCGCGTCTCCCAGCCGATGTGGGAGGCCTTCTTGGCCCGGCTGCTGCGCCGACAGGGCAATGCCGAGGTGGCAGTGATCCGGCGTCTTGAGCAGTTCCCGCCACTCATCGGCAAGCTGCACGAGAACGAGATCGGCGAGTGGCTCTGGACCGAGGATGAGATCGTGCTCGTGGACCTGGCCGGCAGCGATCTCCGCGCGCTCCTCCGCGATGACACGCGGGGCGAACTCGCGACCAGCGGTATCGATGTCGAGGCCGGGACGATCAACGGGCGCCCGATTGACGGCGCGACCTTTTATCGCGTGGCGACGAGCGACGTGCTCTTTGAAGGGGCGCGGTCGCGGTTCTTTCAGCGTGCGCGGCGGGTGCGCCGTGAGTTCAGCGCCACGCGGTCAGGTGAACTTCGCGCGCACGCACGCGGCCAGCGGGTCGCCCTCAAGACCTTCGTGTTGAGCGAGCTGCGACGCGTGCGCCGCGTCGCGCGGGGGGGCGCGCAGATCGACACTATCGCTGCGATGCTGACGCCCGACCCCCGTTACGTGCCGCTCTTTTCGTTCGCTTTTCAGCGGCCCACGCTCTGGCTCTCCACGAACAGCGTCTCCACGCGTACGGGCTACGGGAACGTACCGGAGAGTCGCATTGTCGGGGAGAATGCCTGGGTGGCGGGCGCGAGCGGACGCTTCGTCATCTCCCAAGACCGCCGCCGCACCGCCTCCGATCTCGGTATCGGGCTCGCCTTCGCCGAACAGCATCTGACATCGGGCGGGAGCAATCGCGTCGTCGAGACCGCAGATGACATCAAGTTCGACTTCACGCTCCGACCCTCGAGCGCCATTACGGGCCGCCGCGTCCAGCCCTTCGTGCGCGCCCTCTTCGACACGGAGTTCAGTCCCACACGGAACGTCCTGACGAACGTGGAGAATCCGCGCCAGCTCTCCCTGCGGGGCGTCGGCGGTCTCCTGCTCATGCCGACGGAACGTTGGCAGCGCATCGAGGTCGCGGCCTTGATCGAGAACGACTACGGTCGGCCGAATCCGCAGTTCGGTCTTCAGGGGCGCGCCGACTACGAGCGCCAGATCGGGGGGGGCAGCGGGCGCCGCGACTTCGGTCGTGTGCTGTATCGGCAGGTGAACGACCTCACCTACTTCTTTCCAGCCCCGTTCGATACCGACGCCAACCTCGCGCTGCGATACAACATGATCCACGAGGTCATTGTGCCGCTCGTGGACGAGCTAGCCCTCTCAATTTCGGCCGATCTCTTCTTCTATCAAGGGAAGGTTCGCGACACGCGGATGCCTGGGATGGCGAGCCAGCTTCGCGTCGGCATCACCTACGACCGGCTCTGGAAACCGCGGTACCAGCCCTTCCTCTGAGGCGACGGACGCAAAAGCGTCGGCCGCCGAAGACTGACGCGCCCGAGCGTTCTTTGGGCGCCGCTCGGAACGTCAGCGCGGATAGCGCGTCGTCGTGTTACTCAAGCTCGCGCTCACGGGAGATCGAGCTTGACGTAGCGCCACCCGATCTCTGGCATCACGCCGAGACGGACTCCTCCGCTCCAACTCCGCTCGATTGTCAGGCCAAGCAGGTGCCGTTGCGTCGTGTCGGGCACGTGCCAGCCCTTTTTCGGGTCATGGTTCCCGTGCTCCGGCCAGCGCCGCGGAAAGTCGTGCAGGACCACCACTCGCCCCGCGCTGCCAAGTCCCCAGCGCCCTTGGTCGATCCGTAGCGCGTCCGCCCAACCGAACGATCGGCGATACGTACCCGCGCTATCCAACCGCAGCGTGTCGATGCCAAACGACAGCACATAGGTGCCGGCCAGTTGGGGCATCTC
>CAYUMN010000063.1:10194-14840 GCA_964445835.1 uncultured Gemmatimonas sp.
GCGACAAGCATGGCGACCAGCGTGACGCTCGCCGAATCGCCACGCGGCAGAGACAGGGGTGCGCGCGCCACAATCACGCTCGTGACGAGCATGGACGCCACGATCGGCAGCCAGAGCACGCGCTCCCACGGGCTTGGAGTGATGGCGTTCGCAATCACGCCCAGTCCGCAATAGCCGACAACAATCCACGCGAACCAACGCGCACGGCGCTGTGGTCGGGGCCCATGATTCCCCGCGCGCATGCTGATCACCCACGCGAAGACCACCATAAGCAGCAACGAGAACGCCGCGACGCCCCGCATGGACCCCGGGAGCGCCCCGTCATACCGACCACCCCACGTCAGTCGGCCCCACGGCGCGCCGAGCACCAGCGCCACCTGAAACGCGCCGACAATCGACGCGAGCGCACGGAACACCTGCGCGGCCATTCGGACTGTCATACGTGTCCTCCGGCAAATGATCTACGCGACGCATCGCGACGCGACGCATCGCGAGGCACTCGCTCCCAACGTCACCGCCCTCCGACCTCCCGAACCCAATGCTCCACCGCGACACGACGCTCATGCTTCACGTCGGGCGCGAGGTAGACCGTGGCCATCCCTCCCCGTCCGAGCTCGCGTTCGATCCGATATCGATCGGAGAGCGCCTGCGTCAGCCGTGGGGAGGGAGTCTCACTCATGTCCCGAACCACCCCATCACCAACCGTTTCAGATCATTGAACGTCACCGTCACGAACAGCGCGAGAATCACGAACAGCCCGATCCGCGCATACCACTCCCGCACCCGCTCCGGCAGCGGCCGCCGAATCGCCGACTCCGTGATCTGCAGCACGATCTGCCCACCATCCAACAACGGAATCGGCAGCAAATTCAGAATCGCCAAATTGATGCTCAAGAACGCCACCAGCGCCCAGAGATTCTCCAGCCCCGACTGCGCCGCCGTGACGCTGGCCTGCGCGATCGCGACCGGTCCGCCGAGCTCGCTCACCGACACGCTCCCGCGGAAAAGCCCGCCGAGCACGGTGAGCACACTGCCACCCATCGACCAGGTCGCGTTCCACCCTTCGGTTACCGCTTCACCAAAGGGCACCGGCTCCCGAGCTGGCGTGCCGCGCGGGCCCACCCCGATCCGCCCCACACGCTTCAGCTCCCCCGTGGGCGGCGTCGCCACCTCCTGCGCCTCCGGGACGATCGCGATATCCACCGACTGCCCGCCGCGCACCACCGTGATCGTCACCGAACGCTCAGGGGCGGCAGAGACCTTCTTGAGCACCTCGTCCCAGCGGGTGACGGCGACGCCGTCGATCGCGCTGATACTGTCGCCGGACAGCATCCCGCCCAACGCGGCCGGCTTCCCCACCACCACGCTGTCGACGACGGCAGGCAGATAGCCGCGGCCGTAATACGAGAAGATCCCGGTCGAGACAATGATCGTCAGCACCACGTTCATGAACACGCCGGCGAACAGGATCACCAACCGTTTGTACAGCGGCTTGCTCTCGAACCAGCGATCGCTCGGAATCGGCAGCGGGCCATGCGGGATCATCGAGTGCTCATCCCAATGCTTCGAGCGCTCCACCGGCTTACCGTCGGCCGTGAGTT
The DNA here is from genome assembly GCA_964445835.1 of uncultured Gemmatimonas sp. Taxonomy (GTDB): domain Bacteria; phylum Gemmatimonadota; class Gemmatimonadetes; order Gemmatimonadales; family Gemmatimonadaceae; genus Pseudogemmatithrix. The sequence goes on from CAYUMN010000063.1 coordinate 11,796, forward strand.
CCCCGCCCCCTTCGAGCGCGGACGCCTGCTCGTCCTCCTTGCTCGCCATGCGCACATAACCGCCAATGGGCAGCGCGCTCAGCGCGTACTCGGTCTCACCACGACGGAAGCTCAGCAGTGGCTTGCCCCAGCCAAGCGAGAAGCGCGGCGCGTAGACGCCGGCCCACTTGGCCGCGAGGAAATGTCCGAGCTCGTGCACGAAGATCACGAGCCCCAGGACCAATAGTGGTGCCAGCCAACTCAACATCAGCGCAACTCCTGCACGAGAGCGCGCGCCGCCGCATCGGCGGCACGCAAGGAGATCAAATCGTCACCGGGCATCGCCCCGAGGCGCGTGAGCGCCGCGTCGATCGCCGCGGGAATCCGGCTGAACAGCAGCGACCCGTCTAGAACGCGCGCGACCGCCGCCTCGTTCGCGGCATTGAACACGGCCGGCGCCGCCCCGCCCTGCTTCCCGGCGGCAATTCCCAGCCCGAGCGTCGGGAAGGCGTCATGGCGCACGGGCTCGAAGGTCAGCGGCGACGCCGCAATCGGATCGAAGCGCGGGACCCCCGCGTCCTCGAGCCGTTCCGGATACGTCATCGCATAGAGCACGGGGAGCTCCATCGAGGGCACCCCCATCTGCGCGAGCACGCTGCCATCCTCGAACTCCACCATCGAGTGCACGATGCTCTGCGGGTGCACCACGACCTCGATCTTCTCGTAGGGCACGCCGAACAACACATGCGCCTCAATCACCTCGAGCGCCTTGTTCGCGAGCGACGCGCTGTCGATCGTGATCTTCTTCCCCATCGCCCACGTCGGATGATTCAACGCATCCTCAAGACGCGCCGCACGAATGCGCTCGGTCTCCCAAGTGCGGAAGGGGCCACCACTCGCGGTAATCACAAAACGCTTCACGCCCTGCACCGGCAGCAATCCTTCCCCCGTCGCCACCACGCGCCCAGCGAGGCACTGCAACAGCGCCGAGTGCTCGGAATCCACAGGAATCACCGCGCCACCATGCGCCCGCTGCGCGCGCTGCACCAGCGCGCCGCCGATCACGAGCGATTCCTTGTTCGCGAGCGCGACGCGCTTTCCCGCGGTGAGCGCCGCAAGGGTCGCATCGAGTCCCGCGGCCCCGACCACGGCGTTCAACACGATATCAGCGTCCGGATGCTGCGCCGCCTCCACGAGGCACTCGGCGCCACTCCCCCACCCTGCGGGCAAACTGCGGCCATTGGGCTCGACGAGTCCCGCATACTCCGGCTTCCACTTCGCCGTGGCGGCGGCGAGCCCATCAAGATTGCCATTCGCCGTCAGCGCCACAAAGCGGTACCGCTCGGGATGGCGCGCCACCACTCGCTGCGCCGTCTCCCCAATGCTCCCCGTCGCGCCAAGCAGCGCAACACCCACTCGGCTCACGCGGCCACCACGAGGAGCTGCTCCAGCAGGACATAGGCGACCGGCACCGTGAACAGCAACGAGTCCACGCGATCCAACACGCCGCCATGCCCAGGAATGAGATTCGATGAATCCTTCATCCCGGCCTCGCGCTTGAGCATGCTCTCCACGAGATCACCGACCTGCGCGGCCACGCTCATCACCGTGCCGAACACGATCATACCGAAGATGGTCATCGAGAGGCCGGCGTACGGCTTGAGCACGAACTGAACGAGCACATAGGTGAAGACGATGGTCGTCCCCAGCGCGCCCCAGGCGCCGGCCCACGTCTTTCCCGGGCTCACGCTCGGCATCAGCTTCGCCTGTCCGAACTTCTTGCCGAAAAAGAATGCGCCACTGTCGTTGAGCCAGGTCAACACCACCGGCAGCGCCACCAGCAACGAGCCGGCGACGGCGGTGATCGCAAAGCGGTGATACCGCAGCGCGTACACAAAGGCGAGCATGCCGCCGGTATACCAGATGCCGAAGAGCGTCGTCGCCACCGAGCCGATCGGCTTCCCGTCCGAGCCGCGCGTGAAGAGCGCGGTGGTCAGCATCGCCGGCACGAGCATCGCGATCCATGCGATCCCCGGCACACGATAGCCGAGCGAGAGCGCGTGGAGGGCGATCGGCACCGCGGCCGACAACACGATCAGCCACGAGGTGAGCGGCCGCAGCCCGGCAGACTCCGCGAGGCGCGCGTACTCTCGGGCGCCAAGTGCGGCGGCAATGGCCAGCAGCGTCGTCAGCAAGGGGCCGCCGAAATAGACACAGGCCACAATGACCGGAATCGCAGCCAGCGCAAACGCGACGCGCTTCGCGAACTCGCTCACGTCAGACCGCGACCTTTCCGAACCGGCGATCGCGGTGCTGAAAATCGAGAATGGCCTCGTAGAGATTCGTGCGCGACCAATCGGGCCACAGCACCGGCGAAATGAACAGCTCGGTGTACGCCACCTGCCAGAGCAGGAAGTTCGAGATGCGCTGCTCGCCGGAGGTACGGATCAACAGATCGGGATCGGGGCAATCGTGCGTGTAGAGCTTCGACGCAAAGGCCGCCTCGGTCACCTGCTCCGGCGTGATCCGCCCAGCCGCGACATCCTCGGCGAGCAGGCGCGCCGCGCGCGTGAGCTCCGCGCGCGAGCCGTACGAAATAAAGAGGTTGAGCGTGAGCTTGGTGTTGCCCGCCGTGTGTGCGACCACGCGGTCCACCGCGTCACGGGCCGGCGGCGTGAGGCGCTCGATATCGCCAAGCACCTGGACGCGCACGCCCTGCTGGTGCAGCTCTTCGGCTTCGCGCTGGATGTATTCCTCGAGCAGGGTCATCAGCGCGTGAATCTCAATCGGCGGCCGCTGCCAGTTCTCCTGCGAAAAGGCGAAGAGCGAGAGCGCCTCAAGACCGACTTCGAGCGCCCCCTCCACCACTTCGCGCACGGCCTTCATGCCGTTCCGGTGGCCAATGGGGCGCGGGAGCATTCGCTCGCGCGCCCACCGCCCGTTGCCATCCATGATGATGGCCACGTGGCGCGGTACCACGCCGTGCAGGCGGATCTTGGTGAGCAGGTCGGCGGCTCTCCTGACCTCCCACTCATGACCGCCGCCGACCTGCTCACCAAGATCCGC
>CAYUMN010000064.1:0-11639 GCA_964445835.1 uncultured Gemmatimonas sp.
GATCTTCGCCAGCGCAGGAGAGGCCGGGTTCCGGGCAAGAGAGCATGCGGCGACTGTCGCCCTCGCGAATCGGGGCCCCTTGGTGCTCGCGCCGGGGGGCGGTTGGGTCCTTGATGCCGAGAATCGCGGGGCGCTGGGGGGAGTCACCCAGCTGGTGTACTTGGAGGTCTCCCCGGCGGTTGCAGCCACCCGAATGGGGGGGGCGGCGACGGTCCGCCCGTTGCTCGCGGGGGGCGATCCCGCGATTCGATTGGGGGAGATACTACGGCATCGTGAAACTGCCTATCTGCAATCAAATCATATGGTTAGCGTTGATTTGCTGACCCCGAGTGAGGTTGCCGCTCTTATAGTAGCGCTTGCTTCATCCCGATCGGGTGACTAGCCTGCCCTCCCTGTCCGTCTCCTCTCGCATACGACATGGCCACGTCCAAGAGAACGACCGCCACGAAGGCGCCCAAAAAGAAGGCCGCGGCCAAAAAGACCGCGGTCAAGAAGGCCGCGACTAAAAAGACCGCGGCCAAGAAGGCCGCCCCGCGCCGCAAGGCCGCTGAGCCCGAGCTTCCGCACGACGAGGAAGCGGCGCGTTCCGCTGCTGGCAAGTCGCTGGTGATTGTCGAGTCGCCCGCCAAAGCCAAGACGATCGGGAAGTACCTGGGTTCCGCCTACGCCGTGAAGGCGACGGTGGGGCATATCCGCGATCTCCCCGTGAAGAGCATCGGCATCGATACCGAGAACGGGTTCGAGCCCGAGTACGTGACGATTCCCGGCAAGGAAAAGATCCTGGCCGAACTGAAAAGTGCGGCCAAGACGGCGAGCGCCGTCTTCATCGCGACCGACCCTGACCGCGAGGGTGAGGCGATCGCGTGGCACGTCGAACAGCAGATCAAGGGAAAGACCGCGCCGCCGATCAAGCGCGCGCTCTTCTACGAGATCACGAAGGACGCCGTGAAGAAGGCGCTCGACATCGCGCGCGACATCGACAGCAAAAAGGTCGATGCGCAACAGGCGCGTCGCGTGCTCGACCGCCTGGTGGGCTACAAGGCCAGCCCCGTGCTCTGGAAGACCGTCAAGAAGGGACTCTCGGCCGGTCGCGTGCAGACGGTGGCGTTGCGGCTCCTCGTGGAGCGCGAGCGTGAGATTCGGGCGTTCGTGCCGCGTGAGTACTGGACGATTGCCGCGCAGCTTGAGCATGAGGGACAAGCGTTCACGGCCAAGCTGCATCATGTCGAGGGCGAGAAGCCCGACATCCCGAACGAGAAGGTCGCGCAGGGCATCCTCGACACGCTCAAGGGCCGGACGTTCTTCGACGTCACGGACATCAAGCGGCGCGAGCGTCGCAAGAATCCCGAGGCGCCGTTCAAGACGTCGACCTTGCAGCAGGAGGCCGCGAAGAAGCTCGGCTTCGGCTCCAAGCGCACGATGCGGCTCGCGCAGAATCTTTACGAAGGTGTCGAACTCGGAAAGATCGAGGGCTCGGTCGGTCTCATTACCTACATGCGTACCGACCACGTGCGTGTCGCCGACTCGGCCGCCACGGCGGCCCGCGAGTATCTCGGAGCGCACTACGCGAAGGAGTTCCTCGCCAAGGATCCGCAGCTCTATCCCGCCGCAAAGGACGATGCGGCGCAGGGCGCGCATGAAGGCATTCGTCCGACCGATCCCGCGCGTACGCCGGACAGCGTCGCGAAGTATCTCTCGCCGGAACAGCTCAAGCTCTACACGCTCATCTGGCAGCGTTTCATGGCATCGCAGATGGCCCCCGCCGTGTTCGACACGACCACGGTGGACTTCGATCTCGGCCGCTACCTGTTTCGCGCCACGGGCTCGGTCATCAAGTTCCAGGGCTTCCTCGCGTTGTATAAGGAAGTGCGTGAAGAGGGGGAGTCGAAGGCGCTTGAGGATGAACAGGCTCTTCCGGCGATCGAGCCGGGAGAGCGAGTGCCGGTGCGTTCAATCGATCCCACGCAGCACTTCACCGAGCCGCCGCCGCGCTACTCCGAAGCCTCGCTCGTGAAGGAGCTCGAAAAGCGTGGCATCGGTCGGCCCTCCACCTACGCCAGCATCATCTCGACGCTGACGGAGCGCCACTACGCCGAGCTGCAGCAGCGCCGCTTCTTCCCCACGCCGCTCGGCGAGTCCGTTGAGAAGGTGATGGTGAAGCAGTTCCCGCGCGAGTTCGACATCGGCTTCACCGCCAAGATGGAAGGCGAGCTCGACAAGGTCGAAGCGGGCGCGATGGGCTGGAAGGATGTCCTTGCCGAGTTCTGGTCGCCCTTCGCGCAGGCGCTCGAGTCGGTCGACGCCGAAGCATTGATTCGCGAGGCGCATGATCTCTCGGCGCTCGAGACGGAGCGGTGCCCGGAGTGCGGCGGCAAGTTGTTGCCAAAAGGCGGATTCTTCGGGCCCTTCGTGGCCTGCGAGAATCATCCCAAGACCTGCACGTTCACGCGCCCGCTGAAGGGGAAGAAGGAGCCGCCGGTGCTCACGAAATGGGCCTGCCCGCTCTGCACGAAGCCGATGGTCGTGCGCCGTTCGCGTAGCGGGGAGTTCTTGGGGTGCTCGACCTTCCCGAAGTGCAAAGGGACGCGCTCGATGCCCACCGGTGTGCTCTGTCCGAAGGATGGCGGGGACATTGCCGCGCGTCGCTCGAAGAAGCGCGGGAAGGCGTTCTACGGCTGCGAGAACTATCCGAACTGCGACTTCGTCTGCTGGGACAAGCCAGTGGCCGAGAAGTGCCCGGACTGTGGATTCTTGGGGGCCGAGGCGAAGAGCAACAAGACGCGCGGTCACTACCGGAAGTGCTTGAAGTGTCAGAACGAGTGGGGCGTCGAGGTGCCAGAAGGCACCGAGGCGGAGGCGGTGACGACGTGACGGTGCCGGATGCCGTGCACGTTGTCGGAGGCGGCCTCGCAGGAAGCGAGGCCGCCTTTCAGTTGGCGGAGCGCGGCCATACGGTCGTGCTGCACGAGATGCGCGGCGTGCGCCCGACCGCCGCGCATCGCACCGACAAGCTCGCCGAGCTCGTGTGCTCGAACACCTTCAAGAGCACCGAGGTCACGAACGCACACGGCCTGTTGAAAGCCGAGATGCGTGCGCTCGGCTGCATCGTGCTCGAGGCCGCCGACGCGGCCCGTATTCCCGCCGGAAGTGCGCTGGCGGTGGATCGCGAGGCGTTCAGCGCCGCCGTGCATGACCGCGTGCACGCGCATCCGCGCATCACGGTGACGCGCGAGGAGGTCACGACGCTCCCGACGGTCGGGATCATCGCCACTGGCCCGCTCACCAGTGACGCGCTCGCTGAGGCGATCCGGGCGCGACTGGGCGTGACCGGGCTCGCGTTCTACGACGCCATCGCTCCCGTGCTCGCGACCGAGAGCATTGATGAAGCAATCGCGTTCCGCGCCGCGCGTTGGGACAAGGAAACGATGGAGAGCGCGCAGGAGGAACCCGGCGCGTACATGAACTGTCCAATGACCAAGGACGAGTACGACGCCTTTATTGCGGCGCTCTCCACGGCGGACCAGTTCACGGCGCACGAGTTCGACAAAGTCCCGTACTTCGAGGGCTGCATGCCGATCGAAGAAATGGCGCGCCGCGGGCCCGAAACGCTGCGCCACGGCCCGATGCGCCCCGTGGGACTCACCGATCCCTCCACCGGGAAGCGCCCGTGGGCCGTGGTGCAGCTCCGCCGCGAGGACAAGGCCGGCCGGATGTGGAACCTCGTGGGGTTCCAGACCCGCATGCGCATCGGCGAGCAGCAAAAGGTGATCCGCATGATCCCCGGGCTCGCGAACGCGGAGTTCCTGCGGTTCGGGAGCATTCACCGCAATTCGTATGTGAACTCGCCCGCGGCGCTCTCCCCGCACCTGTCGTTGCGCGACCGCGCGACCACGCTGTTCGCGGGGCAGATCACCGGAGTCGAGGGGTACACGGAGAGCACGGCGACGGGACTCCTCGCGGCCATCAATCTCGACCGCCTCCTGCGTGGCGAGGCGCCAGTGATCCCCCCGCCCACCACTATGCTGGGCGCCCTCTATCGCTACCTCCGCGAGGCCGATCCGGCGCACTTCCAGCCGATGAACGCCAACTTCGGCTTGCTCGAGGAATTGACCGACCCGCCGCGGAACAAGGACGTGAAGCGCGAACGGTACGCCGAGCGGGCGTTACAGACGCTTGACTCGTGGCGTCAAGAGCATGGCATTGTGTCGGCGACCGTTCCCCCGGAGTGAGTGTATGGGCTTCATCAAGACAGTCGTCGTGCTGGGCGTCGTGATCGGCGGTGGGATTTTCTTCTACGGCCGTGGCCTCCCGCGCGAGCATACCGTCCGCAGCACCGTGACGATTGTCGCGCCGCCGGATACCGTCTTCCGGGTGATCCGCAATATTGGCACGACGAGTACGTGGTGGAGCGATCTGAAGTCCGCGCGGCGATTGTCCTCGGGACGCGGTGAGACGTGGGAAGAGAACATGGGCGCAGCTGGGGTCGTCAAAATTCAGATCTCGCGCGTCATCGACGGGAAGTCGATGGTGCACAAGATTGTCGAGGAAGAAGGGCAGGGCTGGGGTGGCACTTGGACCTATGAGGTCGCCGCGACTGGGGCGGGCACGGAGGTCACGATCACGGAGCAGGGCTACGTCGAGTCCCCCTTCGCCCGCGTGCTCATGAAGGTCCGCGGCCCGTTCCGCACGGTGGACAGCTATCTCACCTCGCTCGGTGCCCACTTCGGTGAACCGGTGAAGCCGCGTCATGGCTGACGCCGGTGCTGAGGACCTCGTCGCGGGGTTCCTCACGCATCTTGAGAAGGAGCGCGATGTCTCGCCGAATACGGTGACGGCGTACGCGCGCGATCTCGCGGACTTGCAGCAGTTCTTGGCGTCGCATCTCGGAATCGAGCAGGTCGCGTGGGAGACGATTGACCGCCTCGCCATGCGCTCGTGGCTCGCGCATCTGCATCGGCGCGGGCTCTCGAAGCGCTCGGCCGCGCGCGCACTCTCGGCGGCGCGCTCGTTCTTTCGATTCCTGCACCGGAACGACCTCGTGGAGGCGAATCCGGCGCGCGCGGTGGGGTCGCCGAAGCTGGAGAAGCATCTGCCCGGGCACCTCGATCGTGCCCAAGTGGAGACGATGCTCACCGCGGCGGCCACGCGGGCCCAAGAGGGACGGTTCACTGACGTGCGCGATGTCGCGATGCTCGAACTCTTCTACTCGGCTGGGCTCCGCAGCAGCGAGTTGCGCGGGATCGACCGGCGTGATCTTGACCTGCTCGCCGGCTCGGTGAAGGTGCGCGGCAAAGGGCGGAAGGAACGCATTGTCCCGGTCGGTGGCGCGGCGCAGCAGGCACTCCGGGAGTACGAGCGGGTCCGAGATGCGTTGCTGACCAAGGTGGGGGCCAAGGGCGATCGGTCCGCGTTCTTCCTGAGCCAGCGCGGCACGCGGATGAGCCCCAAGACGCTGCATAACGCGGTCACGGCGTGGATTCATCGGGTGGATGAAGGGGCGGGGCTGAGCACGCATGCGCTGCGGCATACTTTCGCGACGCACCTGTTGGACGGTGGGGCGGATCTGCGCGCCGTGCAGGAGCTGTTGGGGCACGCGAGCGTGTCGACGACGCAGATCTACACGCATACGTCGGTGGAGCGGCTCAAAGCGGTGTATCGGAGTGCGCACCCGCGGGCGTGAGGCTGGGCCGGTGTCGGGGCCAACGAGCGCGCCTCGTTCCAGACCTGGTTCTTTGAGTGCTGCGCCCCGAATACCAGATTCCGCGCTTCGCACCGGAACAGGCGCGAGAGGCCGCACAGATCGAGCAAGCGCTGGATGAGTCGGCGGCCCCTAAGCCCAGCCGGGGCAGGAAGCAGAAGTCCGTGGCGGCTGAAGAGCCGGCCGCGCCGATTGCCGCGACCCCGTGGCCCGCGACCGCCGTTGAGCAGATCGCCGCCATTGGCGCGCTCGTTGCCCAGCAGCCCCGCTCGGCGGCCGAGGTCTCCGCCGCGTTTGCGGGGGCCCAAGCGTCGCTTGTCGTACGGCACCTCGAGACGCTGGCGCTCATGGGTGAGGTCACTGGCGCATCAGGTGGTCGCTACCTTGCGTCCAGAAGGCTCGCGTAGCGCGTTATTATCGATAAATTATCGATAACGGTTGACTTATAGACTAATTATCGATAAAATATCGATAATTATGAGGAGACCATAAATGGCTGGTCTGCGACGCGCGATGCGCCAAGACATCCAACTGATTCGACAGGCGCTGGCGAAGCACCCAGACGGACTCTCTGTCGGCGAGATCGCCGAGCTGCTGCAGGCTGAATTTGCGAGAACCCTCGAGCCGACTGCGGTCTCGTACCGACTGAAGGCAGTGCCATCGGACGAGCTTGAGGCATTCGGGAGAGGGAAAGGGAGGCGTTACCGGCTTCTCGCTCCTCGCGCCGCCGCGCCTGAATCAGCCGGTCCGGCGAACGCCGAGGCCGCGAGTAGCGTCGAGGCGGTTCGCGACCTAATCCGGCTGCCGCGTGAGACGCGCCCCTACGTCACCTACAAGCCGGACTGGCTATTCGACTACGTGCCGGGAACAACTTTTTATCTCCCCGCGGATACGCGAAAGCAGTTGGCGGAGCGGGGGCGGAGCTCCGCGGAGCGTCGTCCCGCTGGAACATACGCGCCTGAGATTATCGAGCGGCTACTCATTGATCTATCGTGGGCGTCGAGCCGGCTGGAGGGTAACACTTACTCGCGTCTCGACACACAGAATTTGATCGAGTTCGGCCAGAGCGCCTATGGAAAGGATGCCGTAGAGACGCAGATGATTCTCAACCACAAGGCCGCGATTGAGATCCTCGTCGGCGAGGGTGCGGATCTCGTCGTCAATGAACGCCTCCTCCGTAGTCTGCACGCGACGCTGGCGGAGAACCTCATGGTCAACAAGGCGCACGAGGGACAGCTCAGGCGCGGCGCGGTGAGCATCGGGAACTCCAACTACCTGCCAACGAGCGTCCCGCAGCTGATATCGGAATGTTTCTCGCGAATCGTGATAAGTGCTGCCGCCGTCGACGACCCGTTCGAGCAGGCATTCTTTCTGATGGTGCACCTCCCCTATCTGCAACCGTTTAACGACGTGAACAAGCGGACATCGCGGCTCGCGGCGAACATTCCGCTCGTCGCGCATAACTACTGTCCGCTCACCTTCGTCGATGTCCCAGCGCGAGACTACATCGACGGAACCCTCGCGGTCTACGAGTTCAATCGCGTTGAACTCCTTCGCGAAACGTTCGTTCGAGCCTACGAGCGATCCTGCGAGCTCTACTTGGTCGCGCAAGCCGCGACGGCGCAACCGGATCCGATCAGACTGCGGTATCGTGACGCGCTCAGTCAAGCGATTGCGGAAGCGGTGCGCGGCGGCGTCGCGCCATCGCAGGGTTGGGGATTGAGCTGGGGCGTATCCCACGAAATACCTGCCTCCGATAGGGACGCGTTCGCGGAGACCCTTCTCTCTCTGCTGCTCACCCTCAATGATGCCTCCGCGATGAGGCACCAGCTCCGTCCGAGCGAGTTTGCGTCCTGGCGGAGCCAGTACGAGCGCCAATAGTGGCGAGGTATAGGTATATTCCCACCCTATGCCACTCCCCACATTCCACGCCACCACCATCCTCGCCGTCCGCAAGGACGGCAAGGTCGCGATCGGCGGCGACGGCCAGGTCTCAGTCGGCGACACGGTGATGAAGTCGAGCGCAGTGAAAGTGCGCCCGCTCAAGGGCGGGCGCGTCCTTGCCGGTTTCGCCGGCGCCGCCGCCGATGCCTTCACCCTCTTCGAGAAGTTCGAAGAGAAGCTCGATCGCCATCCGGGCAATCTTCCCAAGGCGGCGGTCGAACTCGCCAAGGATTGGCGCTCGGATCGCAATCTGCGTCGCCTCGAAGCCTTGCTGATCGTCGTCGACAGCGAGCATGGCTTCGTCATCTCCGGCAACGGCGAGTTGATCGAACCCGATGACGGCATTCTGGCCATTGGCTCCGGCGGCACCTATGCGTTGGCCGCCGCGCGCGCCCTCGTGCGCGAGACCTCGCTCTCGGCGCCTGAGATCGTCAAGCGCGCGATGACGATCGCCGGCGAGATCTGCGTCTATACGAATACCAACATCACGGTCGTCGAACCGACCGCCTGACATGACCAGCCCGCGGACCGAACAGGCGCTCGCGCGCCTCGCTGACCTCACTCCCCGGCGCATCGTCGCGGAGCTCGATCGCTACATCGTGGGGCAGGGTGAGGCGAAGAAGGCCGTCGCCATCGCGCTACGCAACCGTTGGCGCCGGCAGCATGCGCCCGAGAACATCCGCGAGGAGATCTCCCCCAACAACATCATCCTCATCGGCCCCACGGGCGTGGGGAAAACGGAGATCGCGCGTCGCTTGGCGAAGCTCGCCGGTGCGCCCTTCATCAAGGTCGAGGCCTCGAAGTTCACGGAGGTGGGATACGTCGGTCGTGATGTCGAGGGGATGGTGCGCGACCTCGTGGACAGCGCGATCGAGATGGTGCGCACCGAGCGGGAGCAGGAAGTGGAGGATCTCGCGAACGATCGCGTGGACGATCGTCTCCTCGATCTGCTCCTCCCGCCGCCCGCGCCCACTCCCGCCGCCACGCCCACGGAAGCCGAGCGGGTGTTCGTGGCGACGTCGCAGGGGAGCGTCCAACAGGAGCAGCAGATCGCGCAGGAGCGTCACCAGCGCACGCGCGAGAAGCTGAAGCAACTGCTGAAGGACGGCCAGCTCGAGCAGCGTGAGGTAGAGGTCGAAGTCACGCAGGCGCCGCCCTCGATGGACGCGATGGGACAGCAGGGCGCGCCTGAAGGGATGAGCAACTTCACCGACATGCTCGCGGACCTCCTGCCCAAGCGCACCAAGAAGCGCACGGTGAAGGTCTCCGAAGCGCGTCGCATTCTGCTCGACCAGGAGTTCGACAAGCTGATCGATCTCGATGACGTCGTGGCCGATGCCATTGAGCGCGTGGAATCGATGGGCATTGTCTTCCTCGACGAGATCGACAAGATCGCCGGCGCCAAGAGCGACTTCGGTGGTCCCGACATCTCGCGCGAAGGCGTGCAGCGCGACCTGTTGCCGATCGTTGAGGGGTCGAACGTGCAGACGCGCTACGGGATGGTGAAGACCGACCATGTGCTCTTCATGGCGGCTGGCGCCTTCCACGTGTCGAAGCCGAGCGATCTCATTCCGGAGTTGCAGGGGCGCTTCCCGATTCGCGTCGAGCTGAAGCCGCTCACCGAGGCCGACTTCGTGCGCATCATGACGGAGCCGGAGAACGCGCTCACCAAGCAGTACGCCGCACTGGTGAAGGCCGAAGGGTGCGACCTCACTTTCACGACGGACGGCATCGCCGAGATCGCGCGCTTGGCCGCGTTGGTGAACACGCGCATGGAGAACATCGGCGCGCGTCGTCTGCATACGGTCATGACGACGCTGCTCGAAGAATTGCTGTACGAACTCCCCGATCGTGGCACGGCTCCCGAGGTCGTCGATGGCAAGACGGTCCGCGAGCGGTTGGCGGCGATCGTCGAGGACGAAGACCTCCGAAAGTACATCCTCTGACCCCGACGCTCATGCGACGCGCGCTTCTGCTCTGCGGCATCCTCCTGGCGACAGCTTGCGGGAGTCGACGTGACACGGCCGACATCGGCGCCGGCATGGCCCCCTTCGACGAACTGAAGGGGATCCCGTTCACCGTGCTCCGCTCCGGCGGGGCGCGCGCCATGAGACGGAACATCGCGCCCGTGATGGGCGTCGGACTCCGGGAGACGATCGGCGAGCACAAGGTCACGTATGTGGTGCCGGTATTCGATAGCACGAGTGGCGATTGGCCGGTCGAGGCGGCGCTCGTGCTCGCGATCAGTGCGACGCGAAGCTGGGCGAGCGATTCCCTCGCGCGTGCGGAGTGGATGCGCAGTGTCAGCGCCATCACCACGTCGGTGGGGAGCGCGCCGCAGTGCCTCGCCCGCGCGCGCGCTACCGATGGCGTGCCCACGCTCGCCCAGTTCGATCGTGGCGACTCGCTCTCGTTGAGTGCGGAGTTCGTGGCGAGCACACTCGCGAGTGATTCCACGGTCATTCCGGCCGAGACGCAGTTGGTGATTCGTCGTGGGATGCTCTCATCTCCCGCGTGGACCACGGCGCCCTGTCCCAGTAACTGACTCCAATGGCGACCCACCGCGATCTGCTCGCGCTGACCGACTTCAGCGGCCCTGAGCTCCGCGCACTTTTCGCGCTCGCCGACCGCATGCGGTGCGGTGAGTATCGGAAGCGTCCGCTCGAAGGCCAGGCGCTCGCGATGATCTTCCACAAGTCGAGCACACGCACGCGGGTCTCGTTCGAGGTCGGCGCTTGGCAGTTGGGTGCCCACGCGCTCTTTCTCACGCCGCGCGACGTCCAGCTCGGGCGGGGTGAGGATGTCGCCGATACCGCGCGCGTGCTGGACCGCATGGTGAATGGGATCCTGATTCGCACGTACGCGCACGCCGACGTCGAGGAGTTCGCGCGCTACTCCGAGGTGCCGATCATCAATGGGCTCACCGATCTCCAGCATCCGTGCCAGATTCTCGCCGATCTCCTGACGGTGCAACAGCATCTTGGCACCTTCGAGGGCAAGACGATCGCGTGGATCGGCGACGGCAACAACATGGCGAACAGCTGGTGTGATGCCGCCCTGCAACTGGGCTTCACGCTCCGGCTGGCGTGTCCGGAAGGCTACGATCCCGATCCCGCCATTCTTGCGAGCGCGGTCGCGTCGGGACACGCGACCCTCGTACGCGATGCCGCCGAGGCGGCGGACGGCGCCGATGTCGTGACAACGGATGTCTGGGCCTCGATGGGACACGAAGACGAACACGCGACACGCGCGGCGGCCTTCGCCGCATTTCAGGTGGATGACGCCCTGATGGCCCGGGCGACGCGCGACGCGATCTTCTTACATTGCCTGCCCGCGCATCGCGGCGAGGAAGTCGCCGCGTCGGTCATTGACGGTCCGCAGAGCCGCGTGTGGGATGAAGCCGAGAACCGGTTGCATGTCCAGAAGGCGGTGATGGCCGTCCTGATGGGCGGCGAGCCGCTCTTCTAGGCGGTCGATGTACGCGGTGATCGGGGCCGGCCCCATGGGACTCGCGACGGCGCGCGCCCTGCAGAAGCATGGCGTACCCTTCACCGGATTCGAAGGGCACCACGATGTCGGCGGATTGTGGGACATCGCCAATCCCGAGAGCACGGTGTACGAGAGCGCGCACCTGATCTCATCGAAGCGCATGACGGAGTTCGCGGAGTTCCCGATGCGCGACGACGTGGCGTCGTATCCGCGGCACGAGCAGCTCCGTCGCTACTTCAGTGACTTCGCCGATCACTTCGCGTTGCGTCCGCACTACGAGTTCCGGACGCGTGTGGTGCGCGTCGTGCGTGCCGCCGACGGTGGCTGGGACGTCACGACGGAGCAGGGGGGCGCCCAACGGACGCGTCGGTTCACCGGCGTGCTGATCGCCACCGGGACGCTCCATCATCCGTACCAACCCGCCTTGCCCGGCGCGTTCGCGGGCCGCGTGATGCATTCGGCGGAGTACAAGCGCGCCGACGACTTCGCGGGGAAGCGCGTCCTGATC
>CAYUMN010000064.1:11649-14798 GCA_964445835.1 uncultured Gemmatimonas sp.
TGCGGGAACTCCGGTGCGGACATCGCCGTGGATGCGGTGAAACACGCCGCCTCGGTCGATATCTCGTTGCGACGCGGCTACTACTTCCTCCCCAAGTTCGTCCGCGGCCGTCCGATCGATACGCTGGGCGGCATGATCAAACTGCCGCGCGCGCTGAAGCAGTGGGTCGATGCATTGATCGTCCGCCTCGTGATCGGTCGCCCGAGCGACTACGGCCTCCCTGACCCCGACTACCGGATGTACGAGTCCCATCCGGTGATGAACTCGCTGATCCTGCATCATCTCGGACACGGCGACCTTCGCGCCCGGCGTGATGTCGCCAACGTTGCGGGCCACACCGTGCACTTCGCCGATGGTGAGCGTGGCGATTACGACGTGATCCTGCAGGCCACCGGCTATGCGCTCCACTATCCGTTCATCGCGCGCGAGGCCTTGGCCTGGCCAATCGATGCCGCGGCACCACGGCTCTACCTCAACGTCTTCCATCCCGAGGACGACACAATGTTTCTGATGGGAATGGTCGAGGCGAGCGGGCTCGGGTGGCAAGGACGGTACGAACAGGCCGAACTGGTGGCGCGATATCTCAAGGGATTGGCGGCGAAGTCCCCTGGTGCATTCGCGCTGCAGCGCGCCAAGCGCGCGTGGCGCGGCGAGCGCGTCGATGGTGGCTTCTCGTACCTGAAGCTCGACCGCATGGCCTACTACGTGCACAAGGACTCCTACCTGAAGGCGTTGCGACACCATGCGCGCGCCCTCGGCGCCTGACGCGATGGTGACGCCCGCGTGAACGACGCACTCCCGCTCAACTTCGATCCGTCCGGGCTGGCGGTGCTGAATGCGATTGTCGCACTGATGGTCTTCGGCGCGTCGCTCGACCTGCGCTGGGCCGACCTGCAACGCGTGGCGGCCAAGCCCGCGGGCATCATTGCGGGACTCTCCGCGCAGGCGGTGCTCACTCCCGCGCTGACCTGCCTGCTGACCTGGGTGCTGCGCGTCGATCCCGCGCTCTCACTCGGCATGATGCTCGTGGCCGCGTGCCCCAGTGGAGCGCTGTCGAACGTGCTGACGTGGCGTTCGCGTGGGAACGTGGCGCTGAGCATTGGGCTCACCACGATCTCCAGCCTCGCCGCGACCGTGCTGACGCCATTCAACTTCGCGTTCTACGGCTGGCTCAATCCGCGCACGCGCGAGCTGTTGCAAGAGGTGACGCTCCCGATGGGCGGAATCCTCGCCCAGGTGGCGGTGGTGCTGGCGCTGCCGGTGGTGCTCGGCATCGTCGTCGGATCGACGGCCCCGCGAATCGCGCGCCGCCTCGAGCGACCGTTGCGTTCGCTCTCGTTGCTCGTGCTGATGGCGTTCATCGCCGGGGCGTTCTGGGAGAATCGCACGTTGTTTGTGGACCGCTTTAGCGAGTTCTTCTGGCTCGTCGTGCTGCAGAATGCGATGGCGCTGGGCATTGGTCTCTTCGTGGCTCGGATGGCGCGCCTCGATGACGCCGATACGCGGGCGGTCACTATCGAAGTGGGGATCCATAACTCCGGACTCGGGCTAGCGATTCTCTTCACCTTCTTCCCCGCGGCCGGTTCGATGATGCTCATCACCGCGTTCTGGGGAGTCTGGCATCTGGTGTCCGGCTTGGCGATCTCGACCTATTGGGGGCGGCGTCCTCCCACGGCTGCGGTGGTCGCCGCATGAGCGAGCGTCGCGTCCTGATCACCGGCGCCGCCGGATATGTCGGAGCGCTCCTCGGCGCCAAGCTCGCCAAGTCGATGACCGTGATCGGGACCGATCTCCGCCCCCGCACCGATCTCGGCTTCGAGTGTTTGGGAATCGACGTCCGTGACCGGAGTCTCGGTCTGCTCATGCGGGAGCGCCGCATCACCCACGTGGTGCATCTCGCCTCCGTGGTGGAGGGAAGTGGGGACCGGGCACGCGCGTTCGACATCGACGTGAACGGCACGAAGAACGTGGTCGAGGGGGCGATCGCCGCCCGGGTGCGTCACCTCAGCGTCGCCAGCTCGGGTGCCGCGTACGGATACCACGCGGACAATCCGGAGTGGCTCGTCGAGTCCGACCCGCTCCGGGCCGGTGAGGCCTTCGCGTACGCGTACCACAAGCGCCTGGTGGAGGAGATGCTCGCCAAGTACCGCGCCTCGCATCCTGCTCTAGGGCAGTTGATCTTCCGGATCTGCACCGTTCTGGGGGCGACCACGAGGAATCAGATCACTGCGCTCTTCCTGAAGCCCCGGATTCTGGCGGTCCGGGGGAGCGCGTCCCGGTTCGTGTTCATCTGGGATGAGGACGTGGCGGAGGCCTTCGCGCTCGGGATTTCGGGCGACCGGACGGGGGTCTTCAACCTCTCCGGTGACGGCGCGATGACGCTGGCTGACATAGCTAGAGCGTTAGGGAAACCGATGTTGGTCCTCCCGGCTTCGGTGCTCTCGGCTACGTTGCGGGTTGGACAGGCGCTTGGCGTCAGCCGCTACGGTCCCGAGCAACTCGATTTTCTCCGCTGGCGTCCCGTACTTTTGAACGTCCTCCTCAAGTCGTCGTTCGGCTTCACGCCGAGCAAGAGTTCGCAGCAGGCCTTTCTCACCTTCGCCGAGGCTCAGGCGGGTCGCCGACCCGTTGGGCACACACCATGACGACGTACAGCACTGTTCGCGCGGGCGATCTCGCGCCCGGCTTTACCCTCCCGGATGACACGGGGAACTACATCACCCTGGCCTCACTGCGCGGCCAGCGCGTCGTCCTGTATTTTTATCCGAAGGACGACACGAGCGGGTGCACGATCGAGGCCTGCGAGTTCCGCGATCTTCTGCCCCGCTTTCAGGCGAGCAACGCGCTGGTGTACGGCGTCTCGCCGGACCCCGTGGCCTCGCACCAGAAGTTCAAGGCGAAGCATGGCCTGACCTTCCCGCTGCTCTCCGATGCGACGCACACGATCTCCGAGGCGTACGGCACGTGGCGTGAGAAGAGCATGTATGGCAACAAGTACATGGGGATGATGCGGACGACGTATGTGATCTCGCCGGAGGGAGTCGTGGAGCAGGTGTGGGAGACGGTCCATTCCGAGGGGCACGCGGCGGAGGTCGAGGCGTTCCTGCGCGGTGAGGCTCCTCCGGCGCCGGTGGCGAAGAAGACCGCGA